>NZ_JACJEC010000004.1:0-363783 GCF_014163875.1 Pseudoalteromonas sp. SR43-3 | reverse complement strand
GTGGCGACTGGACAAAAGTGGTTTGGCATTGGTTCTCTGGTTCCATAGTCTGTATTCATTGCGGGCAACGGGTAAATACAAATGGCTTATAACAAGTTGCTTAATTTCGTTCCGGCCACAAAAAGCGTGGCCTCCACTGGACTGCCTACGCTTCGCTGCGGCAGCCAATTAGCAAAGCGTTATATAGCACAAGGATTATTGTGGAAGATTCGAAGTCATCAGAAAATATCAATCAAATTAAATCTGACGCACGTAAAGCAATATGGATATTTACAGTATTAAACTTATCCGTTATTTTCTTAGCATTTATCCAAGCTTTTGATTTAGTATTTGCAATATTGTTTATTCAAATAGTGCTTTTTCTTGTTTGGTTATTACCTGTAGCTTTGTATCAAATTATCAAGAAAAATCATTCTACAAAAGTTGCTATTTATAAGGCTTTAGGTTCGTATCGAAGCATAATGGAGCAAGTTTCGTGGTAAGTGCTATATAACAAGTCATTAAAGCAGGACTGCTAAAAGTTTGCTCGGTTCCGCTTCGCTACACATTTTAGCAAACTTTTATCAGCCTCTTAATGAGGCGTTAGCAAGCAAGGAAAGCTCGGTGAAATACTCACTATTATTTTTACTACTTTGTAATCTGGTCTCATTCAACAGTCTTTCCTGTTCAATTGCTGGTTGGAGAATGTTTACCCCAATTCCCGATAGTTGGAATGCGGTTACCCTTGAACAACCCGAAAACGGTTACTTTTGGGAGCTAGTGCCAGAGCCAGTAGTGGAATTAAGTAGTTTGTCTCGGGGATCAGGCAAACGAAGTTCAGCTTGTTCTGATTTCGGAATTATAGAGTTAAGCGTATCTCTTCCAAAAAGCAGTTCATATAAAATTTCAGATTTTGGTGTTTACATTAGACTCAACGAAGGAAAACAACCTGATTTAATATTTCCGGATACGCCCATGACTGGACGTATAGATAATGGAGTAATGAAATTGGTATTCCCTTGGCTAGAGCCTCAAAAATCAAAGATAGAGCCATTAAATTTAACATTAGATATATTTCTGGTATCACACAGACTTAATGTAGGTAAATCCGTTAAACTTGTGGTTAAATAGCTTGCTAACAAGCTAATTAATAAGGACAAAAAACAGCTGGCTGTTTTCGTTCCTCAACATTTTAGCCAACAATTTTTTGCCCATTATTAGGGCGTTAGGTGTTTCTAAGGATGAGATTAAGTTTCTTACTATTTTTAATGTGTTTTAGCTTCTTTAGTTTTGCTCATAAAGACACAGGCATAACTATTCAAAAGGACGGTAAACTGAAAGGATTGCCTGCCAAATATTTACCAGCAACTTTCAAAGTTCAAAATTTAACTTTACAAATAGCAGATCGAAAATTACTAATTCCTGAGTGCATCTCTAAATTTTTCGCTAAAAGTGAGCTTTCATTTTCAAGCTCTTGGTATCACACTCGTAGCAAATTACCACCATATTTTAATATCATAGCTGCTTTTCCAGCCAAAAATATTGAATATACATTTATGTTAAATATGGATACATTGGAGTTGATAAAAGCTTATAGTTTTCCATATAAAATGGATATAGCGGGCATACGGTATAGTATGGAGCCAATAGGGTTATCATCAGACTGTATAAAAAGTATCAAGGGTGGCTAGGTCAAAAAAACACCTAACAAGGCATTAAAGCAGGACAAAAAACAGCTGGTTTTTGCTCGTGCCTCGCTAATTTTAACCAGCTATTTTATTGCCTCTTAATGAGGCGTTAGGTAACAGGGAATGGGAACAGAAATACTTGTATTGACTTACTTAACGACTCCACTGATGTTCGTGGTCAATGCAGCCTTATTGTTTAAAGGTAAATTCCCCAACTCTAAAGCTCTAGTGTTATTGTTGCTAAATCTCGTTTTTATGGGCTACTTTGTAGTGTCAGGGCTACTCAATGGGTATTTAATACAAGCGTTACTAATTGGTGGTTTTTTTCTAATTCCGTTTCAAATTATAGCGTTAATAGTTGCCACACTATTAAGTTATAAAGTCAGCAAGTTACTAGGTAATATTTGCAATGTTACCTAACAAAAAAATCAAGATCGCTCGCTGCGCGGGTTGGGACGCATACACGCAGGGCGGCTTCGCCATTATGCCCTGCGCGCCTGCGCCCCTTATTTAAAAGTTATGTTCTAGGAAGAGAATGAATACTCATAGGATTATTTTAGGAGCTTTATTTTTCGTAATCGGAGCTTTATTTTTCATTATTGTCGGTATGACCTTTGTAAATAACGCAGCTTCTTTTGGCATCATCCAAGGGGTTATCACCCTAGTATTTGTTGCTAGCTTCTTCTTAATGTCCTTTGCAGGCTTCGGATTACTGCGTAATAAAGTTTGGGCTTATTTTCCTGCTCAAATTGCTGCGTACATAAATATTTTAAATATTCCAATTGGCACAGCTATGGCTATCTATTACATTTGGTTTCATCGCTCGTTTATTAAAGAACGAACATAACAAACGCATTAACACTCGCTGCGCTCGCTAGGGACAAATACACGTAGGCTCCCTGCGCTTCGCTCGGTATTTTAGCCTACGTATATTTGCCCGTTATGCGGGAAGTTAGTTGCAAAGGGAACTCTGATGAGTAATTGGAATAAAACAGGTGCGGTAAAAAATCCGATAAAGTTTGGTTTAGCTATTGGCACATCAATAGGTGTTGCAATAGGAATTATCATCCAGAATGTTTTATTAGGTGTTTTTTTGGCATGGCGGTAGGTGCAGTATTTGGTTTTTCTCTCAAGAAAAAGCAAAATGTAGACAAAGGTTAAATTGGCTATTTGCAACTAACAAGAACATCAAACGGAAAATTTACAGTTGGCTCTTTTTCGTTCCTCAAAATTTTAGCCAACTATAATTTTCCGCTTATGTAAGCGTTATGTGTGAAGGAAGCGACAAGGATATGCAAAGAAGTTTTGATGAATATATGGAGTACATCCTTTCACTCAAAGATGTCCTGCCAGTAGAGTTGTTTAAGTTTTCTTCAAACACTGAACACTACGAATTGAGCCATGCAGATTCTTTACATGATGCATGGATTGTCTCTCTTGTGGTTAAAGAAAATAGAAATGCTAGTCGGCCATTTAATTGTAGCTTATCAGTAGAAATTAACTTGCTTGGGCAACATCATGACCGAGAATTAATACTTAAGTATTTGAATGTTTCTAAATACGGTTTTGTTGGTCAACGTAATGAACTGAACGCCAACGATACATTTCATGGTGATATTCTTTCACATGAGGTGGGTTTGAAATCCGGAGGATTTACTCACACTATCGCCATGCGTTCAGGTTCTGTATTTGAGGTTGTATTTAACGGGTTCTCTTTCGAGGTTCAGTTAAACACATAACAAAAAAATCAAGTCACTCACTTCGTTCGCTGGGACGCATACACGCAGGGCGGCTTCGCCATTATGCCCTACGTGCCTGCGCCCCTTATTTAAAAGTTAGTTGCAAAGGGAACTCTGATGAGTAATTGGAATAAAACAGGTGCGGTAAAAAACCCGATAAAGTTTGGTTTAGCTATTGGCATATCAATAGGTGTTGCAATAGGAATTATCATCCAGAATATTTTATTAGGTGTTCTTTTTGGTATGGCGGTAGGTGCAGTATTTGGTTTTTCTCTCAAGAAAAAGCAAAAAGTAGACAAAGGTTAAATTGACTATTTGCAACTAACAAGAACATCAAACGGAAAATTTACAGTTGGCTCTTTTTCGTTCCTCAAAATTTTAGCCAACTATAATTTTCCGCTTATGTAAGCGTTAGCTTGAAGGGAGGCGTATGTTTTCAAATATGAAACTTAGTCATTTAGTATTGCTACTAAGTTCGACTTTCACAGCAGGGAGTTTCGCTAACGTATGCTCAAGTGATGAGCTTATTCAAATCAATAATTATATTTATGACGTTAAGAACCTATCAAAAAGTTATCACTCTGTTGTGGCATAGTGATTTTGGCCACTATTTACATACAAACTTGTATAAAACCAAGTGGAGCTTTCTTATGCCTTAGTTTTATGAAAAACGTCCACTAATGTTAAACTACAAAAAACTTAATTACTTAATATAGCTATGGCATTTTACATTCCTTTATTACAACCTCACTTTAAGCACATTGAAATTGGCGATACGCTTACATCACTTTGGAGTGGATGTGGCAGTATTGTGCAGTGCCAGCTTGATGATAAAGCCTGCGTTATTAAAGCGATTAAAATACCCAGTTATATAAACCATCCTAAAATTAAACAAAGCGAATTTGCGCTTAAAAGAAAGCAGCACTCATATAGTGTTGAATACACATTTTATAAGCTTTATAGCCAGCATTTACCAGTACATGCGCAAAGTATTGAATGTATAGGTGCAATTAATAAAGATGATGAATATGCGCTGGTGTTTAAGGATTTCACCAAACATGGGTTTACTCAAGCAGGGCCGCAACATGTTAAAGCTATATTAAGGTGGCTTGCACACTTTCATGCGTTTAACTTAAGTAAACCCGCTGAAGGGTTATGGCAGCAAGGCAACTACTGGCATTTAAGCACGCGCCCAGATGAGTTTAATAAACTAAAAGATAACCTTGATAAAAAGTCCGATATTAAAAATGCTGCACATAAAATAGATGAGCAGCTACAAAGTTGTACGTATAAAACGCTGATTCATGGCGATGCAAAACTTGCTAACTTTGCAGCAAATGAGCGCGATGAAATACTCGGTTATGATTTTCAGTATATAGGTGCAGGTTCTGGGATAATTGATGTAATGTATTTTATGACCAGTTGCTTGAGTGATGCACAATTACACGAGTGCGCTGATGAGTACCTTGTGTATTATTTTGACAATTTAAAGGCTGCTATTACAGCTTATCACCCTTGGGCACCAGCAAGTAAAATAGCTGACGATTGGCTCGCTTTATGGCCTGCTGCATGGGCTGACTTTTATCGATTTTTAGCTGGGTGGAGCCCCGAGCATCAAAAAATAAATAGTTATATGCAACAGCAAGTAAACAGCTGGTTAGCGGGTAACATTTAATAAACAGGTTTTGCTAATCTCTTGCATAAATATCAAGCAAAACAATACATTTTGGCACGATGTATGAAAATCTCTTTAAAACTACAGGTCAAATGACCTTTTTTAATATAAAATACTGCAAATTCTTGTATCAGTAGGTTTATATCATGGCAATTCACGTTATTTCTCACCCTCTTGTTCAACATAAACTAGGCCTAATGCGAGCGCATGGTATTAGTACTAAAAGCTTTCGTGAATTATGTTCTGAAGTTGGAACCTTATTAACCTACGAAGCAACTAAAAACCTACAGTTAGAAGATAACGAAATTACAGGCTGGGATGGCAATAAATTAAAAGTAGAGCATATTAAAGGTAAAAAAATTACCGTAGTGCCTATTTTGCGTGCTGGTCTTGGCATGATGGACGGTGTTATGCAGTTATTACCAGCCGCTAAAGTAAGTGTTGTTGGTCTTGAACGTAACGAAGAAACGCTAGAGCCAGTACCATATTTTGAAAAGCTTGTTGGTAATATTGATGAGCGCTTAAGCTTAGTTATTGACCCTATGCTTGCAACCGGTGGCTCAATGATTGCCACAATCGATATGCTTAAAAAAGCAGGCTGTAAAGAAATCAAAGTAATTGTATTAGTAGCTGCACCAGAAGGTGTGGAAAAAACACTTACAGCACATCCCGACGTAGAAATATTTACAGCCTCTGTAGATAGCCACTTAAACGAAAAGGGCTATATTATCCCTGGTTTAGGCGATGCGGGCGACAAAATATTCGGTACTGTTTAGGAATCTTTAAGTGCAAAATAATGACACCTTTTCAATAAAAACTATTTTAACAGGCGCGCAAATGCTGTTTGTAGCATTTGGTGCACTGGTATTAGTGCCACTTTTAACGGGCTTGGATCCTAATGTTGCGCTTTTTACCGCTGGCATTGGTACTTTGCTGTTTCAGGTAGTGACTAAAGGCCAAGTGCCTATATTTTTAGCTTCATCATTTGCTTTTATTGCACCCATTATTGCCGCTGTGCAAATGTGGGGCGTGCCAGCCACTATGGGCGGCTTAATGGTAGCGGGCTTTGCTTATATGCTTTTAAGTTTATTAGTAAAATTTAAGGGCGTTGCAACGCTTCATAAAATTTTACCGCCTGTGGTTGTAGGCCCTGTAATTATGGTTATTGGTTTAGCGCTTGCACCTGTTGCTGTAAATATGGCGATGGGTAAAAGTGGCGACGGAAGTATTCAAATTATTGATTACAACAGTGCTATTTATATTTCGTTGTTCTCGTTAGTGGTTACGCTTATTTTTGCAGTGTGGGGAAAAGGCGTATTTAAGCTTATACCTATTCTGGCAGGGGTTGTTGCGGGTTATTGTTTATCGCTTGGTATGGGCGTTGTGCAATTTGATGCAGTAACTAACGCACAGTGGTTTGCTGTACCAAACTTCACATGGCCTGAGTTTAAATGGCAGGCTATTTTGTTTATGGTGCCTGTAGCAATAGCACCTGCAATTGAGCATATTGGCGATATGATGGCTATAAGCCAAGTAACCAATAAAGACTTTTTGAAAAAGCCTGGGCTTCACCGTACTTTGTTTGGTGATGGCCTTGCGACGTCTGCAGCATCATTATTTGGTGGCCCGCCTAACACTACTTACTCAGAAGTAACGGGGGCAGTTATGCTTACCAAAAACTTCAATCCTAAAGTAATGATGTGGACAGCCATTATCGCCATTATTTTAGCCTTTGTTGCTAAAATGGGATCTGGCTTACAGACTATACCTGTACCTGTAATGGGCGGCATTATGATTCTACTTTTTGGCTCTATTGCTGTAGTGGGTTTAAATACATTAGTTAAGTCGGGCGATGATTTAACAGCACCACGTAACTTAAGTATTGTTGCACTTATTTTGGTGTGCGGTATTGGCGGTATGCATATAGGTGGTAGCCAATTTAGTTTAGAGGGCGTAAGTTTATGCGCTATTTTAGGCATTGTACTCAACCTTGTATTACCTAAGGCGCAGCCTCAAGAGAGTTAATAGTGCACGTAAGTTAAAAATATTGCACCAAAATAGCGCATTTTCAATGCGCTATTTTTTTAACCTATTAATAAATATACAAAAATAATAATGGTCTAGTATCTGCATTTAATTTCCAGAACGCATCGTATGCAAAGGAGTTACTATGTCAGAGGCCAATATTGTGGATATAACCCCGTTTTTAGCAAAACACCAACTGCCTTTAAAGTATCAATATTTGAGTGAGCAATATTTTGTTCCACTTGCGCATGACATCCTCGAATCTAAAAAAACAAATACTCCTATTTTTGTTGCCATAAATGGATGCCAGGGCTCAGGAAAAACAACACTCGCAGATTTTTTAGTTACGTGGTTTTCTAAAAACACACCACTTAACAGTGTAGCATTGTCAATTGATGACTTTTATTTAGCAAAACAAGCACGTGCTGAGCTTGCCAAAGACGTACATCCTCTTTTTACTACTCGCGGAGTACCGGGTACTCACGACGTAGCGTTAATGAATAGCACAATAACTAATTTACTGGCAGGAGAGGTAAACGTACCGCTTCCCCGTTTTAATAAACACGAAGACGACTGCGTGCCAACAAGTGATTGGCTAACAAATGAAAAGCCAGTTGATATTGTTATTTTAGAAGGGTGGTGTGTGGGCAGTGAGCCACAAC
This sequence comes from Pseudoalteromonas sp. SR43-3, assembly GCF_014163875.1. Taxonomy (NCBI): domain Bacteria; kingdom Pseudomonadati; phylum Pseudomonadota; class Gammaproteobacteria; order Alteromonadales; family Pseudoalteromonadaceae; genus Pseudoalteromonas; species Pseudoalteromonas sp. SR43-3. Next base: position 356,015 of record NZ_JACJEC010000004.1, on the reverse strand, counting down.
CGTTGTTTTCATTGAGTGAGCCGCTTAACGAGCTAGAGCAACAGTTTGATAAAGAAGGCGTTTGGCGCCGCTGTGTAAATAGCTGTTTGGCAAATGAATATAAAGCCGTTTTTAACCTAATTGATTATACAGTTATGCTAAAAGCACCGAGTTTTAGTGATGTTTTTACATGGCGACAAGAGCAAGAACAAAAGCTAATAGCCAAAAAAGGTGAAGGCTCAGGCACCATGACTAACGAGCAATTGGTGTATTTTATTTCTCATTTTGAGCGCATTACGCGTGAGAACTTAAACACACTGAGCGCTAAAGCAAATGCTTTAATTGAACTTGATAGCAACCGAGATATTAGCGGTATGCACCTAACAAGTGATGACACCCTTCAACCTATTATTTTTACAGATTTGGACGGTACATTACTCGATCACGCCGATTACAATACAAATAATATTAGTGAGTTATTACAGCAGCTGCAAAATGCGCATATTCCTGTGGTGTTTAATACCAGCAAAACTTTTTGCGAAGTTATAGAGCTTAAAAACGATTTAAATATTCAACAACCTTTTATTGTCGAAAACGGTGCAGCGGTATTTATTCCAGAAGACTATTTTGAATTAAAGCCAATTGGTTGTAAAAAAGTAGGCGCTTATTGGTGCTACGCAATGGCAAAGCCGTTATCGAGTTTATTAAATGATTTAAATACTTTAAAGGCGGATTATAAAGCGCATTACAAATTGTTTAGTGACTTATCGAGTGAGCAAATATCAGAGCTTACCGGGCTAAACGATGCACAAGCAAGACGCGCACAAACTCGCGATTATTCAGACCCTCTTTATTGGTATGGCAATGACGAATTACTCACAGCCTTTGTAAACGACGTTGAAGCACTCGGCTACGATATAAAAATTGGTGGACGCTTCATTCATATTGCCAAAAATACCGATAAAAGCGCTGCACAGCAGTGGTTAGTTAAACAGTTTACCCATCATTTCAGAAAGCCTCTCACGGTTATAGCACTGGGTGATAGCGATAACGATAAGCAAATGTTAGAGCACGCAAATATCGCCATTATTATTGCCAATCCGGCGAGTAAAAAGCCGGTTAAATTGTCGCACAACAAAGCACGATACTCTCAATCGCCAGCACCGCTGGGCTGGATTGAAGAAATAACGTCGTTGCCGTGTATTAGCAGTATTTTAAGTATTTCTGAGGAGCAAACATCTCATGGCTGATTTTTACCAAAATGGCATTATTACAACACTACATAATATTGCCGACAGACCAATAGAAGACCTAGAAAAAGAGCTACTTACTTTTAGTAAGCAGCGCCCTATGGGGTTAATACTTCCTTCGTTATTTAGTGAACTTGAAGGCCCTGCGCTGCAAAATATAGTTAGTGAATTACGCGAAGTACCATATTTATCACAAATTACGATAGGCTTAGATAGAGCCGACGAAGCACAGTACCGTCATGCACTAGGCTTTTTTAAAGAGCTAAACCAAAACCATAAAGTATTATGGAACGACGGCCCACGCTTACAAGCACTAGATAAAGAATTACAAGAGCTAGGTGTTGCACCACGTGAGCTGGGTAAAGGGCGTAATGTGTGGTATTGCATGGGTTATAAATTAGCAACAGCAGAAGTAGAGTCTATCGCGCTGCATGATTGCGATATTTTAACCTACGACAGAAGCCTACTTGCTCGCTTAATTTACCCCGTTGCGCATCCGCGTTTTAACTATGAATTTTGTAAAGGGTTTTACCCGCGTACTGCTAATGGCAAAATTAATGGCCGTGTATCGCGCTTATTAGTAACGCCATTGCTTCGCTCATTTAAAACAATTTTAGGCAATACCGACTACCTTGAATATATGGACTCTTTTAGATACCCACTTGCAGGTGAGTTTTCGTTTAGACGCGATGTATTAAACGATATTCGTATCCCAAGTGATTGGGGCCTTGAAATAGGTGTACTGAGTGAAATGTATCGTAACTATTCGCATAACCGCTTGTGCCAAGTAGATATTGCCGATAATTACGATCATAAACACCAAGAACTTTCACTTGATGATCAAAGTGCAGGTTTGTCTAAAATGTCGATTGATATTACTAAGGCATTGTTTAGAAAGCTGGCGACTCAAGGTGTTACTTTTACCAGCGAAACAATTCGTTCATTAAAAGCGACTTATTACCGTATCGGTTTAGATTTTATAGAAACGTATCATAACGACGCGCTAATGAACGGGTTAACGCTTGATGTACACCAAGAAGAAAAAGCAGTAGAAATGTTTGCACAAAATATTATGGAAGCAGGGCAACACTTTTTAGAAAACCCAATGGAAGCGCCATTTGTGCCAAGTTGGAACCGTGTTGTATCAGCAATGCCAGACGTACTTGAGCGCTTAAAAGAAGCCGTAGAGTTAGATAACGAAGAATATAGTTAACCTGCGTGCAGGTTAATTAGCCTATAAGTCTAAACAATAAATATTAGGGGCGCATGTGAGCACAGTTAGCGAATTATTTTTACAACGAGTAGAGCAACATCTTCATATTATTTATGAGGGTGTTGAGCTGCCTTTATCGGTTACTGAGCTTGCTCAGCAACTCATTAAAATTATACTAGGTAGCAATGCACTGCGCGACCCGACACCCCATACAAACCGGTGGGATGAACAAGATATAGTATTGATTGCTTATGGCGACTCTATTATTAAACACGATGATAGTGAATTTGCAGTATCGAGCCCAATGGAGGCACCGCTTAAAACACTACACAGGTTTATAAAAGAGCAATGTGATATGCAGTTAAATGCGCTGCACATATTGCCATTTTACCCGTACAGCTCAGACGAAGGCTTTGCCGTAATGAACTACGTGCAAGTGAATGAGTCCTTGGGTGATTGGGGAGATATTCGAAATATCGCTAAAGATGTAAAGCTAATGGCGGATTTGGTTATTAACCATTGCTCAAGCAGAAGTGTATGGTTTGAGAACTTTTTAAATGATTTACACCCGGGTAAAGATTATTTCAAAACGGCGAGCTTAACGGATGATTTAAGCCAAGTTGTACGCCCGCGAACCTCATCGTTATTAAATACTGTAACAACGCCAAGCGGTGAAAAGCACGTATGGTGTACGTTTAGTCACGATCAGGTTGATTTTGACTTTGGCAATCCTGATGTACTTAAAGAGTTTGTGGGAATAATTAGGCATTATTTAGACAATGGCGTGCGTTTATTTAGACTCGATGCGGTCGCATTTTTGTGGAAGCAGCTTAATACAAGTTGTATTAACTTGCCGCAAACACATGAAGCCGTAAGGCTAATGCGAACACTTATTGAGCACGCAGAGCCGAGCGTAGTTATAATTACCGAAACCAATATTCCAAATCAAGAAAACCTGTCTTATTTTGGTAATGCCAACGAAGCGCACAGTATTTATAACTTTGCACTGCCGCCTTTATTGCTTCATACATTACTTAGTGGCGATAGCACTGCAATTAAGCATTGGATGATGAGCATGCCGCCTGCGCAAAATGGTACGGCATACTTTAATTTTATAGCCTCGCACGATGGAATAGGGCTCAGACCAATTGAAGGTTTATTGCAACCCAGCGAAGTGGCGTCACTAGTAAGTACCACTATGCAATTTGGTGGTCGTGTATCTATGCGAACCAGTAACGATGGAACGCATACACCGTACGAGCTAAATATTGCTTTATTTGATGCTCTCCAAGGAACGCACAATGGCCCAGATAAGTTTGGCCTGGAGCGGTTTATGTGTGCTCACGCAATTATGTTTGCGCTTGAAGGTATCCCAGGGCTTTATATTCATAGTTTGTTGGGTACAACTAACGATTACGAACGCTTTGAAAATTCACAGCATAACCGTGCTATTAACCGCCATCGTTGGCAAGAGTCAAAGCTACTGGCGGCAATTGGTGAAAAGTACAGTCATCATCATAAAGTGTTTAACGGCATAAAAAGTTTATTGGCAGTACGCAAAAAGCAAAGTGCCTTCCACCCAAATGCTACACAGTTTACGCTGCATTTAGCAGGCGGATTATTTGGTTTTTGGCGACAAAGTATAGACAGACGCCAAAGCATATTTTGTGTTTATAACATTAGCGATAAACCACAAACACTTACATTAGCCGACTTAAACTTAATTAACACCCAAAAGTGGTTTGATTTGGTGGCAGATAAAACGATTGAAGAAAGCCAATTAACAATAGAGCTGGAACCATACCAAAGCGTGTGGCTGAGTAATATTAAATAAAATGTATTAAAAAAGGCTCGCACTGCGAGCCTTTGTTTTAACTAGGGCGTGTTGATCTTTGTGGATTGAAATTTGTTCAATCTAGGGGCGATTAAATCGCGACGCGAGGTTTGTAACCTAGTGGGCTCGATAACTGCTCCTGCGTTATTCTACTGGCTTACATCCATGTAAGAATAAGTAAAAACCGAGCAAAGCTTCCGCGTCCTGCTCACGCCCCTTACCTACATCCATGTAGGCAACAAAGAGTTAATCGCCCCTAGAAAGAACCCTTCGGGCAGCGCATGTTTGGTATTTATGCTGCGTTATCGCCTATTTATGGGGAATAACCACACTACATAGGCTCTGCCTTGCCTAAAAACCAAACATACTGCTGCAAATTCACCCACCAATGATCAACACGCCCTAATAAGTTATTTTATTAATTATAAGCTGTAGCTTAAGTTAATGTAGCCAAAGCGGCCAATGTTATCGTAACTTGCGCTACCCGCGCTTGTACCACGTGAACCGTACGGAAGTTTACGATTAAATACGTTATCAACACCTACTTTAACGCCTAAGCCGCTATCGAAGTTGTAACCAACAGTCATATCGGTAATAAAGTATTTACCGTAAGACATTTGGTTACTTGGGTTCGAGTTACTTTCAAGCTCAACATTTGTATATAAATCTACTTCACTTAAAAAGCGTGTTTCAACTGTTGAGAAAAAGTTATCCATAACATAACTTACAGATAAGTTAGTTTGCCACTTAGCTTCACCTGTAGTACCTGCGTATTCAATGTAGTTACTAGGGTCGTCTTGGAACGGGTAATCTTTACGTTCAATTAAGTAGGTACCAATTAAGCGGGTTTTGAAGCTACCTTCAAGCGCGTCAAAGTCGTAACCTAGTTCAAAATCTATCCCTGATGCTTTTTGGCCGGCAACATTTAATACAGAGTTTTGTATTAAAGTAATTTCACCATTAGCATTACGTGTAATTAAGTTACAGTACTGATTGTTTATACCTGTTGCGCTATCAACACAGCGATCAAGAATGTCTTGCGCGTCGATTGTGTCAATCGCATCTTCAAGTTCAATTTCCCAGTAATCAATAGTAAGCAGCGCGTTTTCTAAAAACTCTGGTTGGTAAACAATGCCTACAGTTGTACTTGTTGACTCTTCGCCTTTTACATCGCGGTTACCGCTAGTTAAACCATCTAATGAGGCTGCATCGTAACCTGAGTTAAAGTCACTCGCTACACCTAATGCGGCACAGTTTGCAGTACGTGTTGCACCGTTTGATAAGTCACCTAGGTTGTCGGCGCGACACGGGTCGTCTACATTGTAGAAAGTTTGACTTGCTGCCCCAAATACTTCACTAATGTTTGGCGCACGAAGTGCTGCAGATTGAGTTACACGTACACGTAGCTCATCATTTACAGTCCAATCAAGGCCAAGTTTCCAGCTAGTTGCTTCGCCAATCGTACTGTAGTCAGCATGACGTACTGCAGTGTCAAATACTAAATCTTGGATAAGCGGTAAGTCAGTTAAAATTGGCATCGTCGCTTCAAAAAATACTTCGCGTACGTTGAACGAGCCTTTATCTTCGCCCAGTGCGTTAAAGAAAGTACCTTCTGCGTTATCTGGCTCTTTAGTTTCGCTTTCTTCTTTACGGTACTCGGCACCAAATGCAATACCTACATAACCTGCTGGTAATTCAAAAATAGCGCCATTAGCAAGTGAGCCAGAAACAACTGTTTGCTTAATTGTTGAAGTACCAACTGATACCGTATTTATGTAATCAATAGCTTGTTGAGATGGTGCGCCAAAACCCATAATATTTACAGGTACACATCCGTCAGCTTGCGCAGCAGCGCTACGACATACTACGTTGCCATTTGTATCTTCAACGGCATCAAGTGCATTAAAGTAGTTGGCTAAAATCATGTTAGCGCCGTTTTCACGCTCTAGATCTGTTTGGCCGTATACAACTGACGTATCTAATTCCCAATCTTCTAAAACAGTCCCTTTTAAGCCGGTAACAAAACGCGTTGTTTCACGCGTATTGTTTTCAATGCGGCGGCCAAGGTCACTCATCATGCGGTTAACCATGATTGAATCAACACCTTCCTCTTGCATACGTGCTTTGATGGCTGGGTCTAGGTAAGGGTTATCAATGTTAATGCTGTTGTCGCTGTCAAAAAAGAAAAACGCAGGTTGACCTATGCTTTCGCCTTGGCTGTTTACGTATTTTGCATCAAAGTAGACGTTTAAATCGTCGGTCACATCGTAGTTAACTTTAAAGTTTACGTTGTAACGTTCAAACTCAGGTTGTATTTCTTCAAATTGGCCTAAGTTAAAAAAGTCACATTCTGCACATGAATATGGATCTGCGTTATTGCCTATGTATAAATCACGTGCGCTGCTATCAGGGTTAAAGCTATTAATATACTTAGTTGGATCTTCAAGTGCATAAACACCTGAATCATTGATGGCGTAATAACCCGCATTAGGTGTTAAAATATCATCAGGAAAGTCAGCACTATTTTTGTTTTCATCCGTTTGGGCTTGGTTAGGTAAGCTGCTAAAAGATGTGCTAGTCCAAGGGTGGTCAAGTGCATTTAATGAATCTTGGCCAGAGTACTCAATAGCAAAAGCTGCATTACCACGGCCGTTATCAAAATTAGAGCCGTACGAGAACGTCGCTTTTTCGTTGTTGTAGCTGTTTAAATCGGCAAAACCTCGGGTAACACTAAAATCCATACCTTCAATGTTGTCTTTTAGTATAAAATTTACAACACCTGTTACCGCGTCAGCTCCATATACAGCGGATGCACCACCAGTGATAATTTCTACACGCTCAACCCATACACTTGGAATAGTATTGGTATCTACAGCTTGAGAACCTGCAGAGCTTGATACATGACGCTTACCATTTACAAGTACCAAAGTACGGTCTGTACCCATGTTACGTAAATCAAGAATATTTAAACCAGCGGTACCAATAAAACGGCCTGAGTTAGCCATAGAATATGTATTGCCAAGTGCTGGTAAATTGTTTAGCGCTTCACCAATGTTTACAGCGCCAGTATTAATTAGCTGCTCGCCGCTTATAACTGTTACTGGTGCAGGTGCAATAGCACCTTCACGTAAGATACGTGAACCCGTTACTTCAACGCGTTCAATTTTTGTTGCTTGCTCATCTTGTGCAAGCACAGAATTACTTGCTGTTGCAGCAGCAGTAATTAATGCACATTTAATGCTATTAGAAAGTAAATTATGACGTTTCATGTGTTTCCCAAAGGACATTTTATAGTAATTTAATACGATATTTATTTTTACTTAATACAGTCTGTATTAGATAAAAACCTATAACTTTTGTTATGAGGGCGGCGATTATTGCATGCTGATAATCTTATTAAAAGTAAGTAACTTACTGTTAAATAAGCAACTTGAAATAATTTGAATGGCTATTATTGCCTTTTTTACACTAGTTTATGGGGGGGGGAGATTAGGTGGCTATTTATGGTTAATTTACATGGTGGGTTTGTTTTGTATTTATGCTGTTTACATGTTTATAGTTTTTATAATTTTAGAGATGGTTTTTATAGCAATTATTTTTTAGTTAAAAGTAGTTAGGAATATTCTAATTTATATAAAGAGCAGGCGGTGAGTGTTATATGTACTTAGTTGTAAGTATTATGTATGTAAATCCCGTTTTAAAATGACTTTAATGTAAGGCTTTATTTTCAAATAAAGTGAAGTTTGAATATTTTTCATTATTAATCTTTAAAAAGCTCTAAACGTGTAAACCCCCTTTACAGTTTTGGGGGTCTCAATTGCTCCTTAAGTTACTTTAGCGCGTAAACTTGGTACAATTTAGCTGTCTTTAATTAATAGGTTTGACCATGAAGTATTTAGTTATTATTTTTACCTTGTTGTTTAGTTCAATGTCTTTTGCGCAGCAATCTGTCGATCTTGAAATAAATATGAAAAATACGGGCCTTGCGTATAAACAAGCAGTACAGGCAACTCAACTTAGTGAATTTAATACTGCGATTGATGAATTTATAAAGCTAGTAAAAGTAAGTAAAACAGGTAAGTTTTACAAAAAGCCTGAGCAGTCATTGCAGGGCCTTGATAAAGTGATTGCCCAAGCTGAGCTTGCTAAAAAAGCAGCGAACGAGCAGGGTCTAAGTGCAGCAAAAGAACCGTTAAAAAATATAGATAATTTACGTAAAAAATATCATGAGCTACATGAGCCTCCAGGGTTCTTTGAATTACTGTTCGGTTCATAAACCTAAACTATATGTATCTTTAGTCGCTACTTTTAAGCTAACTGCGTTAAAAGTATCTGCAGCAATAAATATAAGGAAACACAATGGAAATTTCAGTTTCAATGTTAGAAGGCCAAAAGCAAAGCGCTAAATTTGGCGACCTAGAAGTAATCAGCGATCAAAGTGTAAACGCTGGTGGCAACGCAGAGCATCCAGAACCGTTTGATTACTTTTTAGTAAGTATGGTTTTATGTGCAGGTTTTTATGCACGTAAATTTTGTGAGCAGCGTGATATTTCAACGCAAGGTATGACGCTTACTCAAAATAATGAAAATGTAGATGATAACGGTAAAAAGTTATTTTCAATTGAGATTAACCTACCAGACGGTTTTCCTGATAAATATAAAAAGGCGCTTATTGCAGCCGTTAATACCTGTACGGTAAAAAAAGTAATTCAGGCAGTGCCAGAGTTTTCAGTAGTGGTAAAATAATCCTCCCTAAATTAGGTAGCTTTAACAGGCTACCTAATTCTGTATAGTGCTCCACGGCTTAACTTATTTCTTTTTCATTCCTTGTACTGCTTTAAAGCGTGGGTTGTTTTTACAAATTACAAATACACGACCTTTGCGTTTTACAATTTGACACCCCGGGCGTTGCTTGGCGCTTTTTAGAGAGCTTAATACTTTCATACCTTTTCCTTTTTAACAGTTGATAAACTTTTAAAACGACGGTTAAACTGCGCAACACGGCCATCTGTAGCAACAGTTTTTTGCTTGCCTGTATAAAATGGGTGTGAGTCACTTGATACGTCAATAGGTACATATGGATAAGTATTACCGTCTATTTCTACTGTGCGGCTTGTTTTAATGGTTGAGCCAATAATAAAGTAAGAATCGGCAGCAGTATCGTGAAAAGCAACCACTTGGTAATCAGGATGAATATTTGGTTTCATAATACGCCTCAATAAATGATATGTGATAATGTATCATTTTAATTTAACGTATTTATTCTCTCATTGCAAATTATTTAAATGCTCCCCAAAAGGGGCGTAATTGCTGGCTATTTGTGCAAATAAATCAAAAAATAAGCACTTGAATTAAAAATGCTGGCTATTGGCGTTTAGGCTGTTATAACTATATTTAAGAGTTAAAACGTTAACAAATACGGTTATAAAGTTATTACAGAGGTTATGTATGAGTGACGCAACACAACAACAAGAACAAATTGACCAAGGGGTGATGGAAACCCTAAGAGAGCGCGACCACAGTACCTTGGCGCAACAAGTAAATCCGTTAACCTGCAACCACAATGATATTGTAGAGTTACTAGCAAGGTATATGGCACTTAGTGAGCAAGAAGATGATGAGCTGTTTGATACTTGGTTTGATAACCTAACTAAAGAGCAACATACTGTTTTAAAAGTATTTGAAGTTTACCGTGGACAATATGAGCACCAAAATTAAAGTGTTTATTTTTGTAAGTATGCCAAATCCAGTGGTTATTTAAATAAAACTAAATAGCCACTACTACTTTTTAACTAGAAAGTAGTAATGTTGTATCAACCACTACTCCCACCTGTTTTCATCATAATTTTTTGCGGATTTAATCTTATCTTTATTTAGGTACGACTTACTGATATTCATAAGTATTTATTGCTATTTTAAGGTAATGTTCTAGTTTTAATAGACAGACTGTTTATAATTTAAATAAGTTTATGGGTTATATACTCGAAAATATTCGCTCCCATTTCGTAATTCATAAAACACTTAAAATTAATTGAGCTTTAATGATTAAACCTGAGATCCCAAGTAACGAAGCAGAGCGATTACATGCGTTAAAAACATTAAAAATTCTAGATACGTCGCATGAAGAGCGCTTTGATCGTGTTACTCGTATTGCCAAGCGTATGTTTAATGTTTCTATTTCATTGGTTACTTTAATTGACGAAGACCGCCAATGGTTTAAATCTAGGCAGGGGCTTGATGCGCCTGAGCTTCCTCGCGAAACCTCATTTTGTGGCCATACCATAAATCAAGACGAGCTCTTAATAATCCCAGATACAGCCCAAGATAAAAGGTTTTATGATAACCCTTTTGTTGCAGGCGATCCTAAAGTACGCTTTTATGCAGGCTTTCCTTTAAAATTAAGGCAAGGGGTTATTATAGGCACTTTATGCCTTGCCGATAATAAACCTAGACACCTTAATGATGAAGAAAAACAATTACTAAGAGATTTAGGCACGTTGGTTGAGCAAGAGATTCAATCAATTCAACTAGCTACAATTGACGAGTTAACAAGAATCTCTAACCGGCGTGGCTTTTTGAACCTTGCTGAGCATACGCTAAATGTATGTAGGCGAAACAAAGTATCAATGTCGTTTATATTGTTTGATCTTAATAAGTTTAAACAAATTAATGATGTTTATGGACACCACGAAGGCGATTTTGTATTGAATAAATTTGCGCAAATTATGCTTAGTTCATTTTGTGATTGTGAAGTAATAGGCAGACTTGGCGGAGATGAGTTTGTAGTAATGCTAAGTGATTTAGATGAAACAAAAGCTGAGTTTGTTTTACAAAGGTTTGCGGATGCAATTGCGCATGCCAATAATACCTTAAATAAGCCATACAAAATTGATTACAGTGTAGGGGTAACACACTTTAAATACGATACAGGTAAATCGGTTGAGGATATGATTCAAGATGCTGATGTTGCAATGTATCAGCAAAAAAAGCAGCAATCACTTTAGTGAGCTATTTAGTTTAATTGCTGCTTGAACTTCACTTAACTTCCTCATGCTAGTACGAATCTTATAATAGGTAGTTATTGGCTATTGCAGTCATTTTTTGCAGAGGGTGATGCTAAAGACACATTTGGTTGCCAAATCCTGTCCCATATTTTATGAAGATTGTTTAAGTTTGGTCTTTGACTTATTTTTTCAAAGTTACCAATGCTCACCTCTGAATCATTTTTTTGACCCACTACAAAATTAAACACATAGTTGCATTCCATGCCCATACGTAAATCAGAAAGTACAATATTGCTTTGCTGTTGACGCACCGAATAAAACCCTTTAGTAAACCACTGCAAGCGCTTTATAGCCCATTCATCGCTAATATTATTTAACAATGAAGGCGTTGTTTGATAAGGCGTTAATGTAACATCGTTGGGCACGTCAAATACTGATGCATAACCTTCGTAGTATTGTCCGTCAGACATCACAACAATACGCCACAGCAAAGTGGTTAGCGGGGCAGGCGTACTAATATACGCATTTACTGGTATTTGCCTGTTGTTGAGTGCTGTTTTTACCTTGTCATCAATACTTACTTTTAAAATTAAAGCACAAAATAAATATAGACTACTTAAAACTAAGGCCGCTGCATTTATATGATAAGCCGTTGCTGCTTGTATTTTGGGTATTAGCGTACATATTACGCCAATTAATAAAGGAAGCGTGTAAGCGGGGTCAATAATAAACACACTAGAAACCGCAAAGGGATACTCAGTAAAAGGCCAAAGTAATTGTGTACCATATACCGTTAGGCTGTCTAATATGGCATGTGTAGATAAACTTAAAAATACTAGCCAAAACCAGCGCACTTTATAAATTTGCATTCCCGCGTGTATTTTTAATATTAGCCATACAATGAGCGGACTAATTAATAAATGTATTAATAACGAATGGCTAAAGCTACGGTGGTAAGTAAATGCTTCTACAGAGCCACCATAAGGCAAAAATACATCTAAATCAGGAAGTGTGCCTAAAATTGCTCCCCATAAAACGGCTTTTCGACCTATTTTATTGCCTAATACCGCATAACCTACAGCACTACCTAATGCTACCTGCGTTAAAGAATCCATTTTGATTAATACCTTTAATTGCGACTTTTATTATTTATACTTTTTGATTATTAAAAAGCGTCAAAAAATAATGTGAAATATTTGATAAGCACATCAATGCCCAAAATTTATAAACTAAGCCTGGGCTTTATAAAATCTAAAAACGCTGTAATGCGAGACGATACCGCACTATTTTTATAATACACGGCTTGTATAATTTCTCGGTTATTAGGTGAGCTAACTGCACTGGGTAACACTTCAACTAATTTACCTGTTTTTAGATCATTGCCAATCATAAAGTGAGAAAGTAGCGCAACGCCTTGGTTTGCAATACATAGTTGCCGCACTGTTTCGCCGCTGCTTGCGCTAAGCGAAAACGTAAATAAAGCGGGCTTTACTAACGGCCAAGTGTTTAATTTAGGGGAGTCACTAAAACCAATTATCTTGTGATTTTGTAAGTCATCTATTTGCGTAATTGTTGCGTTGTTTTTTATATATTCTGGGCTGGCTACAATACGTAACTGGCTGCTGCCAAGTTTACGAGCATGTAAATTTGAGTCTTTTAAATCACCAATGCGTATGGCTAAATCGGTTTTATGTTCAAGTAAATCAATAATGCTGTCGTGTGAGGTTATATCAAGCGTTATGTGGGGGTATTGCTTGGCAAATTCGCCAATTAAAGGTGTAAGTTGGTGCAATACAAAAGGGCTTGCCGCATCTATTCGCAGCTTGCCACTTGGCGCTTGTTTTAAAAGCTTTATGGCTTCTTCACCGGTATAAAGCGTATTTAACCCTTCGCGTGCAAATTTTATAAAAGTATGGCCTTCTTCGGTAAGCTCTAACCGGCGTGTTGTTCTGTTTAGCAAAGTACATTGCAGTGTATTTTCAAGGCGTGATACAGCTCGCGACACTTTAGCCACCTGCTGATCGAGCAAGTTAGCCGCCCCGGAAAAGCTTCCGCAATCTACTACCGTTATAAACGTTTCTAAATCTTCAGTTTTTGAATGAACTGCCATAAGTATACCAACACCATCTTTGCATTATTAACAAAAGTATTTTGTCACTAATGCTATTTTTTGCAAACGATATTTTAGCCAAACTACATTCTTCAAATATTAATGAGGATATAACTATGCCATTGGCTTTGTGGGCGCTTACCTTAAGCGCATTTGCAATCGGAACAACTGAGTTTGTAATAGTGGGATTAGTACCCACCATTGCAAACGACTTAGGCGTAAGCCTACCTTCAGCAGGTTTGCTTGTAAGTTTATATGCGGTTGGCGTTGCCATCGGTGCGCCGGTGCTAACGGCTTTAACGGGTCGTTGGAATCGTAAAGTGGTACTAATAAGCTTAATGGGCTTATTTGTTTTAGGTAACTTACTTGCATGGCAAGCGCCAAGTTACGAAACATTAATACTTGCGCGCATTTTAACAGGGCTTGCCCATGGTGTGTTTTTTTCAATCGGATCGATGATTGCCACAAGTCTAGTAAGCAAAGACAAAGAAGCCAGTGCAATAGCCATTATGTTTACCGGGCTTACTGTAGCACTCGTAACTGGTGTGCCACTAGGTACATGGATTGGACAACACTTTGGTTGGCGTGCAACGTTTTTAGTTGTGTCGGTATTAGGTTTAATTGCATTAATCGGCAGCTCTATTTTAGTGCCAAAAAATTTAAAACAATCAATACCAGCGACGTTTAAAGAGCAACTACAAGTAATCGTAAAACCGCGTTTATTACTGGTGTATTTAATGACGATATTGGGCTATGGCGGCACGTTTACAGCGTTTACTTATTTAGCACCTATTTTAGAGCAACAAACAGGTTTTGCGCCTTCGGCTATTGCCTTAATAATGCTTGTTTACGGTGTATCGGTAGCGGTAGGTAATATTTGGGGTGGAAAGTTGGCCGACAAACGCAGCCCAATTAGCGCACTGAGCATTATATTCAGCGCTTTGAGTATTATTTTAATGATATTTACTTTTACGATGGAATCAAAAATTGCTGCTGTACTTACTATTTTAGTATGGGGCGCATTTGCTTTTGGTAATGTGCCAGGCTTGCAACTTTATGTAGTAAAGCAAGCGCAAAAGCACACGCCCAATGCGGTAGATGTTGCATCAGGTTTAAACATAGCCGCATTTAATATTGGTATTGCACTTGGCTCAATTATTGGCGGTAGCGTAGTAGAGAACATGACCCTGCAAGATACAGCATGGATAGGCGCCGTTATCTCTGTTTTAGCACTTGGTGTTACACGCTACAGCGGTATGCTTGATAAACGTGAAATTCAGCAAGCATAAAGCCTTAGCAGGGTCTGTTGACCTTTTAGGATTAAATTTGTTCAATCTAGGGATGATTTAATCACGGAGCGAGGTTTGTAACCTAGTGGGCTAAGTAAAAATCGAGGGACAAAGAGTAAATCCACCCTAGGAAGAACCTACAGGCAGCGCGTATTTGGCATTTATGCTGCGTTATCGCCTATTAATGTGGAACAACCACACTGCATAGGCTCTGCCTTGCCTAAATACCAAATACACTGCTGCAAATGTAATCTCTAAAGATTAACAGACCCTAACCTTGAAACTAAAATTAATGACCTCATACATGTTATGAGGTCATAGATTTTTAAGTGACAGTCGTAATAAGAAGTAAAAGGTGTATTTCGTAAAACTTTTAAAAGTTTGTATTTCAAAACCGATTATTTTATAAGGATAAACCATGACAAAACGTGTAATAGAAATGCCAGAACTAGGTATGGGAACATTCCGCTTAGAGGGCGACACTGCCTATAACTCAGTAAAAATGGCACTCGAAGTTGGGTTTCGCCATATTGATACCGCACAAATTTATGGCAACGAAGAGCAAGTAGGTCAAGCCATAAAAGATAGTAATATTCCGCGCAGTGAAATATTCTTAACCACCAAAGTGTGGAATAACAAATTAAATAAAAGCGACTTTATCCCAAGCGTTAAAAAGTCACTTGAAAAGCTACAAGTTGATTCGGTCGACTTACTGCTAGTTCATTGGCCATCGCCTGCTAACGACGAGCCAATGAGTGAATACCTCACTGAATTACTAAAAGCGAAGCAGCTTGGTTTAACTAAGCACATTGGTGTATCAAACTTCACCATTGCAAACTTAAATGAAGCAATGCAAACACTTGACTCGCGTGAAATATTTACCAATCAGGTTGAGGTTCACCCATATTTAACTAATACTAAATTGCGTGCATTTTGTGCTCAGCACGATATACACGTGACAGCGTACATGCCATTTGTAGTAGGCAAAGTACTTAAAGATCAAACCATTATCGACATTGCTAAAAAGCACGATGCAAGTCCAGCACAAGTTGTTTTAGCATGGGTTAACGCAAGCGGCATGACGACAATTCCATCATCAACTAAGCGCAAAAACTTAGAAGATAACTTTAACGACCACGTTAAGTTAGATGATGAAGACATAGCCCGCATTGATGGTCTTGATTGTGGCGACCGCCAAGCAACACCAGACTTTGCGCCGCAGTGGGATCAGTAAACTTACCTCAAACGCAAAGTTAAACTAAATATTTTAAGGTGTAGATTATCTACACCTTAACTTTTAAAAGGAATACACATGTTAACGGTTATAGCGGCACTGTCGTGCAAAAATATTGATGCAGATGTGATGCTTACAGCACTTGAAAACTTACAAAAGTCATCGCGCCAAGAAGTAGGGTGCTTACGTTATGAACTATCTGTAAAAAGTGATGATGAACATACCGATTATGTTGTTAGCGAACAGTGGGCGTCTGACGAGCACTTTGAAGCGCATAAAAACGAGCCACACTTTAAAGCATTTGGTACGCAAGTTACTGGGCTTTTAACCAATAGTAGTATTGATGTATATAAATCAATTGGTTAAATTCTTTTTATAGTGCCTATTATGGTACGTATTAAAATACTTAGCTAAATTACATATCATAAAGTAAATACTCAAATAGGTGCTGTTATCTTACATCACCTTTTATTCTTACACTCCAACCTGCCTAAATACCCAACTTCGCCAATATCAATGAAACCTATTAGGACTCTTTTTTGTTAATTCGCATTCGTAGTGCTTCGAAATCAAAAGAGGTTCATAACTTTATTAAGAGTCGTTTTGCTATCACAACCCACTCTAATAAATAGCCTATTTAATTTGTTGTTTACATTAAAATTCTCTGGTGTAAATTATAGAAATATAACATGGCATTTTAGTCAGCCGTAAATAGTTCGAGTGGTACTGAATAAGAGACTCAAAATAGCAAACTATTTATATATTTTTTGTGTGTTATATTTTTAGAGCTGAGTTAATTAAACTAATAATGGAGACATGGGTATGGAAATTAATAAATCAAATCAATCTATTCTTATTTTTGTAATCCCTTTATTAACTGCGTATTTCGGATCAAAAGTTATATTTCACTTATTTGCTTTTGAGTATCTTGTGTTTACAGATACTTTTGACATTCTAAAGCTACTCATTGATATTAGTGTATTTGGAGTGTTGTTCTATATTAGTTCGCTGGGCGTTGGTTATGTCATCAGAGCTAAAACATAAGTTTTTAATCATTATCTGGTAAATTGCTAGCTAAAAAATCACAGCCAATAAAGCCTTAACAGCTTTAAACTGTATAATTTATATGGAGATAATAATGAAAAAATTAATCGCAATAGTAGCGTTGTTAGGCTTTGCCTCATTTGCACAAGCTAATGATAGTTTTGTAGTGAATGCTAAATTTTATGATAATAAAAACTTAATTGGTTCACCTGTTTTAGTAGTCAATTCAAATGAAGAGGCGTCAGTTTCAGTTGATAATTTGTATAGTTTTGCTCTTACAGTAACGCCAATTGATGATTCTACTGTTAGTTTAGCAACTGACCTAAAACTAGGTGGAAAACATATGGCTCCCTCTTTAGTTGTTGAAATAGGCAAAGAAGCAAGTATTAATGTTGATGGTAAAGAACTGTCAGTTTTAGTAAGCAAATCAAGCAGCTAATAATACCAACCTGCATAAATCTTTGATCAATTTAACGAATTAAATTGCACTATAACGTCGTTAAAAATTTTTTATTTAGAACAACTAGATATAAAAATTTTTGCCTAGTTCTAGCGTAATTTTCTTAACGTTAAATAGACCCCATATATAAGCAGATTGGTATAAGTTAAAAATTAGGAATATAACTAATGAGAAATTCAAAAAATGAGATAGTAAAATATGGAGTCTCTTTTGGTACGGCCCTAGCAATTGCTATTTCATGGAGTGCTAATGAGTCTGTTTTATGGGCAATTTTGCACGGTTTTTTGTCTTGGTTTTATGTTATTTGGCATGTAATTACGCGATAAGTATTTTCGCGTGTGTACTCATTGATTATGTATATTTCGGTCAATGTTAATACTCGAGCAATTACCATCTAAAACTATTAAGTTAAAAATATAAAAGGAATAATTAATAATGAAAGGTGCTGGTGGAAGCTCTGGTGGTATTGGGCATTTTTTTATTGGTTTAATTATGATGTGCGGTGGATTTTATATGCTGCTAAACGCAATTTCGGTGACCTCTAATTTTGAACTAAGTTCTCGCATTTATAGTGTTAATGCTTTAGGTGGCTTTGGCGTTACAGGCGGCATGGTTATGATCCCGTTTATTTTTGGTGTGGGTCTGATTTTTTATAATTCTAAAAATATTTTAGGCTGGGTGCTATCTCTTGGCTCGTTAACCGCACTCATATTTGGTGTTATATCGAGTGTTCGATTTAGTATGCGAACTATGACGTCGTTTGATTTGATTGTTATTATAATTTTAGCGTTTGGTGGCTTAGGGCTGTTTTTACGATCGCTTAAATCTATTGATACTTAAATAATTACCACGTTTTGTTTTAAATACAATTTTAATTATAGGCATTTAACATGATGTTCCAATGCCTAAACTAATATATGAATAATGTAACCCTTCCTATTTACTGCTTAACCAGTAACGTATTTTAAAGAGATTTATGTGAACAACTCAATACAGCTAAAACTAATTGCTACTCACTTATTAGCACAAAGAGAAGAAAACCCAGCGCGTTCAAACTTTCCTAAAGAGTTAGTACTAGACTCGACTGACGATGCGATTGAAGTACAAAAGTTGATGATTTATTTAAATGATCAAACTGTATATGGCTGGAAGTGTATGCTGCCTTTAGATGATGGCTCAATTATATTAGCGCCTCTTTTACATGCACCTATAAAACAAGCTGAAAATTGCCCACTGTATACAACAAATAACAAAGCGCTGATAGAACCAGAAATTGCATTTATTTTACAAAGCGATTTACCAAGTAATAAAACCTATACAAATGAAGACGTAGATACTGCATTTGCCAGCGCCCATTTAGCACTTGAGCTTATTCAAAAAAGGTTTGATGAAGGCACTCCAAGCACTCACATTGAAAAGCTGGCTGATGGCCTATCTAATCAAGGCGTGTATTTAGGCCCACAAATAGATAAAGCCAAAGCGTATAACGCAAATACTGTAAATATTAACGTTAAGCAAACTGAGCTGGAGTTAAACTTGGCAGGTGTGCATCCTGCAGAACTTGCACAGCTTCCACTTTATTGGGCGGTTAATTACTTATCAGCAAAGGGAATTAATTTAAAAACTGGGCAAGTGTTTATAACAGGCTCTTATTGTGGTGTTGTTGAGCTTAATACAGATCAGTTAACCACGGTTAGTTACGAAGACTTAGGGTCTGTTAGCACTACGTTTTTATCAAAGTAAATTTAGCGTTACTTAATAGATAAATCATATTTTAAAATAAGCGCATCTATATAGCGGGTGCGTAATGTGTGTTGTTTTTCATGATCGGCGCCATGCCCTAACGCTTTGTTTAAAAGCTTCATGGCGGGGTGTAGTAGCGCTCTTTCTTCTTGGTTTAAACTCGCTTTACTGCGCAGTTCTGTAATGTCGTCAACTAATAGCCTGCCAATGTCTACCGAGACTATTTCGTCTATTAATCCATTTTGAGTAAGTACGCCATATTTACTGCATAAAAACTGTTGCCAAACTTGCTGTAAGTGCTCGTCTATTTCACAGCCAAATAGCTCTTCGCTAAACGTAAATCCTTGCTGAGCGAGTTTAGTTAGGCTTGCAGTATATTGCTGCGCAAAATAATTAAAAGCATGGCTTGATGATTCTATTTTTTGTTTTAAAAGACCTTGCCCCCAATTAACACAGCCGCGCGGATAATAGTCGTCATATTCTTCGCATTCATACAAACCCGAATATGAGCTGCAGCTAAGTTGACTTTTAATACAGTAACTTGGTTTGGGGAACACACTTCGCTCTTGCCAAGCTAAAAGTGTATCTGCATCTATGTTTAATGCTTGGCACAGTTCATCGGTGTTATAAAAATGAGTTGCTAAGTAGTCAGATAAACGCATAAAGCCTCTGGTATCGTTAAAAATAAAAGTACTGTCTATATATACAGTTATTCATTTTGTATTACCAAACTCAATAACACAAGCGATTTTACAATTAAATGTGCGCTTATACCTCCAAAAATACCGGCAAGTATGTTACAAATAGCGCAAGTTTTATAAATAATGAATTTTTATGCGCACCCTAGACCAAATTAAACAAGCAAGCCTTATTACAGCTATTAAAACGCCATATTTAGCAAACGGTGAAATTGATCTCGCAAAGTACGATGAACTCGTTGAAATACAAATTGCAGCGGGCGTTGATGGCATTGTAGTCGGTGGCACAACAGGCGAAGGCCAGTTAATGAACTGGGAAGAGCATTTAATGCTTATAGCGCACAGTGCAAACAAGTATGGTGACAAACTGGTTATTGTTGGTAATACCGGTAGTAACAACACCCGTGAAGCGATTAAAGCAACTAAATATGGCTTTGCCAGCGGTATGGATGCAGCACTGCAAATTAACCCATATTACGGACGTACGTCAATCGCGGGTGTTAAAGAGCACTTTAAACGCGTACTTGATATTGGACCTGCCTTTATTTACAACGTAGCCGGTCGCACAGGTCAAGACCTAACACCTGATATTATTGAACCATTAGCACAGCACTCGAACCTAATTGGTATTAAAGAATGTGGCGGCAATGAGCGCATTGCACACTATGAGCAGCAAGGTATTGCATGTTGGTCGGGTAACGATGACGAAAGTCACGATGCGCGCCACACACATAAAGCGCACGGTGTTATTTCGGTTACTTCTAACTTAATACCTGGGTTATTTCGTCAGTTAATGGATACGCCAAGTAACGAGCTAAATGCGTCGTTACAACCATTAATGAACTGGTTGTTCTGTGAGCCAAACCCTATTGCTATTAACACTGCGATGATGATGACAGGTGCAGTAAATCCAGTATTTAGATTACCGTATTTACCGCTTAGTGATGAGCAACAAAAAGTAGGTTTGCCATTAATAAATGAGCTTAACGAACGTGAAGTTGTCGGTGGTAAAGCACAGTTATTAAAACAAAATGAGGTATTAACGCTTTCTTGAGTTGATAATCAATATTTTAATGACTTAACAAACTAATTTTTAGCTTTTAATCCAGTTTAAAGCTAACTGTTGACTCGTTTTTGCTGTATAATTTGCGACCCTTGATAATGTGGCCGTAGGTTATACAGCATGAATTTTAAATCTTTTAGTTTCGCTCCTGAAATCATCCAGGCGTTGGACGAACTTAACTATCACACTCTTACGCCCATTCAGCGCGCAGCAATCCCTGCTGTTCGTAAAGGTAAAGACGTTTTAGCCAGTGCACAAACTGGTACCGGCAAAACTGCCGCGTTTGCTTTACCTATCATCCAAAAATTGGTTGAGTCTGAACTCAGCACAACGAATGCACCTCATGCGTTAGTACTTGCTCCAACGCGTGAACTTGCAGAACAAATTGCAAATAATTTTAGAGATTTTGCAAAGCATACATCACTTAAAGTCGTTAGTTTATTTGGTGGTGTTAGTACCGCCGGCCAAGCAAACGCTTTAAAAGAAGGTGTTGATATTGTTGTTGCAACACCAGGTCGTTTATTTGATCATATTCGTTTAGGTAACTTAAGCCTTGCAAGTGTTAAGCACCTTGTTCTTGATGAAGCCGACCGTATGCTTGATATGGGCTTTATTGAAGACATGCAAAACGTGATTAAAAGCTGTGCAGAAGAGCGCCAGATTTTACTTTTCTCTGCTACTTTCCCTGCAGCAATTAAACAATTTGCATCTAAAGTATTAAAACAAGCTGAAATAGTGCGTGTTGATCAAACTAACAGTACAGCAAGTACTGTTGAGCATGTTGTTTACCCTGTTGAAGAACGTCGTAAGCAAGAACTACTTTCTGAATTGATTGGTAAGAAAAACTGGCAACAAGTGCTTGTCTTCGTAAACATGAAAGAAACAGCTGACGAGCTTGTTAAAGAGCTTAACCTTGATGGTATTCCGGCAGGCGTTTGCCACGGTGACAAATCTCAAGGTAACCGTCGTCGTGCTTTACGTGAATTTAAAGAAGGCAAAGTACGTGTATTAGTAGCTACAGAAGTGGCTGCTCGCGGTATTGATATTGATGGTTTACCTCGTGTAATTAATATTGATTTACCTTGGCTTGCAGAAGATTACGTTCACCGCATTGGCCGTACAGGTCGTGCTGGTCGCCAAGGTCAAGCAATCTCATTTGTTAGCCGCGAAGAAGAAAACACTTTGTTTGAAATTGAAACGTTAATCGGTCAAAAAATCAAACGTGTATATTTAGAAGGTTACGAAGTAAGTAACCGTGAAGTACTAATTGATAAAATTGGTAAAAAACCAGCGCATTTACGCCGTACACGTTCTAACAAGTTATCAGGACAAGCAACCGGTGAAGCGAGAGCAGTAAATCGCTCACGTATTTCAAGCGTTCGTAAAAGCTTAAAAGGCGAAAAACTGTCACTCAAAAAGTCATAGTTAACGCCGTTTAGTTTAAAAAACCTGAGTTTACTCAGGTTTTTTTGTGCCTGGTGATAACACCTCATCAATAATATTTGCGTATAAATAAGCCGCTTGCTCGCCCTCTTTATTTGCTATTATGGACAAACCAACCGGTAAACCACTTACTTTTCCGACAGGCAGAGTTATGTGCGTTGTGCCTGCAATAGCAGATAGCGAACTACTACTGCCATTAAAATTATCACCATTAACTAAGTCTGTTTTCCAGGCGGGTGATACTGTAGGCGCTATAACAATATCAAGCTTGTTGTTTTTATATACATTAACAATGGCTGTCGTTGCTAAAGTGCGATAGCGTTCTTTAGTCTCTTGGTATTTTTGTTTGTTTGTTAAATCAATAGCCTGCGATTGAACTAGGATATCTTGCCCAAAGTGGGGCATTTCTGTATTTTTATTTTGAATATTAAAATTAATAAGTGCTTTTAGGCTTTTTACACCCACTTGTGCTGGAGTGATTGCAAGATAATGATTAATTTCGGCTTTAAAGTCGTAAAGTAAAATATAGTATTCATCAACAAATAGCGTATCTAAGTTATCAGTAATATCTACATTAATAATAGTGTGCCCAGCCTGTTTTAATGCTTGTAACTGCTTGGCATAAAGGCGCTGCGTTTCAACTGTAAATTTGTCGCTAGGCAGTGCACCAATAATAAGTGACGATTTTGATTTTAGATTACCTGTTTTTAATTCAAACCCTGTAGTTGTTGCATCAAGGGAGTCTTCACCTTGCAAAACTGATAAAACCAGCAATGCATCTTTAAGTGAATGCGCCATCGGCCCTACTGAATCTTGGCTACTTGAAAGAGGTATAACGCCTGAGCGTGATACTTGGCCCATACTCGGTTTTATTGCATAAACTCCATTTACTGAGGCAGGGCACGTAATTGAACCGTCTGTTTCAGTCCCTAATGCTATGGGCGCAAAGTTAAGTGCGACTGCCACAGCAGAGCCTGCACTAGAACCACATGGATTACGTGTTACATCGTGCGCATTATGTGTTTGTCCGCCTACGGCACTCCAGCCTGACGATGAATAGGATGAACGAAAATTTGCCCATTCACTTAAATTAGCTTTACCTAAAATTATAGCGCCCGCATTACGTAGTTGTTTAACAACAAAAGCATCATTATTAGTAACGTTATTTTTAAGTGCTAAAGAGCCAGCCGTTGTGGGAAGTGTGCCTTTTGTTTCTATATTATCTTTAAGAAGTACAGGTATTCCATGTAATGGTCCAGCCCAAGTTCCTTTGGCGGCAAGTTCATCTAACGTTTTAGCTTGAGCAATCGCTGTAGGCTCAATACTAATAACTGCATTGTATTGTGGGTTAAGTTTATTAATTCGGTCTATATAATTTTGGGTGAGTTGCTGTGCATTAATAGAATTATTTTTATATGCACTGTGGATTTCATCGATGGTTTTTAGCTCTTGTGCTTTAGCGTTAAAAATTGCTAATACACTAAGCAACGAAAAGGTAAATGTTTTGATCATTGTTGAGGTGCTTGAGTTGTTATTATTTTCTATACATTTAGCACAAAAAAACCTCACAAAGTGAGGCTTTTCGATAAACAGCTTAAAAAAGAGGTTTAAGCGCTTTCTAACATAGACAGTGCGACTGCTTCAGCTACTTTAATACCATCAATACCCGCTGATAAAATACCGCCAGCGTAACCTGCGCCTTCACCTGCAGGGTAAAGCCCTTTGGTGTTAATACTTTGGAATGTTTTATCACGCTTAATACTAATAGGCGACGAAGTACGTGTTTCAACACCGGTTAATAAACCGTCGTTAGTTGAAAAGCCACGAATTTGTTTATTAAACGCTGGTATCGCTTCGCGAAGGGCATCAATTGCAAATTGTGGTAACACTTTACTCAAGTCAGTTAACTTAATACCAGGTGTGTAAGAGGGTTGTACTTCACCTAAGTCTGCAGATGATTTACCTTTTAAGAAATCTCCAATTAACTGCGCTGGTGCATCGTAGTTGCTACCACCAAGCTCATACGCTTGCTCTTCAAGTTTGCGTTGTAAGTCTATTCCAGCAAGTGGATCACCCGGAAAATCTTGCTCTGGTGATATACCTACCACAATAGCGCTGTTAGCGTTGCGCTCACTTCGTGAATATTGGCTCATACCGTTGGTAACAACACGGCCTTCTTCAGAGGTTGCCGCAACTACTGTGCCACCTGGGCACATACAAAAGCTGTAAACGGTGCGGCCATTGTCGCAGTGATGAACAAGTTTATAATCGGCAGAGCCTAAAATTGGGTTTCCTGCATTTGTGCCAAAACGACATTCATCGATCATTGATTGTTTATGTTCGATTCTAAAACCGACTGAGAATGGCTTTGCTTCAACATAAATCCCTTTTTTGTGGATCATATCAAACGTGTCACGTGCGCTGTGGCCAACGGCTAATACAACATGTCGAGTGTTTAGTTGCTCGCCATTTGAAAGCGTTAAACCTGTTACTTGCCCGTCGTCTAAATGAATATCGTCAACACGTGTGCTAAAGCGAATTTCGCCGCCAAGCTCTATTATACGAGCGCGCATTTTTTCAATCATGGTGACAAGTTTAAACGTACCAATGTGTGGCTTACTTACGTATAAAATTTCATCGGGTGCGCCTGCTTCTACAAATTCAGTAATGACTTTTCGGCCATAATGCTTTGGATCTTTTACTTGGCTGTATAACTTACCGTCTGAGAAAGTACCTGCGCCACCTTCACCAAATTGTACATTTGATTCTGTATTAAGTGTGCGTTTACGCCAAAAGCCAAACGTGTCTTTTGTACGTTCACGTACTTCTTTACCGCGCTCTAATATAATGGGTTTAAAGCCCATTTGAGCAAGTAATAAGCCCGCAAATAAACCACAAGGACCAAAACCAATCACGACAGGGCGCTCTTTGATATTATTGTTAGCTTGGGCTACAAATTTATAACTTGTGTCTGGTGCTACTTTTACATGTTGGTCTTTTTCAAATGCTGCGAGTAGCTCGGCTTCGTTATCAACTTCTATATCGAGTGTATAAATAAGTAAAATAGCTGATTTTTTACGTGCATCATAACCACGTTTAAACACATTAAAACTGTGCAATTGTTCAGGTTGGATTTTGAGTTTATTTACAATTGCTTGACCAATTGCGTCTTCGTCATGATCAAGTGGCAGCTTTATTTCGGTTAAACGTATCATTTATATCTCTTTTAGGTGTCATAGCGGGGTATTATTACCGCTCACAATAAGGGGATGCAGGGCACAACGAGTGTGCAAACATTAGGCGCGCATTTTACGTTAAAATAGCCTGATATGGCACTTATTTATTGTATTTTTGGGGTGGATGGGTATGATCCACAACTGTTGTTCAAAATCTTAGGTATTAAAATAGTATGGCGTTTGTTGTCACCGAAAATTGTATAAAGTGTAAGTACACCGATTGCGTATCTGTGTGCCCAGCAGATGCATTTTTTGAAGGCCCTAATTTTTTAGCAATTAGCCCGATTGATTGTATTGATTGTGGCTTATGTGTCCCTGAGTGTTCAGCTGATGCGATATACCAAGAAGATGAGCTACCAGAGTCTCAAAAAGAGTTTACTGAATTAAATGCTGAACTTGCACTGGTCTGGCCGCGCATTACAGAGGTTAAACCTGCACCAGAGGACGCTGATGTATGGAATGGCATAGACGATAAGCTTAAACTACTCGAAACATAATACATAACAATTAGTTACTCCTTTATCATTAAATAGTTAATTTTTCATTTCAAAGTATTAACAAATGTACCTGGATAAATTACAATCCTCAGCTTAAGTTGCTCCTTATGAGTAATTACAGTCTAAATGGATGTTTATGCAGTACTTTATAACTATAATAAAAAAGTTTACCTTCCTATTTTTAAGTTTTGCTTTATTACTTTCAAGCCTTGATGTAGCGGCTAAAAAACAGCAAGTATCCTTGTCTCGTATTGATTCAAATATCACCGTTGATGGTGTTATGGATGAGGCGCACTGGCAAAATGCAACACGTATATCTTTACTCTACCAAGATGAGCCTAACGAAAAAGGCACCCCCCCTGTAAAAACTGATGCCTTTATTTACGAAGATGGTACAAACTTATATGTTGCCTATGTTGCACAAGACCCAGACCCTGAGCAAATTCGTGCATCACTTCGTGACCGCGATACGCTATGGGAAGACGACGTAGTTATTCTTGTTATTGATACATTTAATGATGAACGCAGTGGTTATGAATTCCATGTTAACCCGCTGGGCGCGCAAGGCGATATACGAATGACCGACACCGATGGGTGGAGTTCTGATACCTCATGGAATGCTATTTGGGATAGCGCAGGACAAATTAACGACAAAGGTTATGTTGTTGAAATGCGTATTCCTTTTAAAGCACTGCGTTTTCCTGAAAATAAAAATGAGCTAACGTGGGGTTTTTCTGTAATGAGAAACTACCAACGTGATGTGCTATATCAGCTATCAAATATGGGGTTTGATAGAAATGTGAAATGCAGCCTTTGCCAGTTTGATAAGTTAGTTGGCTTTAGTGACATTGAATCAAGTAAAAATATCCAATTAACACCTACATTAACAACACTGCGTAACGATAATAAATCTGCGTTGCCAGGTGATTGGGATAAGGGTGATATAGATACTGAAGTGGGTTTAGATTTACGCTGGGGTTTAACAAAAGATGCTGTTTTAAACGCGACAATTAACCCTGATTTTTCGCAAGTAGAAACTGACTCTTTAGAGCTTGATGTAAATACAACCTTCTCAATTTATTACGCTGAAAAACGTCCTTTCTTTTTAGATGGTGCTTCTTACTTTAAAAGTAGCTTATTTGAGCTTTTATATACACGTACAATTGCAGAGCCTACTTTAGGTGCAAAGCTGACGGGTAAAACGGGCGATCATAGTTATGCGCTAATGCTAGCTGATGACGACAATAGTAATATTTTACTGCCAACGAATCAGGGCTCTGGCTTTGCAAGCTTAAACGAAAAAACGAATGCAGCCGCAGGGCGTTATCAATATGACTTAGGTCAGCAAGGTACTATTGGTATTTCAAGCACGCACAGAGAAAGTGATGACTATCACAACACTGTATTATCAGTGGATGGTAGCTACTGGTTTAATCAATCGGATACTCTTTTGTATCAAGTGTCATCTGCTGATACTCGTAACTCTGAATTTTTAATTCAAAACTATAACTTATCTGAAACTCAATCAGATGAAGCTTATGCTCTAGAACTTACCCGCGATAAACGTGATTACAAATTATTTGCATCTTATGAAAATATTGGGCAGGACTACCGCACTGATTTAGGTTATCAAGCTAAAGTCGATTATGAAAAAGTAGGCTTTGGTGGCGGACAAACATGGTACAGAGATGAGTCTGATTTACTTACCTCATGGTCATACGAAGCTGACTGGGATAAAACGTGGGCGCAAAATGGCGACTTACTTGAAGAAGAATACGAAGGCTTTTTGAGTTTTAAAGGTCAAAAACAATCTATTTTTGAAATTGGTTTAGTACACCGTTATGAAAATTATAATGACAATTTTTATAATCAAAATATTGGTTACATTTATACGGGCTTTAAACCCACTAAAGATTTAAAGTTATCATTATATGTTGAATACGCTAGCCGCATTGATTATGCAAATGAGCAATTAGGCGATGCGTTTGACACCCAAACCCAAATGGTGTGGGATATTAACGACCATTGGCAGCTCGATGTAAAACATAACTACAGCCAATTAGATAACCCACAAGGGGAGCGTGTATTTACAGCTAACTTAGTTGATTTTAGGCTCCATTATAAATTTAGTATGCGTTCAATTCTTAAGCTTGTTTTACAATTTGAAGATATTGATAGAGACGAAAATGCCTACTTTTATCAAGTTAGCCAAATTAACAAAGACTACGGTAGTCAGCTTGTTTACTCATATAAAATTAATGCGCAAACACTGTTTTATTTGGGTTACTCAGATAGAGGTTACCAAGACGATTCTCTTAAAAATATTGAGCGAGATCAACGTACCTTATTTACAAAAGTTAGCTATGCATGGCAGCTTTAAATATTAATAATAATTTTATTAGCGATAATTCCTACTAGTTTGAGTAGCAATGCATAATGCGCAAGAATAATTTTTAAATGATGTACGACAGCGGAGCAAATGCGATTAAGGTTGAGTAAATATAAGTACTTAAAGCTGTAGTGGTGAGGCATAGATTAATGCGGCAAAAAAACGACAAAGCTTATATACCGAATGTATTAAATTTTAAACAATTGAAACGTTTTTGTTTATTTTTATTAATCCCACCTATACTATATGTAGATATAGTTAGTTAATCCATTATCGTTACAATTTTTTGTTATTCTAATGGCTTAGGATTATATCAATGCTTGCGTAGTACTAAATGCAAGCGATATAATCCGCTTTTGGTAATAGGTTTGATAGGAGAAGCAAAATAGATGGATTTTTTTTATGAAT
Source organism: Pseudoalteromonas sp. SR43-3 (assembly GCF_014163875.1). Lineage (NCBI taxonomy): Bacteria > Pseudomonadati > Pseudomonadota > Gammaproteobacteria > Alteromonadales > Pseudoalteromonadaceae > Pseudoalteromonas > Pseudoalteromonas sp. SR43-3. The sequence continues at coordinate 327,121 of NZ_JACJEC010000004.1, read as the reverse complement.
AAACTTAAGCCGCTCGGTTTTATTTTCTTAATCATAGTTCTATTTTGTTTCTGCATAAACATAGAGTTAACTAATCAGATCAACCGTATAAATCTATTTCAGACTAATATTGATATACGAAGTTTCGAGATCACGAATACCTCCCTTGATATGGCTCCTTGGTATAATCCCATTTTAAATGGCCATTATATAATTGAGCAGCCAACAGCTGATTTTTTACTTATCAAAACCACTGATACCCAATTTGTAGCCGCTGATTCTAATAAGTTAATCATGATGACGCTCTCATCACCCATGAACTTTTTATTTTTATGTATATTGATATTTGGCTCAGGTATCTACTTACGTAGAGAACGTAGAAAACGTCATTATAAAAATCAAATAGCGGAGCTCAACCGCCAAGCCAATAGCTTACTTACTGCATTTAATTTACAAGTTAAACCGGCAGAGAACCCATTAGGTGTAAGCAGCTTAAGTCAATCTATAAATAGCTTAAATTCACACGTAGTTAATTATGTAAAACAAACTCAAACAAGTATTTGTCAAGATAAACTGACGCTGTTAATTGACCGCCATGCATATATTGAACACATAGACAGACAAATAAATCATGCTAATCAGGAAGATCTCAAATGTGCGCTTCTATTTATCGACTTGGATGGCTTTAAACAAGTAAATGATTCGTTTGGCCACAGTTTTGGTGATGAAATATTAGTTCAAGTGGCCAGTCGACTTGCAAATGTTTTACGTCACCATAAGTTAAGTAATATTAATAGCGCTAATCAATTAGAGCAAAACTTATCAAGATTAGGTGGAGATGAATTCTCCATATTTATAGAACTACTTGATGATAGCGACAGAGTTGTTGACATTGCGAAGCACGTGTTAAGTGAGCTTGAAAAAGACTTTGTGCTTGGCAATAAAATAGTAAAAATTAGTGCTAGTATTGGTATTGCTGCTTACCCAGAAAGTGCGTCAACCCCACAAGCACTTTTACAATTAGCTGATGTTGCTATGTACAGAGCTAAGAGTGATGGTAAGGGAATATTTAAAGTTTACTCGCCAGAAATGGGTAACAAAATGCGCCGTTACCATTATTTACTCGAAGAATTGCGTTTAGCGCTCGCGTGTAAAGATTTTTACTTGTCTTTTCAGCCAATTGTACATGTTGAAGATTGCATGATTGATTATTTTGAAGCACTTACCCGGTGGGACCATCCAGTTGAAGGTATGATCCCACCTTCAGAATTTATTCCAATAGCAGAAGAGTCGAATTTAATTTTAGAGCTTGGCGATTGGATTATGCTTGAATCGTGTCGGCAAATGGCTGCATGGCATAATGCAGGTATGCGCAAAGTTAAAATATCAGTTAACGTTTCGGGCATTCAGTTAAAGCACCGTGATATTTATGATTGGATAATGAAGAAGCTAAAAAAAACCGGCTTACCGGCGACGTCTCTAATGCTTGAAATTACCGAATCAACATTTATTCAAGCCAGTCCTAGAATAATCAAAGAGCTAAGTAGATTAAGAGAAGAAGGCATCACTATTGCAATTGATGACTTTGGTACAGGTTTTAGCTCGTTGAGTACATTAGCGGATTTACCAATTGATGTTATTAAAATTGATCGCTCGTTCATAGCTCAAGCCAATAAAAGCCAAAAATATAGCGATATATTAAATACAATTAGTGAGCTTGGACAAAAGCTGGGCCTTAAAATTGTAGCTGAAGGCGTTGAAGAAATAGGGCAGTTTGAGCTTGTTAAAAAAATGGGTGTGAGTTCAGTTCAGGGGTATTTAGTGAGCCGTCCTGAGTCATCAGTTAATGTAGGCAATAAAGTATTACGTAATAACACCAGCAATCTTTCTGCATCGGGTACAAGTGCGTGGGATATTGTTAGTTAGTTAGTTAGTTAGTTATTTTACAAATAAAAATGCCACTCTAAATAGAGTGGCATTTTTTGTTTAATCAGTAATTAATGTATTAAAGATCAAATGTGCGTGAAACAGCAAGTACAATACGCTCATCAGCATAATCGTAATCTAAGCTAGTGTTTTCAGCAGCCACTTCAATACCAAAACCTTCGTAGCTTGTTTGATAAGCTAGGCGGTAGTGCTTGTACGATTTTTTCTGGTTTGTATCCCAAGCCCACTTTTCACCATCAAGTGAGTTTGAAATATCAAAACTTGCACGTAGTGCGTGATTTGGAGCTAGTTCATAAGTGTGAGCAACCATTGAAATTACATGACCCGCACCTGTTCCAAAGTAATCCCAGCTATACCAAAAGTTAAGCTCAGTTTGGCCGTATTCACTTGCATAACCAAACTTAGTGTAAGCTTCAGCGTAGTTACCGTCACTGTTATTACCTTGATAAGTGTAATAAGCGATACCGTAATCAACGCTGAATTGCTCATCAAGTTGTACATATTTACCTAAGTAAGCATCAAGCTCAAAATCAGTGTCGTCACCAAAATCTACGTTTGAGGCCCAAACACCAGCGTAAACACCACTATCAAAGGCATAATCTAAGCTGCCTTGAATTGCAGGGTCGCTATCGGTCTGTGTTACACCATTAAAAGTGTAGTCAGACGCTGCAGTGATTGTTGTTGACCAATCAGCTGCTGCAGTTGTTGATAAAAGTGCAAATGGTAGTGCTACTACAAGTTGTTTTAGTTTGTTATTCATTATTAATCCCTAGTGTACTGTGTCTATTTTTGTGTAATCAATTGCGTTTGCTTTTGGTGAGCTATCTATATTCGTTACTGTTTTAAATTTACTGTAACCAATAAAGGCTGCACAGATAAAGAACAAGCCGATAACTAATGCGCCTACCCACTGAATTTGTAAAAATTCTAATTTAAACAATAGTGTAAGTAATGATAGACCAACAACATTTCCGATTATGTATTTCATTTTGCCAAAACGCTTTACGGTAAAGTTTAGGTTATCTGTATATAAACGCACTAACGAATCAAGTGAGTTAATTACAAATACAATACCTACAAATACCATAGCGAAGTTTTTAATACCTTGAGTTGGGATGCCCGCTTCATGGTAGTGATAAAGTACGCTAAACCAAATCGCAATAGGAATAGAAGGGAAAATCAACATTGCACCTAATACTTGGTATGTTTTAAGTCCACCAACAAAGCGTGATGTAAATTGACCAATCATTATGCTCCACGCAAACCACCAGAATAAGTAAAACTCATGGTAATCATTAAGCGGTAAAACAAATTCATTAATGTTTGCAAAGTAAGTACCAATAGAACCTAAGTTATCTGTAAATGCTGACATTTGACTATCACCTATCACAAATGCGACAGTCCACATAAAGGCGATTAAAGCTAAGAATAACCACGTAGTAGAAATACTTAAAATACGTACATATTTAATATCAGTACTTGAGTACACAGCAAAACAGATAGCAGCAAACACAATTAAGTAAAACTCAGAAACTATACTTGTTCCATCACCTAATTCGGGTAAATACCACGGTAGGTTTGTAAGCAGCAAATAAGCGGTAAATGCACATGTACCAATAATTACAACGTTATTGATAAATTTAACCCAAGGAATTTCGAAAAATTTCACTTTAGGTTCTATTACACAGAAATAAAAGCACGTAAGAAAGTAAAATCCCCAGATCAAAAATCCCCAGTAGCCAAACTCAATAGCCAGTGGATTTGCAAACGCGTATTCTGGGCTTGCTTTTATGTCTGCATAACCTGCAAACTCAGTTAAAGGAAACATAATAAGGCCAACATCTAGGCCAGAAGTAAATAGTATTGCTATAAAGGTAAAGGTTCGAACTGGTGTTACACCTACTACGCGAACATTACCCCATTTAATTAAAATAGTGATAATAGCAAGTAAGGTAAAAATGATGCCTGCATTAAGCCAAATAGTCATTGTTACCCTCCAGTAATGAATAAAAATAATTCATAAGCACTCCGTATTTTATTGTTTTATTCTCGCATTAACACAACGTAACCTATTTACATCGTGTGCCACTGCAAGGCACGCATTGGTTTAGCCCGACGAGACTAAACCTAAGCATGTGGCTAAAGTTAGATCTCCGTACTACGTTGTGTTTCTTGCCAGTTTGTTGTTATGGCAACATTCACATCCGATTTCTGTAATGGTTCTTTACCTAAAATTATGTCAGCTGCTTTTTCGGCAACCATAATAGTAGGCGCATTCAAGTTTCCGTTAGGAACTGTTGGGAATATAGATGAGTCAACAACACGTAGTCCTTCAATACCATGTACTTGCGTATTTGAATTAACAACGGCCATATCATCTTCACCCATTTTGCATGAGCAAGAAGGGTGGTAGGCACTTTCTACGGCTTGGCGTACAAAGGCATCTATTTCTTCATCTGTTTGAATATGTTTACCTGGTTGAATTTCTTCATCGCGGTATTCATCAAAGGCACTTTGTTCGATTATGTCGCGTGTTAAGCGAACGCACGCTCTAAAGCCTTCAATATCGTCTTGGTGTTCAAGGTAATTAAATAAAATGGTTGGTGGTTGCTCAGGGTTCGCAGAAGCAATAGTCACACTACCACGGCTTTTTGGTTTGTTATGACCAACATGTACCTGAAAACCATGACCTGCAAATGCACTTCTACCGTCGTAACGCATAGCCGCTGGTAAAAAGTGATACTGAATATCTGGCCATTCAACACCTGGTTTTGAGCGAATAAACGCACACGATTCAAAATGATTCGTTGCACCTAAACCCGAACGCGTTAATAACCAGCGCGCGCCAATCAAACCTTTTGAAACAATGCCTAGCTTGCCGTTAAGCGTGATAGGTTGCTTACACTTGTATTGAAAGTAAAACTCAAGATGATCTTGTAAGTTTTGACCTACACCTGGTAGATGATGCTGTACTTCAACGCCTGCTTTTTCAAGCGATTGAGTATCACCAATACCAGAGAGTTGTAAAATATGTGGAGAGCCGATTGGGCCTGCACTTAATACAACGTCTTTTTCAGTATGTGCTGTTTTAACGTCGCCATTTACTTTGTATTCAATGCCTGTGGCTTTTTTACCATCTAAAATCACGCGCTGTGCTAGTGCACCTGTAATAATTGTTAAATTACTACGCGATTTAACAGGGTCTAAATACTCACGCGAAGCAGAGCTGCGCACGCCGTCTTTTACAGTCATGTGCATTGGGCCAAAACCCTCTTGCTGCGATGCATTATAATCATCTGTAGACGCGTAACCGGCTTGTACACCTGCTTTGATAAAGGTGCGGTAAAGCGGGTTTTTCATTTCGTTGCCGTTATTAACGCCAAGCGGGCCTTTGCCACCACGGTAAGTATTTTCACCAAGATAAAAGCTTTCTGCTTTTTGAAAATACGGTAAACACGATTGGTAATCCCAGCCGTTTGCACCGTGTTGCTGCCATTCGTCAAAATCTTTTGCATGGCCACGTACGTATACCATGCCGTTGATAGATGACGAGCCGCCTAATACTTTGCCTCGAGGACAATGCATCTCACGGTTATCTAAATGAGGCTCAGGCTGCGTATGAAACTGCCATGCATATTTGTCACTATTCATAGGAATAGATAACGCGGTTGGCATTTTTATAAAAATACTTTTATCACTACCGCCAGTTTCAAGTAGTAACACGCGGTTACTTGAATCTTCAGATAAACGGTTTGCTAAAACACAACCCGCCGAACCCGCGCCAACAATAATATAGTCGTAATGATTACTCATAGTAGGGCGCCTTAAAATGGGCTTTCTATGTCGGCCATACCAACATAAATAGACTTAGTTTGCGTGTATTGATCAAGAGTTTGTATACCATTTTCACGGCCAATACCCGATTGCTTATAACCGCCAACTGGCATTTCAGCAGGTGAGTTACCGTATGCATTAATCCAACAAATACCAGCTTGTAACTTGTGAATAACGCGGTGCGCACGTTTAATATCGCTAGTAAATACGCCTGCGGCCAAGCCTAGGTGGGTTGCGTTAGCGCGTGCAATAACATCGTCTTCGTCGTCAAAAACAAGCACGCTCATTACAGGGCCAAATATTTCTTCTTTAACGATTGTCATATCGTCATTACAATCAATAAACACAGTTGGTGCTACAAAGTATCCATTAGGTGCAGATTCAGGTGAAAGCGTTGTACCACCAGTTAATAGCGTTGCACCTTCTTCGATGCCTTTATTAACGTAGCTCATTACTAGTTCTTGGTGCTTTTTAGAGATAAGTGCGCCAAAGTTAGTATTTAAATCTTGTGGGTCGCCAGCAATAATGTTTTTCTCAGTGCGCGCTTTAAGCTCATCAATAAACTGCTGATATACATTTTTGTGAACGTAAATACGTGTACAGTTAGTACAAATTTCGCCTTGCGTATAAAAGTTACCTAACATAGCAGCGCTAACCGCTTGCTCTATGTTGGCATCATCAAATACTAATAGTGGAGATTTCCCACCAAGTTCCATCGTGACATCTTTTAAAGTACCGGCAGCACTTGCTACTACTTTTTTACCTGTGCCTACTTCACCCGTAAACGATACTTTATCAATCTCGCTATGCTGCGTTAGCCACTGGCCTACATCGCCCGCGCCTTGAACCACATTAAACACACCTGCAGGTACGCCAGCTTCAACAAATACTTCTGCAAGTTTAAGAGCGCCCAGTGGTGTTTCTTCTGATGGTTTGAATATAAATGCATTACCAGCAGCAAGGGCAGGGCCCGACTTCCAACATGCAATTTGTAGTGGGTAGTTCCATGCACCAATACCCGCACAAATACCTAATGGTTCTTTGCGTGTGTAGTAAAAGTCATCACCAACCATTTGTTGTTGGCCTACTTGTGCTGGCGCAAGACCTGCAAAGTATTCAATTACATCAGCGCCAGTTTCAATATCAACACAATTTGCTTCTTGCATTGGTTTACCGGTGTCGAGTACTTCTACAAGTGCTAGTTCATCGTTGCGCTCGCGTAAAATAGCCACTGCTTTTAATAAAATGCGGCTACGTTCAATGGGTGTCATTGCTGACCACTGAGCAAAACCTTGCTTTGCACTCTCAATGGCTGCGTTTTGAATAAATTCGTCGGCAATTTCTACTGCGTAAATAACCTCGCCCGTTGCTGGGTTTGTTACATCAAATGTTTTGCCGTTCTGGTTTGCAAGAAAATGGCCGTTAATAAAATTTTGATAGACAGGTGTAGTCACGCTAGGCTCCATATTGCTTGATAAGTGAAAGTACATAGCTTTTTGCTAACTTTTCACAGTGTTTAAACTGATTATTGTCTGATTTACTCAGTACTGCTCTTAACCATAGGCCATCGATCATTGCGGCGCTAAGTTCTGCAGCTTGATTTGCTTGCTCAATAGGCATTAATTGTTTAAAAGAAAATGCTAAATTACTTTGCAAGCGTTTACTGTTTACATTTTGTAGTCGGTGTAATTCTTCATCATGCATCGATTGCGCCCAAAAACTTAACCACGTTCGGGTTGTATCATTACGCTGTTGTACAAGCGCAAAGTTGGCTTCGATAATAAACATTAAACGTTCAGTCGCATTTGTTTGATGATTTACTTTGCCTATCAAGTCTTGTTTTAAGCTTGTTAGTAAGTATCGAACAGTGGCTTCAATCAACCCCTGCTTACCACCAAAATAATGACTAATAATACCCGACGATAAACCTGCATTTTTACTAATGCTGTTTATAGTCGTTCCTTGTAATCCATTCGTCGCAACAGATTCTATAGTTGCGTCAATTAGCTGCTGACGCCTGACAGGTTCCATTCCAACTTTAGGCATAATTTTTATTAATTGAACGTTCAATAAAGATAAGCTTAAGGTAATAGCTCTAACAATTCAAGGTTGAGGTAAATATCTAGATGCCAAAATGTAGATTAATCATTAATAAAAGAGCAATTAATAGGACAAAGAAGATGTGGTTTTTATTTATTTAATTTTATTTAAAACAGTAGCTTGAGAATTTAATTTTTAAATTTAATAATAGTAATGATTTGTTTACAGCAATAAATGAATAAAATGTCAAAAAACCATTAGAACAATAATAGTTAGAGTACTAATAGTATTATTTTGATACAAAAGAACACTAAACCTGCAATTGCTTAGTGCTCTAATAAATTTATATGGAGAGTAAACTTTGTGGTTTTATCGCTTTAAAGCGCTTGGTATTGAAAGGTTAGGCATTATTAATAACGCCTTTAAAAAGTAGGGGGTAACGTCTTAGTCTATTGCCAATGTAGTCATCAGCTAAAATTTGCTGGCAAATGAAATCAATATCTTTGCTTGCTTCAAATACCCAATCAAAGCGCTCTATAGCCAGTAAAAAACCACGCTTTAAATGAGTTTGAGAACGGTACTGTTCTAGGTTGTCTTGAATAATAGAGACTTTACTTGGATTAGCTTTAAGCTCTTCTACTACTTGATTAATAAAAGTAGTATTGAGCTTACTGGTCGGGCGGTGTCTGAGTTTTCGTGGGTGCATTAGCTCTCGTTTGCAATGTTATATAATTTTTTCAAAAAGTCGTCTTTATGCTTTTCATGTTCGTAGTCAAGGTGGTAAGTATTATGAAAACCAAAGCGCAGTTCTACGCCGCTACCTTGTAGATATACGGTGTAACCGTCTACGTCTGAATAAGCAGTAACGCCTTGATAATGCTTACCTTCATCAGTCATTTCACCTTTTTGAATTATGCGTTCATATACGGCTAAAATCTGTTTATTGTCGAGTTCGTTTTTCATATTTTATACCTTTTATTAAAAAGCTAATACGATATAGATATGAGGGTCGATCATCTTAAAAACAATAGCTAAAAAAATGTGATATTGCTTTGTAATTTGGCCTTTTTAAATTATGCTCAAAATTCATTTATTGTTGAGCTTACACCATGATAGACAAGGCGTTACTACTAAAAACTCGTGAGTTATCGGATCAATTAATTGCATTGCAAACGCCTATTAGGATACTCGATGCTATTAATTGGGATAAACAAACTAAAGAGGAGTTTTTTAGACAAAAATGTCAAAAAAATCCACTGATCGATCGTGCATACTATCAACAGCGCGATCTTGGTTTTGTACCTAGCGAGTTACGCCAAGCGTTTTCTACTTTGCACCGTAACATTATTAATCAATTGGGGCAGTTAAATCCCATTGCTCAATACATGGGAAAAATGTGCACAGAGTATAAAACAGTATTAAGCATGCTTGAGTATCGTGGCACACCAGAGTTTCATGACTTATCGGTGGAGTTATTTGGTCACCCTAAAGATTTATTTCATGCCGGTGAGCCCTCACTTTCTGAGCTAGCTAATATGCTAGATAAACCGCTGCAAAATTTACTTATAGCCGACATACTGCCTGACGACCCTAAAAATATTGATGCTGTTGATGCAGTGCGTATTCTGTCTGAGCAAGTAACCGCTAGTATGGCAGGCATAAACGTAGAGGTAATGCTTAGCGATGGTATTGTTAGTGATGCAGCCGCAGGTGCTAATAATATAAAGCTTAATCAAGATGTTAAGTTTTCGCAGCGTGAACTTGATATATTGGAAGTTCACGAAGGGTGGATACACGTAGGTACCACTCAAAATGGTTTAGCTCAGCCTTATTTAACGTGTTTGAGTAAAGGTACGCCTAGCTCTACTATTACTCAAGAAGGCCTAGCGGTATTAACCGAAATTATTACTTTAAAATCGACCCCAAGGCGCTTATCTAAATTAGTTAACCGTATTCAAGCCGTTACAAAGGTTATAGATGGCGCTGAGTTTGTAGACATTTACCGTGATTACGTAGCGCAAGGTTTATCAAAAGATGACAGCTACACACTCGCGCAGCGTGTATTTAGAGGCAGTACGCCAACAGGTTTGCCTTTTACAAAAGATATTGCCTACATTAAAGGCTTTGTATTGGTTTATAACTTAATACGCGTTGCAATACAGCTTGGTCGAATAGATAGACTCCCTTTATTACTGGTAGGTAAAATATCGATAGATGATTTTAGATTAATATCGCAGCTTCATGATTTAGGTGTAATAGAGAGCCCACAATTTGTGCCACCACACTTTAAAGACTTACGTGGTTTGGCAACTTGGTTGAGCTTTGGCCGCTTTATTGGCGATTTATCGTTTGAAAAGTTAGAAAACGATTATAAACCGTTATTTTTATAATTAATCAACATAACCTACCGACATAAAAAAAGCCCATAACGGGCTTTTTAAATAAAGTACTTTAGGTTTTGCTATCGAGCATTGGTGCTTTCAAATATTTTGTCAGCTGAGGCTGCAACAAAACCAGTATAAAGCTCACCGTCGGCTTTAGGGTAACGAATAGCAAACTCATAAAAACAGCTAGGGATGCTCATATCACCGTCACTAAAGGTAACAGAGTATTCATCAGCAAGTGTTGACGATTGCTCTAGTAACACCTCTGGTGAGCCTTTAACTTCACCGCCTGACGTATTAAGCGAAAAGCCGGCGTCTTTTAGGGCTTGGTTAACATCATGAATGTTATCAAACTTAGCAAGCGTATTAATATTTACGGTAAAGTGATTGGCACGGTAACCCCACGCCGACATCCACGCTGCATATTCGCTTTCAGCTAGCAGTTGTTTGTAAGTATCGGTGCTTACTTGCCAATGCGTGCCTGAATATAAAAAGTTGTCTGCTGTAACTGCACTTTCGTCAATTTGACTTACCATATCTGTCACGATGGCTTGTAACTCTGGCGAGCATTTTTCTACTAATAGTTCAGAGATAAATACTTTTGGCTGACTAGGATCGCTATGCTCATAGTGTTTTGCGTAAAGTTTTTTAGCTTCAAAGTGGTACTCACCACATTCTTTGTAACCAATTGCTAAAAAGTGAGCGGCGAGCTTTTCAAGACCCACTTTTTCTATATTAAATGTACGCAGCGCAATATGATCGTTAATGATGTCATCTTTTTGCGTTGACCCTAAAAGGTCATGAATTTTATCTGCCGATGGAGTTACGTTTAAATAGTTTTCCCAAAGGTTCTCAAATAATGTGTTTACATCAGTATGCATGTTAAGTCCTTAAATCTAAAATTTGGTTTTATTACTTATTCAATTATTAAGCCCGGCGCTAGGGTTTGCGGTAAGCTCACTTTGTCTGACTCAACAGATGCGACAGGGTATGCGCAATAATCGGCGGCATAATAGGCACTGGCTCTGTGATTACCACTGGCGCCAATACCGCCAAATGGAGCTGCACTTGAGGCACCCGTAATAGGGCGGTTCCAGTTAACAATACCGGCACGGATGCGCTTTAAAAAGTGAGTGTAGTCATCTTCGTTATCAGCCAATAAACCTGCAGATAAACCAAAGCTTGTGTTATTGGCTTCAATGATTGCGCTGTCAAAGTCATCAAAGCGATACACTTTAATTAGTGGTCCAAAATGTTCTTCATCTGGCATGTCGGTAATGTTTGTTACATCAATAATGCCTGGACTTACAAAACCTGTGCCTGATTTTAATTGCTTAAGTTCAACAAGGATTTGCGCGCCTTTTGAGACTAATTCACTTTGCGCGGCAACCATACCCAGTGCTGCTTTTTCGCTTATCATCGCACCCATAAAAGGCTGCTCTGTAGCAAAGCTGTCGTCTACAACTATATTTTTAGTTGCGCTTATTAGCTTTTCTAAAATAGCATCGCCGTTGGCTGATTTTTCAATAAATAAGCGGCGCGCACACGTACAGCGCTGACCTGAGGTAATAAAGCCTGATTGAATAATATCGTGCACAGCAGCGCTTACATCACTCACATCTTTTACAATCAGTGGATTATTACCGCCCATTTCAAGCGCTAAAATCTTACCGGGGTGTCCAGCAAACTGTTTATGTAGTAAGTGACCTGTGTTTGAGCTACCGGTAAAAAACAAGCCATCTATATCTTTATGAGAGGCAAGTGCTTTACCTGTTTCAATTTCACCTTGCACAAGGTTAATAACACCCGCTGGTAAGCCCGCTTTTAGCCAAAGTGAGAGGGTAAATTCTGCCACGTGCGGAGTAAGCTCTGATGGCTTAAATACCACTGTGTTGCCAGCTAGAATTGCAGGAACAATATGTCCGTTTGGTAAATGCCCAGGAAAGTTATACGGGCCAAAAATAGCCACAACGCCATGCGGTTTGTGTCTAATAAACGCTTTAGCACCGGGCATTGGGTTTTCGGTTGTACCGGTACGCTCATGGTAGGCTTTTACAGATATAGCTACTTTACCTGTCATTGCGCCTACTTCGGTGCGGGTTTCCCATAATGGCTTTCCTGTTTCGCGTGCAATTATGGTCGCAAATTCTTCGCTGTGTTCTTTTAATTGTGCTGCGAAGCTTTCAAGAATGACTATACGCTCTTCAAGTGGTTTGTCTGCCCATTGTAATTGCGCAGCTCTGGCTGCTTTTATAGCAGAACCTACTTGAACAGCGTTTGCGCCATTACCTTGCCATACCACATCGCCATTACTTGGATTGATTGACTCAAATGCTGGACCAAGTCCCACATGCCACTGATTATTAATTAGGTGTGTATTCATAAATTATTTACAGGCGGAAAAATCGCGCTGCGTCTCCTTGGCTTAAATTAAGCGCCTTAGCCACATCTTGGCTAATGACGAGAGTATGTTTTGCATGATTGTAGTGTGCGTCTTTGGTGAATGTTGCTCTAAAGCCACTTACGCCTTGATTACATACAGCCAGCGTATCAGAGCTATTTTGTGATATGTGATCAAGCTCGCCAATCGTAACAGGGCAAACTTGAGAGTCGCGAATGCTGCGAATATTTCCAAGCTTTGCTTCAACTGTTGGGCCTGCATCAAATAAATCAACGTAGCCTCTGTGCTCAAAACCTTCCTTTTCTAATAGTTTTAGCGCAGGTTTTGTTTTTTCATGCACATGCCCAATCACTGCTTGGGCTTTTTTACTAAGCAAGTTCACATAAATAGGGTACTTAGGCATTAACTCGCTAATAAACACCTTATCGCCTAAGCCAACTAAGTGATCCGCTTGTGGAAATTCGATACTAAAAAAGTGCTCTTGTAGCCATTGCCAAAAAGGAGAATGACCGTCTTCGTCGCTAACACCGCGCATTTCTGCGATAACAGTATCGGCAAAACGCTCGCTGTGCTGAGCCATAAACAAAAAGCGTGAACGAGATAAAAATCGACCCGTTAGGCCTTTACGGCTATTTTCGCGCAAAAATAATGTACATATTTCTGAGCAACCAGTGTAGTCGTTACACATGCTTAAAATATCAACGGTGTTATATACATTTAAAGTAGGCGAGTGGTGTACTGTTTTACCCAAATGATAATGATATAAAGGCACCGATAAACCTACCGCGGCTTCTATAGCGGTTGTGCCAATAACGTCACCTGTTTCACTGTCTTCTAAAACAAATAAATAGCTTTCATCAAGTGGCTGGTTAATGTTTTTGGCAAAGCTTTTTTCAGCACGTTCAATTTTTTCTTTAAGCTGTGTATCGTCCACAGGTAAAGAGGTAAACCCATGACCGGATTCAATCGCTATTTGTTTAAGCGCGTCAAAATCATTGGCAGTAATAGGACGTAATACTTGCATTTATTGCTTGCTCCAATAGCACGCCATTAGGCGTGCTAATTTAAACTATATTAACCGTTTACTACGTCGCTAACGGCTTTTTCAAAGCGCGCTAAGCCTTCTTTAATATCTTCAAACGGAATAATTAAAGACGGTGTAAAACGAATTACATTCATACCCGCTACAAGATTCATCAAACCATTATTAGCACTGGCTATTAAAAAGTCGCGTGCGCGGCCTTCAAATTTGTCATTTAGTACTGCGCCAATTAATAAGCCTTTACCACGTACTTCGCTAAATACGTTATATTTTTCGTTAATTGCGTTTAATCCGTCACGGAATAATTGCTCGCGCTCTTTAACACCGTTTAGTACGTCTGGTGTGTTTACTGTATCAAATGCCGCTTCGGCCACAGCACAAGCAAGTGCGTTTCCGCCATAAGTAGAACCGTGAGTACCAATTTTTAAATGCTCAGCAATAGGTGTACGAGTGATCATAGCGCCAATAGGAAAACCACCACCCAATGCTTTTGCCGTTGTTAAAATGTCAGGAACAACCCCTAAACCTTCATAGGCGTATAAATCGCCTGTGCGACCAACACCCGTTTGTACTTCATCAAAAATAAGTAACGCGTTATGTTTAGTACAAAGTTCGCGTACTTTTTTAGCAAATTCATCTGTTGGTGAAATAATACCGCCTTCACCTTGTAATGGTTCCATCATAACAGCACATGTTTTATCGCTGATCAGCGCTTCAAATGCCGCTATATCGTTAAAATCACAATGTACTATGTCCGCAGGTTTTGGACCAAAGCCGTCAGAATAAGCCGCTTGCCCGCCCACAGTTACTGTAAAGAATGTACGACCATGGAAACCTTTATTAAATGCAATAATTTGCGTTTTTTCAGCGTCATATACGTCCAATGCATAACGACGCGCTAGCTTGAGGGCTGCTTCGTTTGCTTCTGCACCTGAGTTTGCAAAGTAAACTTTATCAGCAAATGTTGCTTCAACCATTTTTTGAGCTAAACGAAGTGCTGGCTCATTGGTCATAACATTTGATAAATGCCAAATTTTTTCGCCTTGCTCTTTTAATGCTTTAACTAATGCAGGATGACAGTGACCCAAACAGTTAACGGCAATACCACCGGCAAAATCAATGAACTCATTGTTATTTTGATCCCAAACGCGTGAACCTTCACCACGAACTGGGATAATTGCTGATGGGTTATAGTTTGGTACCATTACGTCGTTAAATAAGTCTCTTGTTACTTGCATTTTTACACCTAAATTTAATGGGCTTAGATAAAAGATTAGTTGCTAACTCAAAGAAGAATATAGCCTTTATTCTTCAGCAAACACGTTATTATTTCTTATAGAGGTCATTATCGAAGGTTAGCTGTTAAAATTGCAGTGCTATTTTGTGAAAAATGATTAAAATAAAAGTCAAAATAACGAAGAAAATAACCATTATGATAACTCCACAAGATGAAAAGCTACTTTCTGTACTAAAAACAAATGCAAGAGCGAGTATTTCTGATCTTGCGCGAATGCTTGACTTGTCTCGTTCAACAGTACAGAGCCGAATGCTCAAATTAGAAGAAACCGGTGTAATTAAAGGCTATAGCGTTGATTACGGTGACGACTACCTTAGTAAAATGGTATCAGCTCATGTGTCTATAAAAGTAAGACAAAAATTAACGACTAAAACAAACATTGAGCTTAAGCAAATTGATGCTATTTCACAGCTATATGCCATAAGTGGTGAGTTTGATTTAATTGCGGTGGTACAGGCTCAAAATTTAGAACAGCTTAGTCATTTGTTGGACGATATAGGAAATCTTGATGGGGTGGAGCGCACAACATCTTCTGTTATTTTAGAAACTAAATTTAAGCGTTAATCTCCCTTTACACTTGAGTCGTTAAATGCTGTTTACATATTTAGGGTCACTATAAACATTGCTAAATAAATTGTTTATAGACTCTTGCTTTATTTCGCTTGAGTGATAAAATCAGGTACAGTTTTTAATTGCGTTTTTAGTAATTATTTAACAAGGATTTATTTAGTATTTACATGGATGTAGAGAGTCTCACTCCCTCGTATTTATGTAAAAATTCGTACTATTCTATAAAAAATATAATATTAATTATTATTTTAAGGGAAATTATGAAAACGGTTTTTACAGTGATATTATCAATCATACTTATAGGCTATTATTTAACTGCCAAAGCTAGTCATTTTTCTTCAAAGAAGAATACAGAAGTTAATTCGTATAGCGATATCTATTTTAAACTCGAAACATCCTCAGTAAATATCAATGAAATAATTGCTGGCGCTACAGACTTTGCTTTAACTATGTGCGCAGATAAAGCCTATCAGGAAGCGTTAGGTAATACTGTTGCTAGCTGCAATTCTCAATTTGAAGAATCTAAAAATGTTTGCTCAAAACATATTATGAAGAATGCTAAGCAGCACTATACAGACAAAGCTACGGTAACACTGATAACAGAACGGTTTATTAACTGTGTCAGCGCTGCATAGCGAGGAAAGTAGAGCTGTTACCTAATAATTACAGCAAATAATGCAATTTTAATCTGTTTGGCTACACTTATTTTAATTTGTACATTATTTAGCAATAGATTATGCCCGCATATTTTTTTACTCTTTTATTAGGTTTAACTGAGCCTCTCCAGTTTGGGACAAACTTACCCACCACGGCACTTAATAATGCAGTCAACCAAGTCGAGTGTATTTTATTTGAAATGGGAGCTCCTTTCCAGCTACAAACCTTGCCATGGTTACGTGCTCGTAGAGAAGTAAAGTTAAAGCGCTTAGATGGATATTTCACAACCCATTTAATGCCTGAAATGAAAGCTTATGGACGTATATCATCCCCCATTTTTTTAGAAAGCTGGTACTGGTTTACTCACCCAGAGAGCATTAATAAACCAAAAAATAAAATGCTTTATGGTGCAGTAAGAGGAAGTTATCAAGCAAATTGGTTTAAAACTCAAAATATTATTGCTGAGGTAGAAGTAAATTCATTAGAAGAAATAGTAAATGTAATGCACCATAAACGGATTGATAGGATCCTACTTGATTTAGATGATTTTGAATTAGCAGCCTCTAATCTAGGGATTAATAAAGACGAGTACCAAAAAGAATTTTTTAGATATGTACCTTTGGGGTTATTTGCTTCGCATTCCCTTATCAAACGCCTTCCTGAATTTATGCAGCAGTTCGATGAAAATATAAATACTTGTGCGCAAGCTCCATTTTCACTATCAAAAAGTGAAGAAAAGCAAATACTTGATAGGCTCTACAGTAGCGCTAAAACCTTATTAAACTTACCTAGTTTAGTCGAAGAAGTTCAAATAAGTAATGAGTCTCCTTTGAGTGAGCCTGAAATTATGAAACGAGACCAGTTATGGATAAAAGAAAGTAAACACGTTGGGCATGCTGATGGGTTAACTATGTTTGATTTACCGTTATCTAAGCTATTTAAAAAATGGCAATCGCAGTTTAAAGGTGTTGTTACTGAGCTTATATTGACTGATAGCCAAGGAAAAAATATAGCAATAAGTAAGTTAACCAGTGATTACTGGCAAGGAGATGAGAATAAGTTTACTAAAATATTTAAACAGTCAAAGGACTATAACTTTGATAGCGTTACATATGATGCATCAACACATCATTTTCAAGTACAGCTAAGTTTTCCTGTTTTAGATGATAATAATAGTCATATTGGAGTGTTGATTTTAGGTGTTGATGTAGAAAAAGCACTCCATTCGTCAAACGAAAAGAGTAACTAACTCGATACCTTTCATAAGTTAGCTAAGCTTTAGAACTTTAGCTTAGCTAACATTATATTATGGATGTATTTTTTCTGAGGTCGGCTTTTTTCTTATAATTTCTTTTTTGGCTTCATCAAGCTTTATAAAATAAGCATTACCGCCAATACCTTTAAATTCTTCATCTGTAAATACAATAGTATTGTCATCAAAAAAAGTGATAGCTTCTTTTTGAGTCACTATTCCTAAGTCAATTTTTGATACATCGCCAGAAAAAAACTTATCACCCTCAAAATTTTCGAATAGCCAAATACTGGTTGAATCAAGTAATATTAGTTTTTTACGATCAGGGCTTAAAGCGGCCGATGTTATCCAGCATAGCTTTTCTAAAGTGGTACATGTTTTAAATGAGTCTATTAACTCTGCTTTAAAATTAGCGGCATGATCGCCCACTTTATAAACCTTAGTAATACCGTCAAATGGCTCTGTGCGGTTTTTAGTAAATAAATATAAGTGACGTCCTAGAGCTACAAATGCCTCTAAATCAAAATTACGGTTATTGGGCTTTATAGGACTGCCATCCATTTCGGGGTAGGTAAACTTAATTATTTCTGCTTGAGTCGTATCTGTTTTTATATCTATCGGGTTTTCTATTTTATAAATAGTGAGCCATCTACGATCGTTTTTGTTGTTACCAAAATCGCCTAAAAAGAAGTGCCCAAATTTGTTTTGGGTCATGTCTTCCCAATCAATGTTTTTAGCGTTTTCAACTAAAATTTCTTTAGCAATAGAACCGTCTTTATTGAGTCTGTATAGCTTTGGTTCATTGCCTCCGTCGTTAATAGCCCATAAACGTTGCTGTTTATCAAATTCTATTCCTGATATTTCTTTTAATTTAGGGTCAACTGAAATTTCTTTTTTACTGTATAGGGTATAAATTGAGGTACCAATAAATGCAGCTACAACTAAAAAAATGATGGTGGTAGTTATTAAAATGGTTTTTTTCAACATGAAATTAATGATATTTCAGAGTATTAGAATGATGTGTATTATCCATGATGAAGTAATATAAAAAAAGTAATTTAGGATTTTAAATTTTCTTCGGATATTTGCAGCTATAAATATTTATATATTGAACTAATGAGGTTTTTAATAGTTTGTTGGTTTGAATATTGCTCTGTATGTTAAGTATCATTTAAAGCGTATTGTATATAAGGTTAATGCACCTTTTTGGTGCAATTGAAATATTATTTGCACTGTAATAAAGCGTAAATAAAGTTTTGTTTAACTAATAACACGTTTAATGATTTTTAGATGGTTACCACATCGCCTTTTTGTTTAGTTGTATGGCCTGTGGCAAAAATTAAGTACCCTTTTTGGTTTAGTTGGAGCCTGCTATGTTGAATAAACGTTTTTTTAAAACAAAAGATGAAGCTGAAGTTACTTTTGAATTTTCTCATCCAGAGGCAGAAGAAGTTTGCTTATTAGGTGAATTTAATGATTGGAAACCAGTGCCAATGAAGCTTTATAAAAAACAAGGTGTGTTTAAATTTAAGCAACGCTTACCTATCGATCAACAATTTCACTTTCGTTATCTGATTAATGGAGACATTTGGGATAACGACCATCAAGCTGACGGTTATATCGGCAATACATTTGGCACAGAAAACAGCATAGTAAATACTCAACGCACTAATTAAGGCGATTCAATGGATGCTCTTTCGCAGTTGTTTTACCTGCATGGTATTGGCTTTGAATTCACTAAGTATACAGGTGAACAGGTATTTTTTAGCGAAGAAACGCGTAAACGTGCTTTGCAATGTTGTGGTGTTGATACAAATAATGAAGCAGGAATAGCTCAACTAACTTATGATTTAGATGCATCGCTTTGGCTTGATTTAGTACCTAGTGTGAGTTTAGTTGAGCAAACTGCATGTTTGTTTAAGCTTCGTATAGATGAACGTCAGCAATATTTAGCCGCTAATATCGATGTCCCTTCACTTGGAATGCATTTAGCATTTGATAACCTTTATAACTTGGCTGTCACTGGTGAATATTACTTGCATGGCGTTCGCTATATTGAGCTGGCACTACCCATTGGCAATATGCCAATTGGCTATCATGACGCTAATGTTCAGGTAGGTGAGCAACACGCTATTACACAAATTTGGTGCGTGCCTGAGCAAGTCTATCAAGTGGGAGACACAAAGCGCACTGGATTATCTATTCAGCTTTACACATTAAAAAATAGAGCGAATTTTGGTATTGGCGACTTTGACGATTTATTAGCGCTTACAAAACTATGCAGCTCCCAAAACATGGATTATATATTACTTAATCCACTGCATTTGTTATTTGCTGATATGCCAGAGCGAGCCAGTCCTTATAGCCCTAATAGTCGCGCTTTATTAAATCCTCTTTATATTTCTATCGTACTAAGCGAAGACGCAATAAATAACGAAAACCTTGACGCCATTATGCAGCAAGATGATGTCGCTGCACTTATTAAAAGTAATGATCAGTTTATAGATTATGAAAATGTAAGCCGTATAAAGTATACGTTATTTGAAGCGCTTTATAATCAGTTTGAATTAACGGCAAGTGATGAGCGTCGCCAAGCGTTTACTGATTTTTGTAATGCTCACTCTACTACGTTAAATACCCTCGAATCAGATAACCTAACATTTGCTTATTACCTGCAATGGCAAGCGCATATGCAACTTGCACTGTGTCAAAAAAGTTGCGCAGAGAGAGGCATGGCTATTGGCTTAATAAACGACTTAGCTGTTGGTTGTGCTGGCGATGGGGCTGAATTTAAAAACCAGCAATCGCTGTTTAGCCAAGGTGCAAGTGTAGGCGCTCCACCCGATCCATGGGCTGAAGCAGGTCAAAATTGGGGCCTCCCAGCCCTCAATCCCCAAAGCCTTAGTAATAATCACTACCAATTTTACCGCTCGCTCATTCGCGCAAACATGCAAAACGTAGGTGGGCTTCGAATTGACCACGTAATGGCTATTAGGCGCCTATGGTGGTGCTTTGAAAGCAATGGCGAACAAGACGGCTGTTATGTTTACTATCCGTTTGAGCATTTACTTGCCATTTTAAAAATTGAATCGCATATTAATCAGAGTATTGTTATTGGTGAAGATTTAGGCATCGTACCGCCAGAGGTTAGGGAAGCTTTGGCATCTAGCGGTATTTTTTCCAACAGCTTATTTTATTTTGAGAAACAACACAGTGGAGAGTTTTTATCGGTAGATGAGCTAGCAACACATTGTTTGTTAATGATAGCCAATCACGATGTTCCTCCATTTACAGGCTGGTGGCAACATGATGATTTAGATATTAAGCAACAATATAAGCTTATAACTTGCAATGAATACGAGCAACTAAAGCAACAGCGAATAGAAGAGCAACAAAGGTTACTACGTTTTATTAATCACCATGGCAATACAACTGAGCTTTTATTACATAGTGAAGCTGTGACTGTTTATAGCGCACTTGCATTGTGTTTAGCAGGCTCTCAATCGCGTTTATTTGCAATACAAATAGATGACTTAGATGAGCAAAAGTATCCGGTTAATATCCCCGGGACAGATAAAGAATATCCTAATTGGCGACGTGTATTAACGCATACCAGTGAAGAAATTTTTACCAAAAATGCCTCACTTTTAGCTGCTATCGATTCAATAAGGAAAGGTTAAATGAGCAGTACAACTAATGAAAATAGTTATGATGCACAAGTACACGCATTAAATATAGGGCGATTTAAAGACCCATTTAGCTTCTTAGGGGCACATAAAACGGATGCTGAGGTTGAAATTCGTTTTTATCTACCTTGTGCAATAAGCGTAAGTGTTACATTAAATAATAAAAGTATTAAGGCGAAACGCTACCAGCAAAGTGACTTATTTATAGCCAAAGTTGATGCTTTGCCCACTGCGCCATATGAATGCATTGCTCAGTACACAGATAGCAGCGTTACCTTTTATGATGAATACAGTTTCCAAAGCACACTTGATGCAGAGGCAATGTATTTATTTAACGAAGGCAGTCTTGAACATGCTTACTCGCATTTTGGTGCACATTTTAGTACTCAACAAAACGTAGACGGTGTACGTTTTTGTGTATGGGCGCCTAATGCGGCAAGTGTCTCTATTATTGGTGAGTTTAACTTTTGGCAAGCGAATCGCCACTTTATGCGCTTTCATCCTGCAAGTGGTGTATGGGAGTTATTTGTACCAGGCCTTAAAGCTGACATGTGCTACAAATTTGCAATTACCGCGCAAAGTGGAGAGGTGCTCGAAAAAGCCGACCCTTATGCATTTAAAATGCAACAAGCACCTGGCACTGCAAGTGTACTGCAGTATAAACCAGAACCTATAAAGCTTGGCGAGCAGGCTCTTCAAAACAGACAAAAGCGTAACCATATAGATGCACCAATTAGTATTTATGAAGTGCATTTAGGCTCATGGCAACGGGCTGAAAACAACCGCTATTTAAGTTACACAGAGCTTGCCGACAAACTCGTTAGCTATGCCCTTGAAATGAATTTTACTCACCTGCAACTTATGCCAATAAGTGAATACCCGTTTGATGGTTCGTGGGGGTATCAGCCTGTTGGATTATTTGCACCTACCAGCCGCTTTGGCGACTACAACAGCTTTAAATACTTTGTAGAGAAGTGCCACAAAGCTAATTTAGGTATTTTGCTTGATTGGGTACCAGGGCATTTTCCAAGCGATCCGCATGGCTTACATCGATTTGATGGCACCCATTTATATGAGCATGCTGATAAGCGCCAAGGGTTTCATCCTGATTGGAATACCTACATTTATAACTACGACCGTCCTGAAGTTAAAAGCTTTTTAATATCAAATGCTATGTATTGGCTACATCAATTTGGTTTAGATGGCCTGCGTGTAGATGCCGTAGCTTCTATGTTGTATTTAGATTACAGCCGAAAAGAAGGCGAGTGGGTTGCTAATTGTTACGGCGGGCGTGAAAACTTAGGTGCAATTGAGTGCCTAAAGCAAGTCAATATGCGCAGCTATAAAAACAACCCAGGCATTATGATGGTGGCTGAGGAGTCGACAGCATGGCCGGGTGTCACCCAAAGTGTTGAGCACAACGGTTTAGGCTTTGGTTATAAGTGGAACATGGGTTGGATGAACGATAGTTTGCATTACATGCAGCACGACCCTTTATATCGTCAGCATCATCATCATGAAATGACTTTTTCGATGGTATACGCGTTTAGCGAAAACTATATATTGCCATTAAGCCACGATGAGGTAGTACATGGTAAAGGCTCGTTAATTGAAAAAATGCCAGGCGATGATTGGCAAAAATTTGCAAATTTACGCTCTTATTACGCATTTATGTGGGCACACCCGGGTAAAAAACTCTTATTTATGGGCGGTGAAATTGCACAGCGAAAAGAGTGGGGGCACGATCATTCTATCGATTGGCATTTACTTGAGCACCAAAGCCACAGCGGTATAAAGCACACCGTAAAAGCGCTCAATACCGTTTATAAAACCCAACCCGCGTTGTATGAGCTTGATTCGAGCGCGGCTGGTTTTACCTGGATAGATAACAATAATAATCAGCAGAGCATTTTAAGCTTTGTTCGCTATGCTAAAAACGCAAAAAACTTTGTGGTTGTTATTGCTAATTTTACCCCCGCGTCCTATGAAAACTACGTTATTGGCGTACCGAGTAAAGGGCGTTACAAGGTCATTTTAAATACAGATGATACTCAGTTTTTTGGCTCTGGCGTTGAGGTAACTAAAGATTCTTCGCTGATAGTTCAGGCAATAAACGAATCAAATCATGGTTTTAAACACAGTATTTCAATTGCCATTGGTGGCTTAACTACTATTTATTTACAAAAGGTTGATGATGAGTAACCGATTTGATGTAGCACCCGGTAATGTAGAACCACTTGGCTCTAGTGTTATTGATAATGGGGTCAACTTCGCGCTTTATGCGCCTGGGGCGAGCCAAGCTTATGTATGCCTGTTTGATAAAAGTGGCCATTCAGAAATACTAAAAATGGCGATGAATATCAACGAAGGGGGTATTTGGAGTATTCATATTTCGCCATTAAACGCCGGTGCGCTTTATGGTTTTAGAGTTGAGGGTGAATATAACCCTAAAAATGGTCAACTGTTTAACGAAAATAAGCTGCTGATAGACCCATATGCAAAAGACTTGTTTGGTGAGTTTACTTGGAGTGAACGCCATTACGGGCAAATGCCCATCGGTACTAAAAGCACTGTAAATAATGCGATTGATATACCTAAATCAAAAGTAGCGGCTCCTACGTTGTATAGGCATAAAAAGCCTAACCACCGTTGGTCAAACACGGTTATTTATGAGTGTCATGTAAAAGGTACAACGTGTCGTCATCCTAAAATTCCCAAATCTCTACAAGGGAAGTTTTTAGGGTTAAGCCACCCAAGCTTTATTGAACACTTACAAAGCTTTGGTGTTACAGCCGTTGAGCTTTTGCCTGTTCATTCTTTTATTAGTGAGCAATTTTTAACAGGCAAAGGTTTGCAAAACTACTGGGGTTACAACACGCTTAACTTTTTTACGCCCCATAAAGACTATTTGGTAAACGATGATATAAACGAGTTTAAGCAAATGGTTCAAGAGCTCCATGCTGTAGACATAGAAGTCATATTAGATGTTGTTTACAACCATACAGCTGAAGCAGGGGCGGATGGCCCTATACTATCGCTTAGAGGCTTTGATAACTTAGCCTATTACCGCACAGTAGAGGGGCAGCCTGACGTATATATAAACGATACCGGCTGTGGTAATACCATAAATATTGACCACCCTAAAACACTGCAACTTGTACTTGATAGCCTTCGTTATTGGGTTGAAGAAATGGGAGTTGATGGTTTTAGGTTTGATTTAGCGACCATTTTAGGCCGCTCAAAAGCAGGCTTTAGCTCCGCACATACTTTTTTACAAGTAGTTGCCCAAGACCCTGTGCTTAACAAAGTTAAGTTAATAAGTGAGCCTTGGGATATAGGCCCAGGTGGTTATCAGCTTGGTGCATTCCCGCCGCCATGGCGAGAATGGAACGATCAATACCGCGATGTAATTAGACGTTTTTGGCAAAGTGAAAAGGGTATTATTGCCAACGTTGCAAAACGTTTGCATGGATCGTTTGATATTTTTGAGCACAGCCAACGTGGGCCGCTCAATAGTATTAATTTTATAACGAGTCATGATGGTTTTACCCTTGCTGATTTAGTGAGTTATGAGCATAAACATAACGAAGCTAATGGCGAGCAAAATCGAGATGGGCACAGTGCAAATCATTCGTTTAACTGTGGGGTAGAAGGTTTTACCAGCGACTCTAAAATAAACGCACTGCGCTTACAGCAACAAAAGAACTTTTTACTTACTTTAATTCTCTCAAAAGGTGTTCCCATGATTGCTGCTGGTAGCGAAATGGCGCACTCGCAAGGGGGGAATAACAATGCTTATTGCCAAAATAATCGCACTAGTTGGCTTGCCTGGAAAGATTCTCAACTTAATCATTCGTTAACACGATTTATTGATGATGCATTAAAAATTAGACGTGCGCACAGTGCGTTTAAACACAGTGTATTTTTAGATGATATAGACGAGCGTTTTACCGTTAAGTGGTTTACCGAACAAGGTAAAACCATGACTGATGCTCACTGGCATGAAGATACCAGACAGTTTTTAATGTATAGCTTACTTGATAAGCAAAACAATCATGCATTGCTGATTGTATTTAATGCCAGTGAAAAAACAATTTTTTGTCAAATGCCCCCATCGCCAATTAATGCGCCGTGGCAAATGATTCTATCAAGTGTACATAATGCATCTGTGAGCAGTAATGAAGATGCGATGGTTGAAATTTCAGCACAAAGTAGTTGGGTTTTTAGTGCCAATTTAGAGGATGTTAGTCATGGTTAAACAAAGTGATCAAGTGTGTGTAGTAAAGAGCTGGCAAGAAGGGCCCGTTATTGATGAAAGTACGCTTAAAGATGACTTAACACGGCATTTTTATTATACCCTCGGCCGAGATAAGGTGGGTGAATCGCAGCATTATTTGTATCACGCATTAGCGCTTACTATTCGCGACAGACTTGTGGCCCGCTGCAGAGAAACGAATCAACAAATTAAGCAAGAGAAACGCCGCAAAACGGCTTACCTTTCTCTTGAGTTTTTGATGGGGCGTGCGCTAGGTAATGCTGTTTTAAATCTAGATTTAGATGAACAAGTAAGCTCAGCACTACAAGAGTACTGCACAACAATAGAAACAATTGAAGACGCCGAGCACGACGCTGGCCTAGGAAATGGTGGGCTAGGGCGCCTTGCAGCCTGCTTTTTAGATAGCTGTGCTAGTTTAGCGTTGCCTGTTATTGGCTATGGCCTACGATACGAATACGGCATGTTTAATCAATCGATTAAAGATGGTAACCAAATTGAGCAACCAGATAACTGGCTACGTGAAGGACATCCATGGGAGCTAAGCGCACCAGAGCATGCAAAACGTGTGAAGTTTGGTGGCTATGTGCAAAGTTACACAGATAAATTTGGCAGAGAGCACCGTCAATGGATGGGCTCACAAGATGTATTAGCTGTACCGTACGATGTACCTGTCCCTGGGTATAAAAACAATATCGTAAATACACTACGTCTGTGGAAATCAGAGGCAACAGATGAATTTAATTTAACCGAATTTAATGCGGGCAGTTATTCAGAAGCCGTCGCACAAAAAAATCTAGCCGAACAGATCACCATGGTGCTGTATCCAAATGACAGCAGCGAAAATGGTAAGGAACTTAGGTTACGCCAACAATACTTTTTATCATCGGCGAGTATTCAAGACGTAGTAGACCAATGGGTTTCCCAACATGGCGAGAGCTTTAGTGACTTTGCTGATTTTCATGTTTTTCAGTTAAATGACACGCATCCAAGTATTGCTGTTGCAGAGCTAATGCGTATTTTAATTGATGATTACGAATTAAATTGGAACGATGCTTGGGAAATAACAACTAAAACAATGGCTTATACAAATCATACACTACTTCCTGAAGCGCTTGAAAAATGGTCTGTTTCGTTGTTTTCAAAATTATTGCCACGCATTTTAGAAATAGTTTACGAGATAAATGCACGCTTTTTAGCACAAGTTTCACAGCAATGGCCGGGAGATGTTGAAAAGCAACGTGCATTGTCACTGATTGAAGAGGGTGATGAGCCGCAAATTCGTATGGCTTATTTAGCTATTGTAGGTAGTTACTCTGTAAATGGCGTAGCAGCACTTCATACTGAACTGTTAAAAGCGGGATTATTTAAAGAATTTTATGCACTGTGGCCAGATAAGTTTAATAACAAAACAAATGGTGTAACGCCTCGTCGATGGCTTGCGCATTGTAATCCAGTATTAAGTGAATTAATTGGTGAAAAAATTGGCCATGATTGGGTTAAAAACTTTTCAAAAATTAGTGACCTACGTCGTTTTTATGACGACAAGGCATTTCATGAGCAGTGGCAAAATGCTAAACGTGAAAACAAACAACGTTTAGTTGATTTAGTTAAGGCGCGCTGCGATATCGATTTTGATGTATCAATGATGTTTGACGTACAAGTAAAACGTATCCACGAATACAAACGTCAGCTATTAAACATACTTCATGTGATTCATTTATATGACCGTATTCGCCGTGGGGATACCCAAGGGCTTGTTCCTCGTTGTGTTCTATTAGGTGGTAAAGCAGCGCCAGGTTATTACATGGCTAAAAAAATTATTAAGCTTATTAATAACGTGGCAGAGGTTATAAATAAAGACCCTCAAGCTGCGCCATATTTACGCGTCGCCTTTTTGCCTAATTACAACGTAACCGCAATGGAAGTTATTTGTCCTGCAACTGATCTCTCAGAGCAAGTATCTACCGCAGGCAAAGAAGCGTCTGGTACTGGCAACATGAAATTTATGATGAATGGTGCATTGACAATAGGCACGCTGGATGGCGCAAACATTGAAATTAGAGATGCTGTTGGTGCTGATAACTTCTTTTTGTTTGGCGCACAAGCGCACGAAATTGACGATATTAAATCACGTTATAATCCAGAGCATTTAATATCGCAAAATAGCGATTTAAAGAATGTGATGCAATTACTCGAGAGCGGGCATTTTAATTTATTTGAACCATGCTTATTTGACGACATAACAAATGCAATTAAGAGCCCGCACGATCCATGGCTTGTTGCTCACGATTTTGAAAGTTATGTAGCAGCTCAAAAAGAAGTTGATAAAGCTTACGCAGATCAGACCTACTGGACACAAATGAGTATTTTAAATACAGCAGCCAGTGGTATGTTTTCAAGTGACAGAACCATAAGCCAATACAGTGAAGATATTTGGCATTTAGAACCCCTCAATATTAGTGAAACAGACTTAACGACAACTAAAAGCCATGCCACTAACAGCCTAGACTAAATGGAGAGAGTATTATGCCTAATTATGCAAATCGCTACATAAGTAGCCTAACCAGAGAAACTTACGCGTTAATACTGGCAGGCGGTCGCGGTTCTCGCCTGCATGAGTTAACCGATTGGCGAGCAAAGCCAGCAGTTTACTTTGGTGGTAAACATCGAATTATCGATTTTCCACTATCAAACTGCATTAACTCGGGTGTGAGACGTGTTGGTATTGCTACACAATATAAATCACATTCATTAATACGCCATGTAAACCGCGCATGGGGGCACTTTAAAAAAGAGCTAGGAGAGTCGGTTGAAATACTACCTGCATCTCAGCGCCAAGGTGATGATTGGTATTGTGGAACCGCAGATGCTGTTTTTCAAAACATAGATATTATTCGTCACGAGCTTCCTAAATATGTGATGATTTTGTCTGGAGATCATGTGTACCGTATGGACTATGGTGCTTTATTGGCTGAACATGTGCAAAAAGGCGCAGATATGACTGTGTGTTGTATTGAAGTTCCAGTAGAGGAAGCCGCAGACACGTTTGGTGTAATGACCGTTGATGAAGAAAATAGAGTGTGTCGTTT
The DNA here is from genome assembly GCF_014163875.1 of Pseudoalteromonas sp. SR43-3. NCBI lineage: Bacteria > Pseudomonadati > Pseudomonadota > Gammaproteobacteria > Alteromonadales > Pseudoalteromonadaceae > Pseudoalteromonas > Pseudoalteromonas sp. SR43-3. The sequence continues at coordinate 298,667 of NZ_JACJEC010000004.1, read as the reverse complement.
TGATGAAAAACCAGCAATGCCGAGCTCCGTACCCGGCAAGCCAGGTACATGTTTAGCATCAATGGGGAACTACATCTTTAATACTGAATTTTTGTTTGAGCAACTTAAAAAAGATTCTGAGAATGAAGGCTCTGGACGCGATTTTGGTCACGATATTATTCCAGCGATTATAGAAGAGCATAATGTATTTGCCTTCCCATTTAGAGATCCAAACCAAGAAGGGCAACCTTATTGGCGAGATGTAGGTACGCTTGATTCGTTCTGGGAAGCTAATATGGAACTGGTAATGCCAGAACCACAACTTGATTTATACGATCCAACGTGGCCAATATGGACTTATCAAGAGCAACTACCACCTGCTAAGTTTATTTTTGATGATGAAGATAGACGTGGTATGGCTTTAGACTCAACAGTCTCGGGTGGGTGTATTATTTCGGGCTCTGCGGTTAGAAAATCCCTGTTGTTTTCTAACGTTCACGTTCGCTCATTTTGTACCATTGAGCAGTCGGTTATTTTACCCGGTGCGGTTATAAACCGAGGTTGTAAAATTAAACGCGCAATAATAGATAGAAGCTGTGAAATACCGGCAGGTCTTGAAATAGGTTTTGACAAAAAAACAGATGAAGAAAACGGCTTTAGGGTATCTAAAAAAGGTATCGTTCTTGTTACACGTGATATGCTCACTGAGCTTGCAAAAAAGTTAGAACGCCAAGCGCGAGAAAATAAAAAGCTAGCGTAACAACAAGTTAGATAAGCACGACAACATAGCTTGCTCATTTGTGAGCAAGCTCACACAGGTTTAAAGGAAATAATAAATTAATGCATGTATTAATGGTTGCAGCAGAAAATGACGCGTTACCAGGCGCAAAAGTAGGCGGTGTGGCAGATGTAGTACGCGATGCACCTAAGGCTCTCGCAAAGCAAGGTATAACGGTTGATGTTGTTATTCCTGATTACGGGTTTGAGCCGCTTGAGCGTATTTATATAGGTGAAGTAACCGTTGCATTTAATGCTCAACCCCATGTATTAACCATTTTTAAAGTACAACAAGCCGAAAATAATGTAAGCCAAATTGTTATTAGCCACCCGTTATTTAGTGAATCAGGCAGTGTATATTGTAATGATGCACCGGGGAGGCCTTTTGCAACTGATGCGACTAAATTTGCTCTATTTAACGCAGCCGTCTGCGAAGCGTTATTACAAGGTGTATTAAAGCGCCCTACAGCGCTGCATTTACATGATTGGCACAGTGCCTGCGTTGCAGTTTTACTTAAGTTTGAGCCACGTTATAGCCCACTTAATACCTTACCAATTGCCTTCACAGTGCATAATATTGCACTGCAAGGTATTAGACCTTTCAACCATGATGATTCAAGCTTAGAGGCGTGGTTTCCATCACTTAGTTATAATGGCCAGCAATTATGCGACCCGCGTTACCCTCATTGTTTTAATCCTATGCGCAGTGCAATAAATCTATGCGATAAAATACATGTTGTATCGCCAACTTACAGCCAAGAGGTTCTTGAACCTAGCAATTACGAACATGGTTTTTTTGGTGGCGAAGGGCTTGAGCAAGATCTGCAAAATGCAGCAAGCCAAGGCAAGCTTGTTGGTATTTTAAATGGCTGCGAATATCCAAGCAATGCACTTGAAGGAGCAACTCTCGCTGATTTTTATAGCCAAGCAGAGAGTACTTTGTTTGGTTGGATGGCCAATTACGAGCAGTTACAAAGTGGTTACTATATTGCCCACCAACGACTACAACAATTTAAAGCAACGGTTAATAACGGTCCATTAGTTACAAGCGTTGGCCGTCTTACTGAGCAAAAAGTGTTGTTATTGTGCCAGCAAGTTAATGGGGTTTTAGCTATTGATAAAGTGTGCCAATTAATTAATGAGCATAACGGCAGACTTATTATTCTCGGCTCGGGTGACAAAGAGCTCGAAAGTATATTTACCAAAGCAATGGCGCGTAATTCCAATCTTTTATTTTTAAAGGGGTATGGGCAAGGTGTTGGCGATTTAATGTATCAATTAGGTGACTTATTTTTAATGCCAAGCTCGTTTGAACCGTGTGGTATTAGCCAAATGCTAGCAATGCGAGCGGGGCAACCGTGTTTAGTACACAGTGTTGGTGGATTAAAAGATACTGTTAAACACCACGAAAATGGTTTTAGCTTTAATGGAGACACGTTGGCAACGCAAACGCGTAATTTAATTAGCTGTTTAGACGAAACTCTCTTAATTAAAAAGCAAAATCCTAAAAAGTGGCATAAAATTAAGCACAGCGCAGAGCAAATGCGTTTTTCGTGGCCACAAGTGGCAACTGATTATATAACAACCTTATACCGGTAAATCGTTTCTGTACTTTAAAGTTTAGTGACAAATCTACCTGCTTAGGGTTTAATTACTTAGTATTATATAAAGGCTAAGAAGTAGGTAATGTGTCTGTATTTGTTGCAAGGCAAGCAATATTCAATCGAAGTAAAAAAGTAGTAGCCTATGAGCTACTTTTTCGTGATAGTCCAAAAAATTATTTTCCAGATATTGCAGAAGGCCAAGCAACAGCAAGGCTTATTATGGAAAATCAATTAAATTTAGGTACACGCCATATTACATCAGGCAAAAAAGCGCTTATAAATATAGGACCTGAATCATTAAAACTCGATTTATGTGCTTTCTTACCATGCCAAGACGTTGTGATTGAGTTGCTCGAAACCATAGAACCTACCGACGACAACTATGAGCTATGCCGAGGTTTATTTCATAGTAACTACAAACTCGCGCTCGATGATTTTGTATATAAACCACAATGGGATCGTTTTCTAAAGCTTGTGAAGCTCATTAAATTTGATATTGCAATTACACCTCTTAGCGAAATACAGCCCATAGTTACTAAGTTACAAGCGCATAAACAAATAAAAATACTAGCCGAAAAAATAGAAACACAAGAAGACTATGAGCTTGCCTTTGATATGGGGTTTGATTATTTTCAAGGCTATTTTTTTGCAAAGCCTACCATGATCAAGCAAAACGACATTGATTATAATTATGGTTTAGTCGTCGCTATTTACGCAGAAATAATGAAGCAAAGCCCTGACATTAAAACAATCGCAAGCCTGTTTGAGCTAGATGCTGCACTCGCATATAAGTTACTAAGATTAATAAACAGCGGTGTGTTTCCTATACAAAGCCAAATATCGTCATTAAAGCAAGCGCTCGTGTATTTAGGACACGAACGCCTTAAAAAGTTTGTGAGCCTTATTGTTACTGCTCATACAGCGGGTAAAAAGCCAGCAGAGCTAATGCAAGTATGTGTTGTACGTGCTCGCTTTTGTGAGCTTGTGGCAAAAAAGGTTAATAAAAGTCAGTCAGGCGAAGCATTTTTAACAGGATTATTTTCACTGCTAGATGCAATCCTTGATCAACCAATGAGCTTGCTTGTTGAAAAGCTACCTTTCCCTGATGAAATAAAAACGGCATTATTAGGGGACAAAAACACACTTTATTATATTTTAAACGTTGTTAAAGCATATGAAACAGGAAGCTGGTGGGCACTTGAACAAGCTGTACTTTTGTTGAATATTGACAGTGCTATACTACCTCCACTTTACCAGCAGTCAGTCGATTGGGCTGACAGTTATAAGAATAATATTTAACGGATAATAGCTTTAATGCGCAATTATAATATGGACTTTATTCGCGGCGTTGCCGTGCTTGGCCTCGTTTACATGAATGCTTACGCCTTCGGCATTTTTGAATATGGGTATTCCTCCTTAACTAATCCTCCTGTTAGCGACTCAATTATTCACACCCTTAGCAGCGTGTTTGTAGACGGGCGTTTTAGAACGCTGTTTAGTTTGCTTTTTGGTGCTGGGCTTTATATTCAGTGGCAACGTTACAAGTCTGAAGTGCAAATAAAAAGCAGGCTCTATTGGTTAATCCTCTTTGGTTTAGCGCATGGTTTTTTACTTTGGGCCGGTGATATTTTATTTGTTTACGGTGTATCTGGCTGGTTTGTTATTAAATATTTAGAAAGTGATAGCAATGTACTTTTAAAAAGAGGGCTTGCATTTACCTTGTTGTCGGCTGTGGTTACCTTACTTGTTATATCTAGCGTACCCGATGAAATAATTTACCGCGATACAGCACAGTTTATTGAATTATATAACCCACACTATATTGATTACTTTATTAGTAACCTTGCTATGAACACGTTAATGCTTGTTATGGTGCCAATAATGACAATGTGGATGTGCGTGGGCCTTATGCTCATTGGCATTTATTTATATAAACAAGACGTTTTTAGTAAAGGCTTAACGACTCAGCAATTAATAGTTTGCGGTGCAATGACCCTTGTTTTTTGTGGAATCAGGCTTTATGCATCACAGCTTAATGGCAGCTTAGGATATGGGGTGCAAGAATTTATAAATATGTTTGCGGCGCTAGGTATGGCTACGCTGTATATTCATTTAATTGTTAAATTTTGCAATAACAGCGCACATGTTGGCAAGCTTATTCAACAAGCGGGGCGCTTAGCATTTACTTTATATATTAGCCAAACACTCATACAACTGTTGTTATATAAAGTGCTATTTACACACTGGGTGCTCAATTTTGATCGTATTGACTACTGGTTAGTTGCAACGGCATTAGTTGCACTGCAGCTCATATTTACCTTTATATACAGCCGTTATTTTAACCAAGGCCCGCTTGAATTTGTATGGCGTAAATTAACGAAAGCAAAAATTAATGCTTAAACACCTATAAATTTTAAATTAGGGGCGAAAAAATAGTGTGGGTGGTTTACACTACTCGCCTTAAAAATTACTACGCTATAAGTGCCATGACCGAATTAAAACGTTTAAATAAATTTATTAGTGAAACAGGATTTTGTTCACGCCGCGAAGCCGATAAATATATTGAGCAAGGTCGTGTCAGCGTTAATGGCTACTCGCCTGAAATGGGCGTAAAAGTTGCTGCTACCGATGTTGTATTGGTTGATGGCAAGCCACTTAAAGCCACACCAAAGCGCGTTTATATTGCTTACAATAAACCCGTTGGTATTACGTGTACTACCGAAAGTAAAATTCAAAGTAATATTATTCGCGCGGTAAATTATCCTACGCGTATATTTCCAATAGGGCGTTTAGATAGACCTTCTGAAGGGCTTATATTTTTAACTAACGAAGGTGACATCGTTAATAAAATTTTGCGTGCGGGTAATAACCACGAAAAAGAATATGTTGTTACGGTTGATAAACCGCTTAATCGTCAGTTTGTTACAAAAATGGCCAATGGTGTGCCTATTTTAGATACCGTGACTAAAAAGTGTAAAGTGACACAAACGGCCCCTAAAGAATTTAAAATAGTACTTACACAAGGTTTAAACCGCCAAATACGCCGTATGTGTGAATATTTAGGTTACGAAGTGGTGACGTTAAAGCGCACTCGTATAATGAACGTAACACTAAAAGGTTTAAAGGTAGGGCAGTGGCGTCATTTATCTGATACTGAAATGGCGCAAATAAACGACTCGATTTCTGACTCAGGTAAAACTCAAGAACATTCGCTTGATGCTAATAAACAATCAGAAAATAATACGCCGTCGATTCCTAAAAAGCGTGATTTTCAGGGTGAAAATCCTCGCCGTTTTAATAAAGGCGAACAAAGTGGCGAGCGTAGTACTGAGCGAAATTCAAGTCGCAACTCTGATCGCAGTAATGCTAATGGCGAGCGCAAAAATGAGCGCAGTAAAGCACCTTATCAAAAGCGTTCTACCACGTATGTTGGTAAGCCAAAAAGTATTAAAGAGAACAAGTCGTCACAGTCAAAACTTAGCTCGGGGCGTACCCTTAGCTTAAAAAAATAATCTGCAGCTAAGTGGTATTCTACTACCACTGTATTTCTTGTACTATATTACCAAGTGGGCTTGTAACGCCCACTAAATTTATATTGTTATTTTGCAAAGTCACCAATTTATTCTTATCTAAATACCATCTAAAAGTGTATTTTCTGTAGTTCTGTAAACTAAGCACAGTTAGCGTTGCACAACTGTACTCATAATCAGTTGGGCAACTACCTACTTCAAGTAATTGATGCTCTTGCTGCCATATATCATTGCTGTGTTTATTGGCCCATAATTTCACAGAAATACAGACTGACGTCCATAACCATAAGTAAATTAAAATAGGCAAAAACAGTGGTATAAATGCGCTGCGGAACTTCCCCTGCTCAGCAATATAATTTTTAACTGTATGTTTAAATTCAAAGTTATTATTGTATTTTTTATATAGTTGCCTTAATAAAACAACCGACAACACTATCGCCGTTATTGGAAATAACGTAAATGTTAAGGTGTTATATATACTGTTGGGGATAAAAGCGGGATCGGCTTGTTCATCCCATGCAAGTAAAGCAAGTGGGGGAGCCGTTGCTAAAAATAGCAGAGCGCTATTGAATAGTTGTTTAAATGTCACAGGTTATCCGCTTATAAAGTGTTGCTTTGTATAAAGCTTCAATTAGCTCTTAAATGCTAAAACCAATGTAAAATAAGAGTATACCTAAATAAATTGCAATCGCCGATAATGCGTTTTTAGAGCGCAGGCGTTTAGCTATATCGCGTGTACCATCAACCATGCCGGAAACTACCAGCAATAAGCCTCCTGTAAATCGGTAGTTGTTTAAGTTCACGTTACCATTTTCATCAGTTATAAAGCGTAAATAACCAAAAAGTATAAAAAGGCTGCCCGCTATTAGAAGTGCAATTTTAAAGTTTTCCAAGGCTTTTCCATAATATTGAGTTAGATATTAAAACGCCACTGAGTCTAGCTAGTATAATTTTACTATATTTCGAATTCAAATTTTGCCTAAATCCATTAAATGTACTCATTATGTCGCTATATTAGGCGCATATACGCTAAAGCTTGATTTATATTGTGCATTAGCAAGTACACCTTAGTTATATGTTGGGTAAGCTGTTAAGATGCGCCGTCTTAATAATGTAGAAAGGTTATAGAAGTAACATGTCAAAATTTTTCTTTATGGGTAAGCCCGACATAATGGGTAAAAATAACAGTAATGGATTTGCGCCAAATCGTACCGCAAAGGTAGGCACAGAGTTACACCCGTTAACGCTAATTGTAAACTCAACTGAACGACAATCAGAAATAGAAGCCATACTAGCAGAGCATTCGCTATTTGCTTCAATTGAAGTTAAAGCTGAAGTACCAGAAGATATTCGCGAACTAGACTTTGCGCTTAGCAAGTCAACACCACAAGTATTTGATAAAGTACCAGAGCGTAACGCACCTTGTGTATGTGGTAGCGGCAAAAAATATAAGAAGTGTTGCGGTTAGTTTCTTAACAACTAAATATGTAGCCTTTCTTTTTTCATCGGTATTAAATAAAAATGCCACTGACCTTGAGCCAGTGGCATTTTTTAATGTTAACCGATTATATGTTTAACTACTTACGTGGCTCGTAATCAATTCTAAATATAACCGTGTAAAGTACTGGCACCACAATGAGCGTTAGTATGGTAGCAAAGCCCAAACCAAACATAATTGTTACCGCCATTGACTGAAAAAACACGTCAAATAACAGCGGGATCATACCTAAAATAGTAGTTATAGCCGCCATAGCAACTGGGCGTACACGGCTCACACCAGAGTCAAACACGGCTTCATAAGGCGATTTACCTTCACTCAATTCGAGATTTATTTGATCAACTAATACAATACCGTTTTTAATAAGCATACCGCTTAAGCTTAATAAACCAAGTAGTCCCATAAAACTAAACGGAGCATTCATAGCTAACAAGCCCGCGCTTACACCAATAATAGCTAACGGAACCGTTGCCCAAATCACAAGTGGTTGCTTAAGCGAGTTAAAAAGTAATACGGTTACTGCAAACATCGCTAAGTAACCCAGTGGTAATGAGCCAAATATTGCTTTTTGAGCCTTGCTTGAAGATTCAAACTCGCCGCCCCATTCCAGTTCGTAACCGCGCGGTAATTCCATGTTTTCTATTGGTCCGCGAATACGTGCAAATAGTTTAGCGGGTGTTTCGTCCCCTAATACATTGTGATCGGCCATTACTGTAATAGTTCGTTTGCGATCGCGGCGCATTATTAGGCTGTCTTCCCACTGCACATCAAATTCGTCTACAACTTGAGTCACTGGTACAAATACCCCCAATACTGGGCTGTATATTTGTAGGTCGTGTACGCTTTCTACGTTTAAGCGCTCGTTAGCAGGAGATCGTGCAATAATAGGCAGCAACTGCGTGCCATCGCGATATACGCCCACTTGTTTACCCGATAAACTTGTTAGTAATACATTGTCTAAGTCAGATTTACTAATACCTAAGCGGCGTGCTTTTTGCTCGTTAAACTGCGGGCGAATCATTTTAGTACGTGCACGCCAGTCATCACGAATATTGTACGCGCCATCGTCGTTACCAATAAGTTCTTCAGCTTTAGCAGCCAATTGTCTTAAAATAACAGGATCAGGGCCTGAAAAACGCGCTTCTATTTTTGCATCAGTAGAGGGGCCGATTTCCATTGGCTTAATTTTAAGCTGTGCAGAGAGTGCATGATTATTTGAGTAATCACGTACAGTTTGCATTACAGTCGCTACGGCTTCTCTGTTGGCTACACGAATAATTAATTGCCCGTACGCGGGATATGACTTTTCTGGTGCGTAGGTAAGCATAAAGCGTGGAGCGCCTTGGCCTGTTGTACTTGTTACTTCTTCAACAAGGTCTTCTTTTTGCAAAAACTCTTCAAGTTTTTTAACGCCCTCTAGGGTTGAGCGAATATCAGATCCTTGCTCTTGCCAGTAATCTACATAAAACATAGGTGTATTAGAGGCAGGAAAAAACGACTGTTTAACAGAGCCAAAACCAACAACCGCAGTACACAGTAAAACAACCATTAATATAAGCGTGGTTTTTCTAAAGTGCAGCGCTAAATCTAAAATCGCTTTGTAACCGTTAAAAATAAAACCTTTGTATGGGTCTTCATCTTCTTGGCCTTCTTCGTTTTTAAACTCGTTTTCTTTGAACATTAAATTGGCAAAAAATGGCGTTAACGTTATGGCTGTTATCCAACTTAATAAAAGCGAAATAAACAACACCCAAAACAAGCTGCCGGCAAATTCACCACTGGCATCAGAGCTTAAACCAATTGGCGCAAAGGCAGTGACTGCAATGACTGTTGCACCTAGTAAGGGCCATTTTGTTTGCTCAACAATATTAACCGCTGCTTTGAGTTTTGTTTGCCCACGTTTAAGGTTTATTAGTATCCCTTCGGTTACAACTATTGCGTTATCAACCAGCATCCCTAGGGCAATAATAAGTGCTCCAAGTGATATGCGTTGCAAGTCGATGGCAAACAACTTCATAAATATAAACGTACCCAGTACAGTAAGCAGTAAAATACCACCAATTAAAATACCGCTTTTTAAACCCATAAATAACAGCAGTACTACAATAACAATCGCAATAGCTTCAAGTAAGCTGATAATAAAACCATCAACCGATTTTTGAACCTCTTGTGGTTGGTTGTATACCGAATTTATGTCAATACCATGAGGGCGTTGATACTCAAGTGAAGCTAAGTGATCGTCAATGTGTTTACCCACATCAACTACGTTAACTCCTGACATAAACGACACGCCAATAAGCAAAGCTTGCTGAGAATTATAACGAATAACATTGTTAGGTACTTCTGCGTACTCTCTATAAACCTTTGCTACGTCGCCTAAATAAATAAGCTCACTTGCACCAGGTTTTGAAATTAATAGCGTTTCGAGCTCTTTTACATCTTTAAATTCGCCAGTAGGGTGCAAGCGAATTGACTCATCGCCTACGCGAATTTTACCCGCATTAGAAACCGTATTTTGCGATTGCAGTAACTGAAATATATGACTTGGTGCAATACCTAATTGAGCTAATTTACGCGTTGAGACTTCAACCATTACTTGCGGTTGTTGCTCACCTGCAACCGTTACTTTACTTACGCCTTTAACCAAGACTAGCTCACGTTTTAAAAAGTCTACGTAGTCTTTAAGCTCGTCATATGAGTAGCCATCACCGGTTACCGAATACATAACACCGTAAACATCGGCAAAGTCATCTAAAATAGTACTTGGGTAAACGCCGCTGGGAAGCGAAGGGGAGAGGTCGTTAATTTTACGACGCATTTCATCCCAAATTTGGCGAAGTTGCTCTTTTCGATAAGTGCTTTTCATCTCTACCGAAATTTGCGACTTGCCGTTAGATGAAATAGAAGTAACGTAATCAACATAAGGTAATTGCTGAATCGCGTTTTCCAGAGGAAAAGTTACTTCTTCTTCTACTTGTTGCGGCGATGCGCCAGGGTACATGGTAATAACCATGGCTTTTTTAAGCGTAAACTCAGGGTCTTCTAATTGCCCTAAGTCAAAATACGACACGGTACCGCCAATTAATAGCAGCAGCGTAAACATCCAACTGATTACTTTTTTCTCTATGGAGAGTTGTGCAAAGCTCATAATTATAAGCCTCGCTCTTTATTCCATGCTCTTACTTTCATGCCTTCTTTTAGTGAATGCACACCGGCAGAAACAACAATTTGGCCTTCTTTAATACCACTTAACACCTCAATACCATCGCGGTGTAGCTGGCCAATTTTTACTGCTTGTTTATGTACTTGGCTAGTTTCTGAATCAAAAAGCCACACGTAGGCATTATCTTTAATAGACTCTTGAGGTTCAGAAAACACTGATTCGATTGGCAGTATTGTGTAAGACACTTGCGAGCGCGTTACTTTACTTAAATCAATAAATACACTGCCCGTCATACCCGCTAGTAAATTAAAGTCCTCAGGTACTGGTAGCGAAAACACAACTTTATAGGTAAGTGTTGCAGGGTCTGCTTGGGTATCCCACTCTTTAATATCAAGTGTGTATTCTTTATCGTCAAAGCCATCGAATTTTACAGTAGGGTGGTAATCAGTGCCTTTTTGAAAACGAGCGACTATTTTTTCAGGAACTTGGATTTCTACATCCATTAAATCGCGTGTTTCTAAACGCAATATATTTTGTTTGGCTTGAATGTTTTCAAAGTTTTTAACAAATACTTTTGCAACTGTGCCTGAAAATGGCGCGCGTAGCTCGCTGTACTCAAGGTTTGTTTGTGCAATTTTAAATGCAGATTCAGCAATTTGCATATTAGCAGTGGCTTGATCTAATTCTGATTGGCTAGTGATTTTTTTCTCAAACAATTGCTCAATACGGCCAAGTTGTGATTTTGCCAATTCAAAGCGCGCTTTGCGCTCATCAAACTGCAACTGAAAATCTTCAGGGTCCAGTTTTGCTAATAAATCACCTTTTTCAACGTGTTCACCAGCAAGCACAGGAAACTTAATAAGTTCTCCGTTTACCCTAAAAGCAAGGTAAGAGCCTTGGTTTGCAACAACCTCAGCAGGAAAGCTGCGAATGTTAGTTTGAGAATCATGACCTATGTTGAATAATTTAACAGGGCGAATGGGCTCTTCTTTAACTTGTTGTTCTGGCTCAGAACAGGCTATTAAGCTTAGTAAAGTCGTAGTTAAAAAACATAGACGAAAGAGTTTCATGTCTTCTCCGTTGCAATGATGGCAAAATAATTAAGTGCAGCATACGCTGCAAACATATAAAATAAAAATCATAAAATTTTAGAAACTCAATAAGTTTTACTTATAATGTTGCAGAGTGCTATATGAAGCTGAATCAATTAATAATTTTAGATGCCATAGTGCAAAGCGCAAGCTTAAGCGGGGCAGCACTAAAGCTACATAAAACGCAGCCAGCGCTTACACTTGCTATTAAAAATCTAGAAGAAAAAATAGGGTTTGAGTTGCTAGACAGAAGTAAGTACCGATTACAGCTTACTGAAAAAGGGCGAATTTTTCACCGCGAGGCGCAGCAACTTCTGCATGCCAACGACGAGCTAGCGCAGCTTGCTAAAGAATTGGCACTCGGAAATGAACCCCAATTTAGAATTTGTTACGAACAACTTTGCCATACGCAGAGTTACAACGAGATCATAAGTAATACTTTTAGATTGTTTACCAGCACCGAATTTAGCTTAACAAGCGGGAAGCGCTTTATTTCGTTAGAGCAAGTAAATAGTGGGCAAGCCGAATTAGGCATTGGCCCGTGGTTTGACTTATTTCATGCAACAGGCGATTTAGAAAGCGTACCTATAGGCAGGCTCGATATTGGCATTGTCAGCGCCAAAGGCGTACTTCCTCAAAGGCTCACCTATAGCGAACTACAAACGTATCCGTGTTTAGCCATGTTTGAAAGTGATTTGAGTATCGACAGCGACAGACTATCGTACTCAAAAGGCTCCGCCATGATGAAAATTGATGATGTATCGACCTTAAAATCGTTTTTACTTTCAGGCGCAGGTTGGGCAATGATGAGCTTAGAGCACTGCGACTCTGAAATAAAAGCTGGCTTACTTCAAGAAATACACATAACTGACCGAGAGCATAAGTTTAGTGCGCAAATTAGAGCCTTTAGGCAGCATGCAATGCACCACGGCCCTGTAGCGCGTACTATTTGGGAGCAATTTAAAGTACTTAGTGAGGCGTATTTAAATGAACGCTGATATTGATAAAGAAACACTTATTTATACTGTTATCGCAGGCATACCAATAGGCAAAGTAGCAAGCTATGGGCAAGTTGCTACTCTTGCAGGCTACCCTCAAAACTCACGGTTGGTGGGGCGCTTATTAAAAGTGATGCCAAACGACTCAGTTATACCTTGGCATAGGGTAGTGAATAGCCAAGGTGAAATATCATTCCCTGCAGGTAGCGAAAAATACCAAGAACAACGCGAAAAGCTACTATCAGAAGGCGTATTGTTTAAAAACGACAAAGTGAATATGCGCGAGTGCCGGTGGCAGTAGAAGACAAGGAATGGCTTAATAATAGTATTTAAGCATTGTTACCAAACCAAGCATGTTGACCACTTTTTTATTTATGAAGTTTAGCAATACATATAAATAACCTGATATTTGAGCATTTAGTTTTATCTTCAATACAAGCTCCTTACTAACCTAGATTATCGCTAAATGAAAAAGTTACAAAAAAGGGGCATATTTTCTACTTTCTAGCCATCAAAAATACAAAGAGATTAGCCTAAAACTCTTCCACACATACCTATACCTGCGTTTTCATGCAATCCACTAAAAATAAAAGTTTGGCATGCCACTTGAACAAACAATCTGTCGTAGAAAATTATGAGCATATCCGTGGTGGTACAAGAGCTCGCTTTAAAGGGTATCTCATATACAGCTAAGTAAAAATTCTTAAAGCTATAATAAAAGTGGCTAGAACGCGTTTGAAGAACACGATTTATGCTTATCGGTACTTTATTAATTATCGAAATGACCAAGCGTAAATATTTAGTTTTGAGTGTGACAAATTTTAAAAACTTGATTTTAAGGACTAACCAAATATGACTGACCCTACTTTAGTTATTTTAATGTACTTTGTGATCCCTATTTGGCTTGTAGCTGGCATTGCGGATTGGTTTTGTCATCGACGTAGTAATATTTCTACAACAAGTGGTGCAAAAGAGTCGTTTATTCATCTATTAATGTTTGCCGAAGTGGGTATACCGTTAATTCTTGTTTTAATTTTTGAAGTTAATAGTTTGATTATTGCTATCAGTATCTTGTTGTTTTTTATTCATGAACTTACAGCAATGTGGGATGTAACTTACGCGGTAAGTAAACGTAGAGTGGGGCCAATAGAGCAGCATATACATAGCTTTTTAGAAATGATACCGCTGTTGGCTTTAGTATTAATTATTGCGCGGCACTGGGAGCAATTTACAGCATTATTTACTCCTGGGGGCTTTCCTCCTGAATTTACGCTCCAATTAAAAGAGTCACCTATACCAATAACTTACTTGATAACAGTGCTATTCATATCACTCGTGCTAGAGTTTATGCCTTATTTAGAAGAGTTCATTCGCGGTATACGTGCTAAAAAAGACAACGCATAAAACCAGTTTGATAAATAGATATAAAGCCTAAGTTGACTGCTTAAGCAGCTCTAGTTGTTTAAGCAGTTTGTTTATGCGTGCTTAAATAGGCTCACTCAACCTCGTACTAAGTCAAATAGTGCAGTGGGTAACTCAGGCTTTTAGGGGGTTTATAACCACGGTTTCACGAATACTTAGTGGATTTTGTTTAGATGTGATGCAAAAAGAGTAGGTAATAAAAGCGGCGTATACTCGCCGCTATTATGTTGTTTAACAATCATCTGTTGATGATTAAGGTAGATGTTGCCCACCTGTCACGCCCATTATTTCAGCGGTAATGTAACTTGACTCTTGCGAAGCTAAGTATACATATGTTGGGGCTAGCTCGGCAGGTTGGCCTGGTCTACCTAGTGGCACGTTATCACCAAATTCGGGAAGTTTTTTCGCCGGTTGGCCGCCACTTTGTTGTAGCGGAGTCCAAATTGGCCCTGGAGCAACACCATTAACCCGAATGCCTTTATCTATTACCATTTTTGCTAAACTTTTAGTAAAGCTAGTAATTGCGCCTTTAGTTGATGCGTAATCCAGAAGTCCAGCAGATGGCTGGTAACATTGGATAGAGGTTGTGTTAATAATACTTGCCCCGGGTGGCATATGCTTTACTGCGGCCTTTGTTATCCAAAACATAGCAAATACGTTTGTTGCATATGTTTGGCAAAATTGCTCGGTAGATAAATCTTCTAACTCGGCGACAAATTGTTGCTTACCAGCATTATTAACTAGTATGTCAATTGACCCCAAGTATTCAACGCTTTGAGCGACAAGGCTGTTACAGAAATCTTCATCAGATATGTCACCTGCAATACCCCAAGCCTTGTTACCGCTGGCTTTTAGTATATCGAGTGTTTCTTTCGCATCGGTTTCTTCGCTGGGTAAGTAATTAATAACAACTTCCGCACCTTCTCTTGCAAATGCGATGGCTACGGCTCTTCCAATCCCAGAGTCGCCGCCTGTGATCAAAGCTTTACGGCCTTTTAACCTGTCGTGGCCCTCATAGGAGTCTTCGCCATGATCTGCTTTAGGTTTTAAAATTTCATCTAGCCCTGGGTCCGGTTGATTACTGTCTTTTTCGGTACGTCCCATCTGATATTGGCTTCTAGGATCTTGCATAGTAAATTGATTAGTTGGCATATCAAAGTCTCCTCAACGTAAAGTTTAAGTTCGATTAATTGCATGTAATCACAAAGAGCGTAATCTCAGACAGCACAGCAATGCTGTTACTTCTCTTTGCTTAGCGTGAATTGGGTGATGTAAAAAACATAAGAGGCGTGTGTGGTTGTAAAATGTCGAAGCTAAAGAGCGACTAACTGATTTAGCACGAATAGCAATATTATAGTTAGCTTGTAATGCTCCCACTCTGTCTCTCCTTTAAAATTGACATTTTTAGCCGTTTACGTACACCGCCTTCTTTATAAAAAAGCAATAGATATGCCACAGAGGTGCTTTTTAAATATTAAGCTATGTTACTTATTTTAAAGTGTTTATATTTAAACTGTTGAAAATATAAGTGCGGATGACGGGTAAAAAGTGGATATTAGTACCGAAAATATTACACACCGTTCATTAAGCCAATCAAGTTGGGAAGGTGCGTTTATGGCTACACTGATGGGCTTATAATTAAGCCAGAAAATAGCAGCACGTTAAAGTGTGTCGTTAAGTGATATGCTAATCCCCCCGAAAAATTATAGAAGCCAAATATAAAATTTTCACCTATCGCAAGTAAGCGTGGCACTCGAATTAAATTTTGCACTTTTCTACGTCAGCTTTTCTTTAGTTTAAAAAACAAACTGGAGTTTCAGGGTAATTGCAGTAAAACGTCAAGTAAGTTTGTTTAATACAAAATATTATTATCTTTTATCACTGTGCGTGCACCGTGCTTTTTTTATGAGGCGAAGACCACTTTACAGGTAGGTCTTACGAACACCGCAGAGCCTAGGTTGAAGATAAATCAATTAAAAAAGGAAGAATCTTGATTTCTTACATTACAGTTTTTGAGAGGCTACTCATGGCTGTGTGCCAAAGTTCGGCTCAGTGCCAGTGTAGGTCGGATAAGCGAAGCGCCATCTGACAAAGTAAAATACCTTATCAATTATTATTAATACTTTATGTTGTCGAGTGGCTGGAGAGTGCCATGAGCGGACGGTGGTAACGCCCCAAGCAGGGGATTTCAAGAGCGTTTTTCAGCGAGTAAAATTCCCTCTGACTTGGCTTGTTAGGTTGCTGGTCTACAACAAACACTATTGAGCCTCGACGCTGTGATAATCAGCTGATGTTTCATAACAATTGACACACACAACTGACATTTTATTAAAGGCTCGAAACTTCTCAGTCATACCATCTTCTTCATCAAACAAGGCTTCACATTTGGAACACCACGCTTGAAGGTCATTAGGTTCGCTAGAGTTTTCAATAAAGCCTACAGGTACACCTTCTGGTTTCAACAAATGGCAACAGACGACGGCTGCAACTCGCTTACCATGTTCGCCACAATCAACATACATTGGTTCAATCTCAGTGCTCATATGCAACCTAACAACTCTATCAGAGGACACTTTCCCTTTTTTAACGCGAAAACGTCCTTATTGTATGAGTTTCTATTAATAGCAAATAGTGTAAGTTATTGCCATCTATAAATATTAAGCTTAGGAAAGGTTATTTTACTATGTGGAAAAGAGGGAAGTTTTCACTTATTCTTACTAAGTTAATGACGACTCACCTGAATGGTCGGTTATCGCTCTTTGCCGAAGTTCGGCTTAGTGCCATGAGCGGACATTGGAACTGACTCATCTATGCACCTTAGCGGGTTAAAGTAGATACTCTAAAAGTGGCTTTTAGCGATTAAAAGACTTAAGGTTATTCACTCTAAAATGATGAGTCTTGATGAAGAGACTATGATTCATACTTAGAATCTATTGTGATTGGAATTTTTTATCTTTTTTATATCAATTGCTGAAATATTGGCCAGCGTCGAATACCCGCCGAGCACATGAGAACTACATTTACTAAATAAAGCCTCTAGTAAGTTGCTTAATTTTATTAAGTTTTTATAATACCCCCCTAATAACAGGGTTCAATTTAGTCCGCGTCTGGGATAGGCCGTACTCGCGAATGCGTATCTATATAATAGAAGGGCTTGTGTTTAGAAGCATGTAAATATTGTTCCCATATTGACATTTAACCAGTGTCATTATATTTTTTGTCTAATAATTAACCACTCTTCATTTAAATAGGAATATTATGACAAACTTTTATAAGTTAGCTTCTGTCATACTGCTTGTAGGCATTTTTAGTGCAAATGGAAAACAAATAATTGAACCCACCAATCCAATATCACAAATAGAAAGCAATATAGCCAATAACAGTAGAAGTTTAGGTTTATCTGAAAAGGCCTACAAATACGCCACGGATCAATTCATGAGATTAAACTCAGGTTCATCCGTTCCTGATATGGAACTAATTTCTGAGGTGCCTGAATTTATTTCGCCAGAGGATTATTCAGAAAAAGAATTAAATAAAGCAATGAATGAGCAAAAAACAAAATTTGCGAACTATTTTGGTATACCAGTATCAAAGTTGGATCCATTTGTTGCTCAAATGTCTGTCGTTTTTGATTCAGATCTTTTCAGTGGAGGTGCTACTACTTTCGATACAGGTGAAGATATGGAGACAATAACAATTTTCTGTGAAGAAGCATGTAGTGGTGGAAAAACTTCAGGAGGAGGTATTGCATTGGGTCTGAGCGTTTACCAAGGTGCATTAAATGCGGGTATAAGTCAGTACACTGATTTTCAAGTTGAATTTGTCAAGGAATCAACAAATGATAAAGTTTCTACTGAAGTTTGGAGATACAATAACTTTTCGGGTGCTTGGAGAGAGAGTGTAATTTCTAAGCCTTGCCCTACCTGTTCTTATAATTAAAGCAGTTCAATACAAGTTTTAAAAAAGCTAACAATTATGTTAGCTTTTTTAATTACTCGATCTATTCATTACTAAATTAGATGGCTTTTCCTAAGCGAATTACTACCGTAGGCGAAAAAAGTATTTGGCTCACTAACAGCATCATATGAGAGTTATTGTTCAAATACTCTAACACGTTTCTGTCCAAAAACGAGTTGACCCGACAGTCCGGTTATCGCTCAAACCAGACCATTTTAAAATGCTATACAAGCTCAATAAACATAATTACTAATTGAAATATAATGGCAAACACACCCAGCAATAACAAATAAGTGCCAAATAGCGTGGCTAAATTGGGTGCTTTTAGCGCTGTAAAATAATGTACCTAAACTATAAAAAATGCCGCCGGCAAGTAGCCAGTAAAGTGCTTTTACATCAACACTTGAATAAAGCGGATATACAATAGCCAGTGCAAACCAGCCCATGAGTAAGTAGGTGGCGAGTGATATTTTTTTATTACCGTTTTTTACAAATACTTTGTACGCAACGCCCGCCAGTGCAACACTCCAAATAAATGTAAGTGTTGCCCATGACCAAGCACCGGTTAATGAGATTAATAAAAAGGGAGTGTAGGTGCCAGCAATTAATAAGTATATGGCGCAGTGATCGCACTTTTTATAAAAGGCTCTTAAGCGCGGTTGAATACTCGCGTGGTACAAAGTGGATGACAAAAACAGCACAAATAAGCTGCTGCCATAAATTGCAGTACTAACATACGCTTTAGTGCTGGTGGCTTGGCTAAATAAATCCCACATAACACACGCGGCAAATATAATACCGAGTGCATGGCTGATTACGTTTAATTTCTCTTCTTTACGGGAATAAGGCGCTTCTAACGACATAACTGTTCCTACCACTATTGGAATTAATTTCAGTGTACAACTGTACGCTGAAAGTTTCAATCTTAGCTGTGAGTAATTCTAAATAACTTTATTTGATACGCTACTTTAGCTTTTACTTGATTTTAAAGAGAATTAATTCACTATGTTGGTGTCTAGTGTAATACATATTACGAGCTGAAATAACCATGAAACAAGATCTAAAAGCTGCTTTACTTACCGCCATTGTTTATCCTGGAGCGGGGCATTTCTCTTTAAAAAAACACCTAATAGGCGCTATTTTTGCGGGTGTATTTACTGTTTTTTTAATTTTAACCTTTCAAGATATATTTGCGATTGCACAGTGTACTGCAAATGAAATTGTACACGGTAAAATTCCTATGTCGGTTAAGGCCATTTTAAAAGCCGCGCAACAACCTTCCGACGCCTGCGCTAAACTCGCTGAATATAAGTATGTACCTTTAATGATTATAATTTGGGTGCTGAGTATGCTGGATGCATATCGTTTGGGCAGAAAAGCGCTGCCTACTAAAAAATAAGCCAGTTAATCAGAACTCGGTTTGGTTGGCTTATTAATATTTACTCTGATATTTAGCTATTATTGATGGCGGTAATAATTATTACCGCTTTTTCCATTTTTATACATATTTTTTGTAACCGAGATTTTTGCCTGCACCATGTAAACATCGTGTAAATACCTGTATATACCCAGTAAAATCCTCAAACCTCGTTAAATTGCTCACTTGTTGATACTTAGTTAATTAAAACCCTTCTCCTTGTTCCTTTTTATTCATTTAATGTTAATAAATAAATGATGCTTTTTGCTCGCCAGATTAACTTTGTTTAACTATTAAGTATTGGTTTTGTGTCAATTTATTACATCAAGCAATGACGACTGATAATTTCAATTTAAGGAAATACGATGAATAACAGTTCAAATAATCATAAAAGAAAGGATTTTAAAGTGGCGAGCTTATCGTTAGCTTTATTATTAGGATGCTCAACCATGGCCAATGCCGCTGTTGAGAAGTTAACGGTGAGTGGGAATCAAATTCTTGCAGGTGGAGATAACACAAGCTTTGCAGGACCTAGCCTATTTTGGAGTAATACGGGGTGGGGCGCTGAAAAGTTTTATACAGCACAAACAGTAGCAAAGGCAAAAACTGAATTTAATGCAACATTAATTCGTGCAGCTATTGGCCATGGTACGAGTACCGGTGGTAGTTTGAACTTTGATTGGGAGGGCAATATGAGCCGTCTTGATACTGTTGTAAACGCAGCTATTAGCGAAGATATGTACGTTATTATTGATTTTCATAGCCATGAAGCACATACCGATCAAGCAACTGCAATTCGCTTTTTTGAAGACGTAGCTACTAAATATGGGCAGTACGACAATGTTATTTATGAAATTTATAATGAGCCGTTACAAATCTCGTGGGCTAACGATATTAAGCCTTACGCAGAAACAGTTATTGATAAAATTAGAGCAATCGACCCTGATAACTTAATTGTGGTTGGTACGCCTACGTGGTCGCAAGATGTGGATGTGGCATCACAAAATCCGATAGATCGCGCCAATATTGCTTACACTCTGCATTTTTATGCTGGCACGCATGGTCAATCGTATCGAAATAAAGCACAAACTGCACTCGATAACGGTATTGCACTATTCGCCACAGAGTGGGGAACAGTTAATGCTGATGGCAATGGTGGTGTTAATATTAATGAAACCGATGCATGGATGGCATTTTTTAAAACAAACAATATTAGCCACGCTAACTGGGCTTTAAACGATAAAAACGAAGGTGCTTCGTTATTTACTCCAGGCGGTAGTTGGAATTCACTAACCGCGTCAGGCACTAAAGTTAAAGAGATCATTCAAGGTTGGGGTGGTAGTACGGTTGCTTTAGACTCTGATTGCGATGGTATAAGTGATAGTAACGATCAGTGCGATAACACTCCCGCAGGTACAACGGTTGATAGTATTGGTTGTGCAGTAACTGACAGCGATGGTGATGGTATTAGCGATAGTGTTGATCAATGCCCTAATACACCTGCAGATGAAACTGTTAATAATGTAGGCTGTGTTGTTGAAGTAGTTGAACCACAAAGCGATGTGGATAACGATGGTGTGAATGATGATATTGATCAGTGCCCAGATACACCCGTTGGTACAAGTGTAGATACAAATGGATGCAGTGTTGTAAGTTCAACCGATTGTAATGGCATTAATACATACCCTAATTGGGTAAAAAAAGATTATTCGGCCGGTGCGTTTACTCACAATAACACCGACAATAAAATGCAATATCAAGGCAATGCATACAGCGCAAATTGGTATACAAATAGCCTTCCAGGAAGTGATGCTTCGTGGACGCTTCTTTATACTTGTAATTAAGCACGTTTTATAAAATATACAAAGAAAGTAAATAATACATTTACCTTCTTTTTAAAAGTATTAGCCTTTATAAACACTTTGGTGTTGATTAATGATGTTGTAGCTAGGGGAGTTTATGTTATCTATATAGCGCCAATCGGTTGTGATTTGCTCTTTAGTAATAGTCACTAACATATATCCACGGTGTGATAAGTCACAATAGTTTAAGTCGTTTATTAACAATGAAAGCGAGTCAGCCATTTGCTTTGCTTGTGCTGTATTAAGCGCTAAATAATGCTCCATACCCGGGGATGTAACACCTGGTGTTGCAAACTCTACTCCTACGCTTTCGCCTTTTGCATTTTTTAATGTGCCATGCCACGCATTGTGCGTATCACCTGCAACCACGACTAACTTTTTATTTAATTTAGTAACGCTTTTGTATAATGCTTCGCGCTCGCTTGGATAACCATCCCACGCATCTAAATTGTAAGGCATTAAAGTATTTACACGTGCGAGTTGCTCGGGTGTTACCGCTTTATTAGCTAACACGGCTTTTTTAATGGTAACAAGCTCTTTTAACACCTGCGGTATTTTAGTGCGATCGGATTGCGAGAATATTTCAGTAGGTAGCCACATTTTAGTCATCAATACTTGCTGGCCCAATACTTGCCATTTTGCATTTGATTTAGTTATTGCACTGGTGAGCCAGTTTAGTTGTGTGTTACCTAGTAACTGCCTACTTGGATTATTTAAATCACTGGCAAAGCGCGCAACATCCATTTGTTTGGTCTCTAGGTTTTTATAGTCGCTGTAAGCGAGTTGTTTATCGCGTGCTATTACGCGCGTATCTAGCATGTGCAAGCTTATTAAATTACCAAAATCGAAGGTGCGGTATATTTGCGGGCTTTGCTCGCCCATAGGCGGTCTAATTGGCAGCCATTCGTAATAGGCTTGAATAGCTGCTGCACGGCGCTTAAAAAAGTCACCTTCATCAGGGGTATGATTTTCAGCACCACTTTTATAGGTATCGTTGGTAACTTCGTGATCATCCCATATTGCAATAAAAGGCGCTGCAGCGTGAAGAGCTTGAAGGCCATGGTCTGTTCTGTAAATAGCATAGCGCTTACGATAGTCGCTAAGGGTAATAATTTCACCACTGTTATCGGCTGCTAATTGGCGGCCAATTTTTTCAGCATTTTCGGTAGCGTATCCGCCCATTGGGTATTCGTAAATGTAATCTCCCAAATGCAGTACCACATCTAAATCTTTTTGTTTAGCGGCATCGGTGTAGGCATTAAAGTACCCAGCAGGATAGTTTGAGCACGACACAACAGCCATTTTTACTTGTTCAATGTTATTTATTGGTAGTGTTTTAGCACGGCCAATTGGGCTTTGTGTATTTAAACCCATAAACCGATAAAAGTACTCTGTGTTTGGAGTAAGTTCTTGCACATCTATTTTTATTGTAAAGTCTCTGCTTTTATCTGTTTGTTCGCGCCCGCTGCGGATGATGTTTTTAAATTGAGAGTCACTTGCCAGTTCCCAAGCAACAGTAACTTCAAAATTTGATTGAGAAGTAGTTGCACGTGTCCAAATTA
The DNA here is from genome assembly GCF_014163875.1 of Pseudoalteromonas sp. SR43-3. Taxonomy (NCBI): domain Bacteria; kingdom Pseudomonadati; phylum Pseudomonadota; class Gammaproteobacteria; order Alteromonadales; family Pseudoalteromonadaceae; genus Pseudoalteromonas; species Pseudoalteromonas sp. SR43-3. Next base: position 275,807 of record NZ_JACJEC010000004.1, on the reverse strand, counting down.
TTAAAGCATTACTGAGCGGATCGCCACTGGCTACACCGTGTTTAAATTCAATAGCCGATAGAGGTTTGTTTGTTAATGTTTGAGCACAACCTGTAATGGCACTCGATACTGCGACGGTAAATATGCTTGCTGCTGAGATTTTTAAAAAATTTCGACGTGATGAAAGGGTCATACTGCACTTTTTGAATTATTTATAGTGGTGTGCACTTTAGCGGGTAGATATGACGTTTTTATAAACGCTAAATGTATTTAGTGTGACGGTATTAATACATTTAAACCCTTTTATTTATTAACTAAAAAGTAGTCAAAAAATTAAATTAAATGGTTAAATTAACAAGGCATGAATTTTTTAAATTAAAGAGATGCATGTAAATCTGTTTAATTACAGTTACTTACGATTTGTTTTTATGTTGGCACAACCCTTGAGTATGTAACTACGTCTAAACAATACACAAACAAGGAATACCATTATGAAACATTCAATTAAAATCGCTATGGCAAGTTTATTAGTTTTAGGTTCTGCGCAAGTACATGCAACAGAAGTGGACCTAGATGTAACTGATATATTAACTCAAAGTGTAGCAAGCTACGTAAAGCAAACCACAATCGAGCTTGAAAAATCACTAAAGGAAACGCTTTATTTTGATGCTAAAACTGTTTTAGAGGGTTTATTAGATGAGCCCGTTTTAACACATAGCACAACGCCTAAAAATACTGACACTAGTATTAAAAACGCAAAATAAATTATTTAAAGGATTAAAACGATGAGCAGTGAACTTGGATTATTTGCATTAATGTTAGCACCCGTAGTCAGTATGATTAGCGCTTATTACTCGGTTCAAGTGTTTAAAGCTATGGGAGGTTGGTTTAATCTTTAGCCAATTATATAGCTGGTAATTAATTCGATTCATACAAAGCTGATCGACTTAGCAAAAGCGCACGTAAATAAAGGCAGAGTGTTTGAAAGAAGTAGACTTTATGAAACGTGCGATTTTTCCATTACCCATTTTTATATTACCAGAAGGCTATACGCGATTACGCATATTTGAGCCTCGCTATTTAAATATGGTTAAAACCGCATTAAAAAACAATACAGGGTTTGTGCTTTGTACATTTGAGCACGACACGCCATTTAATATAAGCGCGCAAGGTTGCCTTGTTGATATTATTGATTTTGACCAAGACGACAACGATGTATTATTAATCGATGTGTTTGCATCTAAAAATGTGCAAATTAATGATGTTTATCAAGACGAAGACGAATTACGTCATGGCTTGGTATCGCCTTGTAATACGCCATATTGGTATAAGGATTCTAACAACTCAGTTGGCGAACATGACTTATTACATGATGCACTTTTAAACGTGTTTAAAAGTAATCCGGAACTTAATTTGCTGTACAAAAAAACTCACTTTGACAAACTGCCTTGGATTGCAGCTCGTTGGCTTGAGCTCCTACCTATTTCTATTGAGAAAAAACAGCAACTTGCGTTTGAAACGAACTTTGATAACTTACTGAATTTCCTCCATACTGTGATTAATAACGAATTTGCCTAAATTTTATGATCCTAAATTAATTATTGCCCGTATTACTTAATACAAAAGCAATAACGGGATAAATTATTATGGTAAGTCAACAACAATCACCACGTTGTGAACCTAATACAGGTAAGTACACTGCCATGCCAGAAACGCCGAGTAAAGAACTCATGCAAGCGCTTATAGATGTTGCACAGTCACGCGATAAAAAAGCATTTTCCTATTTATTTGAATACTTTGCGCCAAAAATTAAACGCTTTGGAATTAAGCAATTTGGTGTTGAAGCTCAAGCAATGGAGCTTGTGCAAGAGACGTTAACTTCTGTTTGGCGTAAAGCACATTTGTATCACAGTGATAAAGGTGCGGCTACTACGTGGGTTTATACCGTTATGCGTAACGCTTCATTCGATATGCTTCGTAAAATGAAAAGTAATAAAGAAGAAAATATAAGCGAAGATATTTGGCCGTTATTAAACGAATCACAAGATACACATCACGAATACAGTGATCATTTAGAAGATAAACAAATTAAACGTTATTTAGACAAATTACCTATTGCTCAACGCGAAGTGGTAAGAGGCGTTTATTTTCAAGACATGTCGCAAGAGCAACTTGCACATCAACTTAATATTCCAGTAGGCACGGTAAAATCACGTTTACGTTTGGCCTTGCAAAAATTACGTAATGAAATGGGAGATCAGCATGATTAAACATCACCCGAGTGAAACTTTACTGACACAGTATTGCGATGCATCACTTGCTACATCATTGAGTTTAGCCGTTTCTATTCACGTAGACATGTGCCCTGTGTGCCAAGCTAAAGTAGCTAAAATTGAAGCAAGTAATGCAAATGCATTATTTAGTGAAGAGCCTGCTAAATTTGAGAAACCTCAAACTGAGAAATCTGATTTACTTGAAGAATTTGAACTAAATGTTCTCGATATGATCATGTCTGATGATTCTATCGATGAAGTTTACGAAGTAGAGCCTGTTTCTATTAAAGTTAATGAGCATAACTATCAGCTTCCACGTGCGCTAACGCGTATTTCTCACAGTAAATTTACCCAAGTGGGTAAGCTTGCGAGATCGCGTATTGCACTTGATGATGGCCCATTACGCTCTAGCTTGTTACATATTGATGCTGGTGGTGAAATACCAGAACACACGCACACTGGCTTTGAAGTTACTTTACTCCTAGATGGCGAGTTTAGTGATGAAGAAGGAAAATATGTCCCAGGTGACTTTATATGGCAAGATGGTAGTCACCAACATACTCCTTTAACAAAAGATGGTTGTTTGTGCTTTACAGTTGTCAGTAGTGCGCTACATTTTAATAAGGGCTTCAGCAAGTTACTAAATCCAATAGGTAATTTGATTTACTAAGAGAATTTATGCACACAGATATAATAAAAATAGGTATAAGCGCCTGCTTAGCAGGCGAAAAAGTTAGATTTGACACAGGTCATAAAAAGTCAAATTTCTGTATGGATGAGTTAGGTAAACACGTTGAATATACACGGTTTTGTCCGGAGGTAGCGGTAGGTTTACCAATACCTCGACCAACTATTCGCCAAGTTAAAGTGGGAGATACTATTAAAGTATGTCGCCCAGATGGTACTGGAGACGTAGGCCAACAACTTACCGAGTATGGTAAAAAAGTTGCAACAGAACAAGCTAAAGAGTTGAGCGGGTTTGTATTTTGCGCAAAAAGTCCAAGCTGCGGCATGGAGCGCATTAAAATATACAACGAAGCAGGCACGGGTAATACTTCTGAAGGCGTTGGTTTTTTTGCTGAGCAAATAATGAAGCACAACCCATTATTGCCATGTGAAGAAAACGGTCGCTTAAACGATATGCATTTACGTGAAAACTTTGTAATGAGAATTTACGTATTTAAAAATTGGCAAAAGTTGGTACAAGAACCACTAACGGTTCACAAGCTTACTCAATTTCATTCTCAGTATAAGTACTTGTTGATGGCTCACAATTACCAAGCTTATCGAGATTTGGGTAATCTGCTTGGAACGTTCGTAGGTGACAATATAAATGCAGTTGCGGATGAATATATTTTAGGTTTGATGACGGGTCTGAAAAAGCCAGCTTCTCGCAGAAATAATTGCAACACCCTAATGCATTTACAAGGCTACTTTAAAAATGATTTATCGAAGGTTGAAAAACAAGAACTTCGTGATGCGATAGACGAATACCGCGAAGGATTGGTGCCATTGTATGTACCACTTACCTTGTTAAAACATCATTTGAAAGTTCATCCGAATGAGTACCTTGAAAAACAAGTGTTTTTTAACCCATACCCTCACGATTTAAAACTACGATTTGGTATTTAATGGATACATTATTTTGGTTTAGGCGCGATTTGCGCCTTTTTTCTAATGAAGCGTTAATTCAAGCGCTAAATAATGGCGCTAAACACGCCATTTTTTTTGTGTCTGAAAAGCAGTGGCAACAACACCAAGCTGCGCCTATTCAGATTGACTTACTCAAGCGCCGAGTTACTTATCTTCAATCACAACTTGCTGATTACGGTATTACTTTACATATTATTGAAGCGCCTAGCTTTAGTGATTGTACGCGCGAGCTGATTAACTTTTGTAAAGCAAACGATGTAAAACACGTAATTGCTAATACAGAGTATGAGCTTAATGAAGTAAACCGCGATAAAGCAATTTTGCATGAATGCGATGAGCTTTCTATTACTTTTACTTTGTACGAAGGTGATTTAATTGCGCCTGCAGGCTCTGTCAAAAATCAAAGTAATGAAATGTATAAAGTGTTTACTCCCTTTAAACGTGCATGGTTAAAGCAGTATCAAGATACACACTTTAGTTTGCCACAATGGCCTTTAACTTCTGCGCTTATTGAGTTTGACGAGAGTGATTTACTAAAAAGTGATGGGTGCTCAGATAAGTGGCCGGTTGACGACGAAACACTCTCTACGGTAGTTGATAATTTTATATGCGACAAACTTACAAGTTACGACGACCAGCGTGATATTCCCAGTGTAAAAGGCACATCGGGTTTAAGCCCGTATTTAGCACTAGGTATTGTAAGCACAAAGCAACTGCTTATTAATATTCAGCAGCGTTATCCTGATATTTTAACTACATCAAAAAGTAAAACGTTTACGTGGATTAACGAGCTTGTTTGGCGCGAATTTTACAGGCATTTAATTGCTGAATTTCCGAAGCTTTCGCGCGGCGATAACTTTAACGAAAAGTATAATGCTGTAGTGTGGCGTAAAAGCGAAAGCGATTTTAAAGCATGGTGCGAAGGGCGTACAGGTTACCCATTAGTGGATGCAGCAATGCTACAACTTAAGCAAACCGGTTGGATGCATAATCGTTTACGAATGGTTGTTGCAAGCTTTTTAACTAAACATTTATTAATAGACTGGCGTGAAGGTGAACGCTTTTTCATGCAGCACTTAATTGATGGCGATTTAGCCTCAAATAATGGTGGTTGGCAGTGGGCTGCAAGTACAGGCTGTGATGCTCAGCCTTATTTTAGGGTTTTTAATCCTATCAGACAAAGCGAGCGCTTTGATCCAACGGGCAAGTTTATCCGTAAGTATTTGCCAGAGCTTGAAAACGTGCCAGATAAACACATTCATTTTCCACACACTTATTTAGCCGCAACAGGCAAAGATAAGGAATGTTACTGGCCAGCAATAGTTGATCATAAAGCGGCACGAGAACGTGCACTTGCTGCATTTAAGGTGTGATATGGATAACCAGTTACCAGTAGATAAATTTGTTGAAATATACCAACAGCTTGATAGCACTAATCTTGATTTATTGAGTGATATTTACTGTGACAACATACAGTTTATAGACCCGATGCATGAAATTAACGGCATTGTAGAATTGCGCAGGTACTTTGCTAACTTATACAGCAATGTTAAGCATTGCCAGTTTGATATTAGTGATTCGTTTAATAGCGGTAACAATGCTTTTATTTATTGGACTATGCATTATGGACATCCAAAGCTTTCATCAGGTAAAACTATCTCGGTAGCCGGTCATAGTAAGCTTATTTTTAAAGATGGCAAAATTATTAAGCACAGAGACTACTTTAATGTGGGCGAGTTGTTATACAAACACATTCCTTTACTTGGTAGCGTTATAAAGCTAATTGATAAAAGGGCAGGTTAATTATGATCACACTTATAACGGGTGCTACATCAGGTATTGGCGAGCAGCTAGCAATTAAATATGCACAGCTAGGAGACACTGTTATAGCTTGCGGCCGTAATAGTGATAAGCTCGCCGAGCTTGCTAAATATGACAATATCCAAGCATGTAAATTTGATGCAACTAACCTGCAAGATATAAAAGAGTCGACAGTTGGCTTTCCTCATTTTGACCGTGTTATTTTAAACGCTGGTAATTGTGAATATATAGATGATGCGCGCAACTTTGATAGCGCGTTGTTTGAGCGTGTAATAAACGTTAACTTACTTTCTATGGGGTATTGCCTTGAGGCGTTACTTCCTAAAATAAATCCAGGCGGCCAACTTGTTTTGGTCAGCTCAAGTGTTACTTACCTTGCGCTACCTCGTTCAGAAGCTTATGGCGCATCAAAAGCGGGTGTAAGTTACTTAGCAAAAAGCTTAGCGGTTGATTTAAATGATGTTGATGTGACTTTAGTTCATCCTGGGTTTGTAAAAACGCCACTTACTAATAAAAATGATTTCCCGATGCCTATGGCTGTTACTGCTGAAAAAGCAGCTGACTACATGATTAAGGGTATTCAAAAACGCCGCAAAGACGTTCATTTCCCTTATCGTTTTACACTTATATTAAAAGCTTTACGCATTTTACCACTGCCGATTTGGCTTAAAATCGCAAAAGGATTAGCCCGTTGAAAAAAATAGCAATAATAGGAACTGGTATATCTGGTTTAACATGTGGGCATTTGCTTCACAAACATTACGATGTAACCGTATTTGAAAAAAATGATTACATAGGTGGCCATACAGCAACGGTTGATGTTGATGTGTGTGGCATCAAATACGCAATAGATACAGGCTTTATTGTATTTAATGACCGAACTTACCCATATTTTGAAAAGCTACTTTCGCGCATTGGTATTGATAAACAAACAACCCAGATGAGCTTTAGTGTGCACAATGAAGCCACTGGTTTTGAATACAATGGACATACGTTTACAAGCTTATTTGCACAGCGTCGTAATATTTTTAGACCTAAGTTTTGGCGATTATTGTACGACATTGTTAGGTTTAACAAACTGTGCAAAGCAATGCATGAAAAAGGTGATTACCAGTCTGATCAATCATTAGGGCAATTGCTTAACGATAACCAGTTTAATGACTTTTTTAAATACCATTATATTCTTCCTATGGGCGCGGCTATTTGGTCTACCAGTATTAAAGAAATGGAAAACGTAGGCGTTGAGTTTTTTGTTAAGTTTTTCTTTAATCATGGGCTTTTAGATGTAACCAATAGACCACAGTGGTATGTAGTACCAGGAGGCTCTCGTCAGTATATAAAGCCGCTGATCAGAGGTTTTGCCGACAAAATTAACCTCAATACAAATATTAAATCAGTTACGCGGCAAAATGATGAAGTAACAATAGAGTTTGCCAATGGTGAGCAAAGTAAATTTGATAAAGTAATATTTGCTTGTCATTCAGATCAGGCGCTTGCACTACTGGGTGATGCTACTGAGCAAGAAAAGTCAGTATTGGGTGCAATAGCTTACACTGAGAACTCAGTGGTGTTGCACACCGATACAAACCTTTTACCAGATAGAAAAGCGGCATGGGCAAGCTGGAACTACCTACTTAACAACAACACTGATAAAGCCGCTGTTGTAACTTACCAAATGAATATTTTGCAAGGTATACAATCAGATACACAGTTCTGTGTAACGCTTAACCATCTTGAAGGAATAAGCCAAAGTAAAATTTTGCGCGAGTTTACTTATCACCACCCTGTATTTAACCAAGAGTCTATTGCGGCTCAAAAACTTAAACACAGTATTGACGGACACAACAATAGTTATTTTTGTGGCGCTTATTGGTACAATGGTTTTCATGAAGATGGCGTACACAGTGGTGTAGATGTAGCCAAGCAACTTGGGGTCGAATTTGACTAGTGCAGTGTATTTAGGCGATGTTAAACATCGCCGTTTTGCTGTTAAAGAACATCGCTTTAGTTACCCTCTGTATATGATGTGGGTAGATTTAAATAATCCTCAACAACTAAATGGTGTGCATAAACACATAGGTACGTCAGGCTTAAAGGCGTTAAAGTTTAATGAAGCTGATTATCTTAAAGGCACCTCACAGCTTGCTAAACGTCCTCTTATTGAGCGTGCACACGAACAACTTGCCAATTTAGGTATTATTGAAACCTTTACTCATATTTACATGCTTGGGCAACTTCGTTGTTTTGGTGTGTATTTTAGTCCTGTTAATTTTTACTTTTTTGGTCATAACGACACCCGTTTTAAATACATGATTGCTGAAGTAAGTAATACACCATGGAACGAACGTCATTATTATTTAGTACCTTTAGAAAAAAAAGTGAACTTTAAAAAGGTTTTTTCCGTATCACCTTTTATGAATCTAGATATGAACTATCATTGGCATGTTAAGCAATCGCCTGATAAAACATTGATACACATTGAAAATAAGCGAAATGAAGAGCTATTATTTGATGCTACACTTCGCTTAAAACGTAAAGAACTTACTAAAGAAGAAGTTAATAAGTTATTTAAACGTTTTCCGGCCATGACATGGTCTATTTTCAAAGGTATTTATTATCAAGCGTTAAAGTTGTTTATTAAACGAGTTCCTTTTTTAGGCCACTCAGGCAAGCCATAAAGCACATAGATAGTCAGGACAATTAATAGGTATTTCAATGGATAAAGTGTCGAGCTTAAATTGCGAACAAAGCACAAACTGGTTAACTAACATATATAAAAAATTAGTGACTAAAGCCTTCTCGTCAATTGAAACAGGTCAAGTTGTTTTAATTGAAGGGAATGAGCGTACAGTTTTTGGCGACCCATCTTCAGTGCTAAAAGCAACAATTATTGTAAACGATAAAGCTATGTATAAGGCATTTGCATTATCTGGGAGCGTTGGCGCTGGTGAAGCGTATATTTTGGGGCATTGGTCTTGTGACAACTTAACCTCTTTCATTGAGATATTTGCTATAAATGAGAAGCAACTTGATGAGTTTGAGAAGAAATTCGCATTTTTTAGCAATATTGCACACCGGTTTAATCACATAAAAAATAAAAATTCTGAATCGGGTTCTAAGAAAAACATCGTTGCTCATTACGACTTAGGTAATGATTTGTACGAATCATTTTTGAGTAAAGAAATGCTTTACTCAAGTGCTGTATATCCTTCAAAAGAAGCGACGCTTGAAGAGGCTCAACAATACAAGCTGAAACGCATTTGTGAGCAAGTTGAGCTTCAAAAAAATGATTCAGTAATTGAAATTGGTACAGGGTGGGGGGCTTTTGCTATATATGCAGCCACACATTACGATTGCCATGTAACAACAACAACCATATCTGATGAACAACATGATTATGTCGCTAATAAAATTTCAGAGCTTGGTCTTACCAATAAAATTACATTACTTAAGCTTGATTACAGGCAATTGAGAGGAAAATACGACAAGCTTGTTTCTATCGAAATGATAGAAGCGGTAGGTCATGAGTACTTACCTAGCTTTTTTACCCAATGTGGTGAACTGTTAAAAGACGACGGTGCCATGCTAATACAAGCTATAACTATTGGCGACCAGCGTTATAAGCACTACTTAAAAAACTCTGACTTTATCCAGCAGTATATTTTTCCGGGCGGATGCTTGCCATCGCTTAACGAAATGAGTGAGCAGATTAAAAATAATACCGATATGGTTATTCACACTGTTAATGATATTGGCGCTCACTACGCACGAACATTAGCAGATTGGCGAACCCGTTTTATAAAAAGCTGGCCTGATTTAGACCGCTCTAAATTTGATGAACGCTTTTATCGTTTATGGTTATTTTATTTTGCTTATTGCGAAGGCGCGTTTAGAGCCAGAGCAACAAGTACGGTGCATTTAATGGCGCGTAAACCACGTTTTGTTAGCGATAACGATGATATTGCGCTCGGTTACTAATTTTGTTTTATTTCAAGCAGTGTGGTTTTTATCATTGCTGCTTGAAGCTGATTCGCTACTTTTTAGCGGACTGATTATTGTTTTAATGTTTTGGTTGTCAAAACAAAAAAAACACGACACCTTACTTCTAATTAAAGCCCTACCTTTAGCACTATTATTAGAATTTATAGCGGTAAAGTTAGGCTTGTTAGAGTTTAAAGTTTATCCCTTCCCTCTATGGCTCGTCTTTTTATGGGCTGCGTTATTACTTTCTTTAAATACCTCAATGGTTTTTTTGAGTAAATTAAAGCTTTGGCAGGCCTTTTTAGTATGCATGGCTTTTGCGCCAGCAAGTTATTGGGCTGGGGCGCGCTTTGAAGTAATAAGTTTAGGTTTACCTTTATGGCAGTTTTGGCTCGTTTACGGTGCGCTTTGGTCTACAGTGTTTACTGTTATTCTTTTTATAAACCAAAAAATCAAGTTATTCATCAATCGCTGATCGCCCACAATTCCCATTTCGTAACATTACTCATTGACTCAAGGGAGCTTATTTTGAAATTTTTACTAAAGGCAGTTACTTTTTATTTGCTTACAACTTCAATTGTTTTAGCTAACACACAGTTTAACAAAGTAGGCGAAGCACGAATGGAGTATTTATTTTGGGATGTATATGACGCGGTTTTATTTACCCCTTCAGGTAATTACAGCGCAGGAACGCATCCTATTAAATTTAAACTTACCTATTTACGTGACTTTGAAGCTAAAGAAATCGTAAAAGCAACAAATGAGCAGTGGGAGCATATTGGAAAAAAAGAGCTAGCAGACAAATACGACAGTAAATTATTGTCTATTTGGCCTGATATTAGACAAGGTGATTCGCTAACGTTAGTCACAAATGAGCAGGGTATGAGTACTTTTTATCATAATGATGAAAAAATTGGCGAAATAAATGAACCTCAATTTTCGAGTGATTTTTTAGCCATTTGGCTGGAAGAAAAAACCTCTGAGCCGAAACTACGAAAGCAACTATTAGGGAATTAATATGAATGTATTTAACGCGTTTAAAACAGCTCTTGTATGCTTATCTGCTTTGTTGCTGATAAGCTGTTCGGCACCAAATGTAGAGCATTATAAAAATACATCGCCAAACTTTGACTTTAAAACATTTTTTAGTGGAAATTTGAAAGCCTACGGTGTTGTACAAGACTTTTAGGGTGAATTGACCCGCAAGCTTGTCGTAGATATGAATGCGAGCTGGGATGGTAACCAGGGCGTTATTGAAGAAGACTTTGTTTATGACGATGGCGAAACTCAAAAGCGTATTTGGAAAATAACGTTAAACGAAGACAATAGTTTAACGGGTGTGGCAGATGATGTTATAGGTACTGCAAAAGGTAGAAGTGATGGCAGCGTATTTCATTGGAATTACGATGTAGAGCTTCCATACGATGGCAGTACTTTAAAAGTGAATTTTGATGATTGGATGTACCTGGTTACACAATCGCGCTTGATAAACCGCACATCTATTGTTAAGTTTGGAGTCGAGGTCGGGGAAGTGACCTTAGTGATCGAAAAAATATAGCTTATTTACCCAGTTGCTTAACTTGCGCCAAAATTGTACTCAAATTAAGTCTTTGTTAACCCAACACGCTGTATTTTACAGAGAATTATTTAAATTTTACTCATTTTTTAAGAATTTAAGCAAAAAATGCAATTTGCTGTTGCTAACTCTTTAAAAATGCATAAAGATAGGTTTTGCGAAGGCAAAATAATAACGAATAGGAATCTAACAATGAATAAAGCTCAATTAGTTGAAAAAATTGCTACTGATGCAGAAATCTCTAAAGCCGCTGCTACTCGTGCTCTTGACGCGTTTACAGGTGCTGTAACTTCTTCTTTAAAAGAAGGTGATTCAGTAGCATTAGTTGGTTTTGGTACTTTCTCAGTAAAAGAACGTGCAGCTCGCACTGGCCGTAACCCACAAACGGGTGCTGAGATCCAAATCGCAGCGGCAACTATCCCAAGCTTTAAAGCAGGTAAAGGTCTTAAAGACCAAGTAAACCCTTAATAGGTTTAACGAATTAAATTAAAAAAAGAGCTAATTAGCTCTTTTTTTTTATGTTTAATAAAGACATCAATTGATGCCTTTATATTATAAATTTATGCTTTTAAGGCTTTATCGCCTCGACCAATGCCAACAGCGCCAGAACGTACAACTTCAATAATATCGGTTTCATGACGAAGAGTGTCTAAGAACGATTCTATTTTGTCTGTGCTGCTCACTAATTGTAGACTATAGCTTTGTCGGCCCATATCTAAAATAGCACCTTGGAACACATCAACTACTCGCGTAACCGCTGCACGAGTCGTCTCGTCTTGAGCAAAGACCTTAACAAGCAATAGCTCACGTTCAATGTGACTCATTTCTGTTAAATCGATAATTTTAAGCACGTCGACTAGTTTGTTAACCTGCTTTGTAATTTGCTCTACAACTCTGTCATCACCCATAGTGGTAATGGTAATACGCGACAATGATTGATCGTCAGTTGTGCCCACAGTTAGGCTGTCGATGTTATATGCACGTTGTGAAAAAAGCCCAACAATACGTGATAGGGCACCTGGTTCGTTTTCTAATAAAATAGATAAAATACGACGCATTATGCTTTTACTCCTTTACGTAACCACATCTCATCAATGCCGCCTAACTTAATTTGCATTGGGTATACATGTTCTTTTTCATCAACGTTTATATCTAAAAAGACTAATCGGTCGTTAATTGACATTGCTTTATCGATAGCAGGTTGTAACTCATCTAGTGTGTTTACTTGTATGCCTACATGGCCGTAGCTTTCAACTAACTTAACAAAATCAGGTAGTGAATCCATGTAAGATGATGAATGACGTCCACCGTAAACCATGTCTTGCCATTGGCGTACCATACCTAAAGAGCGGTTATTAAGTGATACAACTTTTACCGCTAGGTTGTACTGTAAACAGGTTGATAGTTCTTGAATATTCATTTGAATAGAGCCATCACCCGTAATACACACAGACTCTTTATCAGGAAAGGCTAGCTTTACGCCCATTGCAGCAGGTAAACCAAAGCCCATGGTGCCTAAGCCGCCTGAGTTGATCCATTGACGAGGATGCTTAAATGGATAATATTGCGCTGCAAACATTTGATGCTGACCAACGTCAGAACTTACGTAAGCGTCGCCATTAGTAGCTTTATAAACCGCTTCAATTACAGCTTGTGGCTTAATTTTGTCGCCATCAGTGTTGTAGCTTAAGCACTTTTGTTCGCGCCAGCTGATAATTTGTCGCCACCAATCTTCTTGCGCGCTGCGGTCTATTTTAATTGGGCTTTTATCAATACCCGCTTGTAGTTGTTCAAGTACGGTTGCTAAACAACCTACAACTGGTATGTGTGCTTTAATTGTTTTAGAAATTGAAGTTGGGTCAACATCAACATGAACAATTGTGGCATTAGGGCAAAACTTTTGAACATTATTAGTTACCCTGTCATCAAATCGGGCACCAAGCGCTAAAATCACATCGGCGTTAGCCATTGCTTTATTTGCCTCAAGCGTGCCGTGCATGCCTAACATACCTACAAAGTTTGGATGCACACCTGAAATACCACCCAATCCCATTAGTGTATTTGTAATGGGGGCATTTAATGATTCAACTAAATGCGTTAATTGCTCTGATGTATTTGAAATAACAATACCACCACCAGAGTAGATAACCAGTTTTTTGGCCTCTAAAATAGCTGTTACGGCTTTGCGAATTTGTTTTGAGTGCCCTTTAGTATTAGGGCTGTACGTTCTCAGCTCGGTGGTTTTAGGAAATTCGTATTCAAACTTAATAGCAGGGTTAAGCATATCTTTTGGAAGCTCAACAACGACAGGACCTGGGCGGCCAGTGCTAGCAATATAAAAAGCTTTAGCTAAGATTGTAGGGATGTCTTTAGCACTTCTACAGTTAAAACTGTGTTTAACTACAGGGCGAGAACAACCCACAATATCGGTTTCTTGGAATGCATCGTCGCCAATCAAATTTGTAGGCACTTGGCCTGATAACACAACCATAGGAATTGAATCCATGTAGGCCGTTGCAATACCTGTAATACAGTTTGTAGCGCCAGGGCCTGAGGTTGCAAGTACAACACCAACGTCTCCAGTAGCGCGGGCATAGCCGTCAGCCATATGTGTTGCAGCTTGTTCGTGACGTACTAATATATGTTCAATGTCATCTTGCTGAAAAAGTGCATCATATAAGTCTAAAACCGAACCACCGGGATAGCCAAATATGTATTTTACCTTTAACTCTTTTAATGCCTGAACTACTAGTTCAGAACCATTATATTCTTGTTTGCTCATCCTCATTCCTCTGTGCGCTTTTTTATGCATAAAAAAACCCCCGCGTAGTGCGAGGGTTTTTAAAAAGCAGTATCACCTTTTAATACATCCCCGCTGGGCTTATAACTAAGACCAGTACGAGTACGACTAAAAGATTAATGTATGTGTTCATAGTTTTTACTCTACTTAGCAAAACACTGCTTTTAAATTAAAGATTTTGTATAGGTTTATTTTTAAGGGTTTTGAGCCTTCATGTCAACCTTGAAAGCTGTTTTTTGCATTTTAAATTCGTTTTGTGGCTTTTTTTAATTTAAACCTGCAGAAAGCCTATGTTTAATTGAGTTTACTGGCAGAAATTATGCATTTTAGGTTGTAAGTTCGATTTTAGATATAAAAGAGTGTGAGAGACCATTAGCTTTAATTGCATATGTTAACTATATGTTTTTATCGCATGTTTAAATTTCTATTATTAGGTATGATTGCTACATAATTATGTTTGAGGAAAACACAGTGAAAAAAGTGACGTTAATTGCGCTTTTAACTACGCTATTAAGCCCTATGGTGGCGGCTAATAACTTAAGTCCGCATGATATTGGTATAACTAACGAAGAGCGTATTTTATATTGGCTTAAAAAAAGAGACCAAATACCTTCAAGTGAGTTAGATAGTTCATTTAAGTCATATATGAGTAACAAAGACGTTGCCAATCACTCAATTAAAAATGGCTTTAGGCAATTTAAAACCTCTTCCAACGTTTTTTCAAATACAAATAAAAAACAGGTCGCTTTTTCAACGTCGCTAGTGCCAGATCAAAGCGTTGATGATGTAAAAGTGTTAGCTATTTTAATTGATTTTCCTGATCTTAAACATGACGACAATCAACTTGTAGAGCAAGACACAGATATGTTTTACGCTGATTATTCAACTGAGCACTATCAGCAAATGCTTTTTTATACTCAAGGTTATACAGGCCCTGATGGACAAAGCTTAAAAACGGCTGCTGATTATTATAAAGCGGCTTCGGGAAATAGCTTAAACTTTAGCGGGCAGGTATATGGTTGGGTAACCGCTAATAGCAATGCAAAAATATATGGTGAGCGCCAAGGCAGTACACGGGATATAAATGCGCCCGCTTTAATTAAAGAGGCTGTGGAGAAAGCAGTTGCAAAGTTTAATATTAATTTAGCGGATTATGACTTAACTGATTTAGATGATATTGATGGCGACGGTATCCTTAATGAACCTAATGGCATTATTGACCATGTAATGGTATTTCATTCAAGTATTGGCGAAGAAGCGGGTGGCGGTTACCTAAGCACCGATGCTATTTGGTCGCACCGCTACTATGTATTTGATGAAAATAGCGGGCCGAGCGAGATTGCAGGCAGCAACATTAAGCTATTTGGTTATACCATTAACCCTATTGATGCCGGGATTGGTGTGGTTGTGCATGAGTTTGGGCATGATTTAGGATTATTAGATGAATACGACTTACAATCTAACACGGTAGGTGAGCCTGTCGCGTCTTGGTCAGTTATGTCGACAGGAAGTTGGGCTGGTTCGCCAAGAGGCTCAGAGCCAGTTATGTTTAGCCCTTATGCGCTTGAATATTTACAAAAGCGGTACCAGGGTAACTGGGTTAACCAGCTTACGCTTGATATGGATGAGATAGAGGCTAACTCACAGCAAACATTAATTAATACTGCGAGTACTTCACAACAGCAAAATCAAATAAAAATATCACTACCACCAAGGCTCGAAAAATTTAGGGCTCCAGTAGAAGGTGATTTTCAATACTATTCAAATACGGGCGACAATATTAGCAACAGCTTAGCTAATACAATAGCGCTACCAAGCACAACTGAGACACTTACTTTAAGCTTTATTGCTTATTACAGTATTGAGCGCGATTACGATTTAGTTCAAGTAAAAGTAGATGGCGAGCCAATCGCGAGTAATTATACGCAAGCGCTTAATCCATACTACGGTGATATTGGTCCGTATATCTCAGGTGATTCATTTCTTAATAGTGATGCTAAGCAACCTAACGGCTATTTGACCCATAAGTTTGATTTATCAGCTTATGCTGGGCAAACAATTGATTTAAAAATTGAATACATAACAGATGCGAACACACATTATTATGGTTTTGTTGTTGATGATATGCGCATTGAGCAAAGTGATACTTTAATTTGGCAAAATAATGCACAAGATCAAGTTAACACTGTGTTTAATGGCTTTGAAAAAGTTGGTAGTTACACATATGCATCGCCATCACATTACTATTTACAACTGCGTTCATACACAGGCGTTGACAGTAGTTTGCAAGCAGAGCAGTACTCACCGGGGTTATTATTGTGGTACAGCAATGAATCTCAAGCAGATAATAATACTACCGAGCATCCAGGCAGTGGTTTTACATTAGTGGTAGATGCCGATCAGCGATCAATAAATAAAGGTAGTACGCAAACTCCGGCAGCTTCAGCAATTCAAATACGTGATGCTGCTTTTAGCCTATATCAACAAAGGGCAGGGTTAGGTGATGATGATTTATCAGCTATCACCGGGTTTACTGATAAAACCGATTATAGCTTTGCAGCGCAAAAACCATCGGGTGTTGTGCTTCCACAGGTTGGTTTTGGATTTAGTATTATAAGCCAGTCAACAGACAGTGAAGATATAGAAGTAGAGCTTACTTACGATGTTACTAAGGGAATTAATTTTACTAAAAACGGTTTAACCGTTAATTTTAGTGTAGAAGGTTTTGCACTTACTCCTGCGGACAAATTTACGTGGAGTTTTGACGATGGAAGCTCCAGCACAGAGTTAACGCCTACTTATGAATACCAAGACTATGGCACTTATAACGTTGAGTTTATGGCAGATAATGGTACTTCACAGCAAGTCGCTGTAGCACAAGTTACATTAGTTGAACCATTAACTGTAAATGAAATTGAATATGTAATAAACCAAGGAGCTTTAACAGCTGAGGCATCGCTTACAGGTGGAATCGCACCGTATACTTATAATTGGCAGCTAGGAGATGGAAGTACTTTAGCGACTCAATCGCTTACGTATAATTATTTGTACTCTGGCAATTACCAAGTAACGCTTACAGTGACAGATGACGAAGGCACTGAACAATCAAAAGCGATTGATGTAACTGCTAATGTTCCGCTTAGCATAAACGCAAACGTTACAGTTAGTGATTTAAGCGCACAATTTAATGCCCAAGTAACCGGCGGCTTTAATAGTTATACTTACAGTTGGGATTTTGGTGATGGCAGTGCGTTATCAAATTTACAAAACCCAAGGCATACTTATCAAGCTGACGGGACTTATAACGTAACGTTGAATGTTACTGATACTCAAACCAATGATACTTTTACTCAAGAGTTATCTGCTACTGTACAAAAACAACAAAGTAGTTCGGGTTCAAGTGGCGGATCACTGACGGGTTTATTAGGATTATTACTGTTAAGTTTATTTAGGTTTAATACTAACCTGCATAAATACACTAGGTTAGTAAACGCAGTTAGCAAACACAAAAAAGCCCGCTAAATTAGCGGGCTATTTAAATTAATAACAAATATTAATTATAAACGGTCAATTACTGATTGAGTGAAATCAGTTGTACCGTGGCTGCCACCTAAATCGCGAGTTGTACGGTCGCCTGATTTAATTACATCAGCAACAGCACTACGAATACGCTCTGCAGTATCACCCATATTTAAATGCTCAAGCATTTGAATAGACGCTAAAATTACAGATGTTGGGTTAGCTAGGTTTTTGCCAGCAATATCTGGTGCACTACCGTGTACAGCTTCAAAAATTGCAGCGTCTTCACCAATGTTAGCACCTGGAGCCATACCTAAACCGCCAACTAAACCAGCACAAAGGTCAGATAAAATATCACCAAATAAGTTAGTCGTAACAATTACGTCAAACTCTTCTGGTGTCATTACCAGTTTCATACATGTTGCATCAACAATCATTTCATTTGATTCAATTTGTGGGTAACGCTCAGCTACTTCACGTGCTACTTTTAAAAACAAACCAGATGTTGATTTTAAAATGTTAGCTTTATGAACTGCAGTTACTTTTTTACGACCTTCGCGTACCGCTAGCTCGTATGCAAAAGTTACGATTTTTTCTGCGCCTTCACGCGTAATTATCGATTTTGCTTCTGCTTCATTCCCGTCTTCACTTACTACTTGGCCAGCACCTGAGTACATACCTTGAGTGTTTTCACGAATAGTGATGATATCAATATCGTCGTAACGCGCTTTAGTACCAACAAATGATTTAACTGGACGTACGTTAGCGTATAAACCAAATTGCTTACGAAGTGTTACGTTAATAGATGTAAAACCTTCACCTACAGGCGTAGTTAATGGGCCTTTAAGAGTAATTTTGTTTTTAGCAATTGTATCAACTGTTTCTTGCGGTAATAACTCACCTGTTTTTTCAAGTGCAGCTAGGCCAGCATCAACAAATTCATAATCAAAGTCGCAACCTGCGGCTTTTAATATTTCAAGTGCTGAGTCGATAATGCTCGGACCGATGCCGTCGCCTTTGATCACTGTGATGGTTTGTTTGGCCATTGACTTTTCCTTTAAAGAGTTTGATTTGCACATAAATTATTACTCTGAGAGAGTAACCGCTTGTTAGAACATTTATGTGAACGTGCTTGAAAATTTAAGGGCGCATTTATACCAATTTATCACCCATTTTGCTAGTTTATACAAAAAATACTGGGTATACACGAAAGTTATAATGGGTATAAAGACATAAAATAGCTTCTAATAAACTAAATACTATTAAACAACTCAAGAGATTCTAATTGTTGATAAAAATCAGCTTGGTTATGCCACTTGAGTATTTTTAGCTGTTCATTTAACGTTTGCTGCTGCCACGGAGTTAGCG
Source organism: Pseudoalteromonas sp. SR43-3 (assembly GCF_014163875.1). Taxonomy (NCBI): domain Bacteria; kingdom Pseudomonadati; phylum Pseudomonadota; class Gammaproteobacteria; order Alteromonadales; family Pseudoalteromonadaceae; genus Pseudoalteromonas; species Pseudoalteromonas sp. SR43-3. The sequence goes on along the minus strand of NZ_JACJEC010000004.1, from coordinate 256,837 downwards.
AAAGTTCTGGTTTAAACACATTTTGAGCAACAACCTTAAGTGTGATCCAAAGTTTATGGGCCTCAGTTAAGTGCTTTTTAGGTGTTTGCTCTGCCTCTAAGAGTGCTGCTGTCCATGGGTTATCACTCAATAAATGAGTAAGCTGTTGTGTTAGTTGTTCGGTGTTAATTGCATTTACCCCAAAAAAGGAGCAGATAGGGGCACTCAATGTTTTATTTGGTGTGTCGTCAATCAGCGTTTTACGAGAAAGCTGTGTACTGCATTGCGTTAATAAAAAATGGGTGTAAGCGTATAAAGGTAAAGTAATGTGCTCAAACTGGTCATGATCATTTTTACTAACCAATAAAGCCATTATTTTTACTAATCCATTTAATCTGTTAGTCACGTAGGCTTGCAATGGATGTGGGGTAACATTAACTAATTGTTCAAAAACAACCCGTTGAATTATTGCAGGTGCATTATAATAACCGACCATAGATAAACTATGTTTTAAGTCTTTTGCGGGCTGATGTTCTTTATTATATGGTTTTACAGCCTCGCATAAATTAGCAATTACAAGAGGGTGAGGCGCCATCAGTAGGCTTAATCCTTTATAGCTGTATTCGTGCTGTAACTTAATATTACTTATTAGCTCAAGTAAAGATTGTGCCTTATCAACCTCAAGCTCACTTTGTGGTTTTACATGTTCACTGTTAAATACTTTAAAGCTAATGGTTTTATCAGTGCAATGCCATTGTTTTGGATTATCGTTAAGCGTTGCTTTTACTCTGTACCAGGTTAATTTATTTGGATTTTCTGTACTAATTAAAACATGCCGTTGTTGTGCATCAGTTGCTAAATAAATCATGGTTTGCTCAGCGTATAAAACGCGGCTTCCCGGTAATAATGGCCCTAAATGCGCTATTAGTGATTTAATTAATTGCAGTGCGAACAAGTTAGGCGTGCGAATGTACAAATCGGTTAGTGCTTTATATAAGCTAATATGTTTATTAGCCGTGTTGCTCGTAATGTTCATGCTAATAATATTTGCTAGAGCAATCAGCGTTATGCCCCCATCGTAAAGCATTATTTTAGGAGCACTTACCAATGCTTGTTTATACTTATTTAATTTAGCTAGTAACTGCGTAACAGGTTTTGCTGAATCGCCACTAGCTAACATTACTTTTGCTGCTAACTGATGACGCATTTTCCAAATTTTTTTATCAGAATCTTGAAAAGGTGTTTGCTCGCAAAGCTTGTTTAATTGCGCTCCAACACATAAATGTTCAATGAGTGTAGCGGCTATGTATAGCTCACTTAAGGCACTATTATAATTTTGAGATTTACACAGGGCAGCAGTTATGACGCTCTGACTAACAACTAAATTTGTTGCATAAGAATAACTTGGATTATAAAGCGTTAATCGGGATTGTAATGCGAATGGCTGTTTGCTGTAGAGCACTCTATATTGCTCAGCTAGCTTACTTGCCATTGGATATAGAGCTGTCCATTTTTGTTTATTGTTATAATAACTTAAAAACAGCTGCGTATTATTAAGCAGCTGCTCTAAGGTAGTTGAAACAGCTTCATCCATTAAACCTTCACCTAATTTTGTTCTTGGTATTTATTGTATGCACTCGGGCCCCATAAAAACAGCTGCCCATTTTTAAATAATAGGCCAGTACATTCATCCATAGTGGTAATACCGTCAGATGTTTTATGTTGTGTACGATAAAAAACTATCTGAAATACTTGTTCACCATCTCGTTTGGCATAAGTAAGATCGGGGCTGCCTAAGTAATCAAGAACACTATTTAGTGTTGTTGGCTGCTCAAGTGATAGTTTTTCGATGTAACGTTTATTGAAAGCCTCTCGGTCTTGCCAAATCATAGCTTGAGGATCGTCTTTATAAAAGGTAATCACCAATGCAGCTATCAGTGCATATAGCCCTAAACCTAAAATTAAATATCGGATAAATTTTTTCAATATGGCTTACTCTGACTCCGGTAACTAATATCAGTATACGTTTTGTAATGTTTAGAGGCTATTAACTTGCGACTAATTAAGTCTTAACTGCTTTAAACTAAAACCTAAATTTATATCGGTGCGTAAACTAACCAAGTGCTTTGAAATTACGTACATATCCATATTAGCGGCTAACTTTGCTTTAATACTCGGGCTTAGAGACTCATCTTCGGCTGCTTGTTCAATTGAGTTATAGTTATTAACTATTTGCTGCGCAGATTTAGTACCTATTCCTTTAACTCCCGGAATATCATTTGTTTTATCGCCCGCTAATGCCCAAAAATCAACGAGTTTATTTTGCTCAACACCAAAACGCTCTTTTATACTTGTCTCATCTAGATAGAGCTTTTTAAAGTAATCGTAAACTGTAATGTAAGGGCCAATATAAGGTAAAAAGCCTTTATCAGTAGAAACAACAGTGCTCGTTATTTGATTATTTGATGCCTTAAAGGCAAGCGTTGCAATAATATCATCAGCTTCATCGTTAATAGGCTCAAATACTACAATACCTATTTCTTCAATTGCGGCTTTAAAATGCAATAGAGCATCTTTTAATACTTGGGGCATTGGCGCGCGTGAATGTTTGTAGTCTTTATAAAAATGATAACGCCAGCTTTTGTCACCATCGAACACAGCAATGGCATGGGTTGCATTACTCGTATCTAAAAGCTTTTTACAGGCGTGGGCTACACGTGCACAGCACGTTTGTATCATTTGCTCGTCGCTATGATGTTTTTGATTCGCGTCAACGGCGTAAATGCGCCTAATTAAATTAAGCGCATCTATAAGAAGTAAATGGGGTTTCAAACTATAAAACTCATGCTTTTATTTTGTAACATGGAACATATTTACTACCAGGGAGCTTCATGCGACCTTGAAGAACAAATGCCTGTAATAATTTATCCATATTTGTCATAAGGGCAGGTTCGCCACTTAAAATGTATGGACCGTTTTGTTTAATGGCTCTAACGCCTTCGTCTTTTACATTACCAGCAACAATACCAGAGAAAGCTCTACGCAAATTAGCCGCGAGTAGCTGTTTAGGCTGATCAAGGTGTAAATCTAAACTTGCCATATTTTCATGTGTTGGTGCAAAAGGTTGTTGAAAGTCGTTATCTATTTTTAATGTCCAGTTAAAGTAATAAGCATCACCTTCACTTTTACGGTAATCACGAACATTAGCCATCGATGACTTTAGTTTTTGACCGACTAATTCAGGATTATCAATAATTACTTCAAACTTATCCAACGCTTCCTTACCAAGTGTCATTTCAACGAACTCGCATAGCTCTTTAAAGTACGCCTCGCTTTGTTTGGGGCCTGTTAAAATAACAGGTAAACATTGCTTAGTATTATCTGGGTGCAACAATATGCCTAATAAATATAACAACTCTTCAGCAGTACCTGCGCCACCAGGAAAAATGATAATTGCGTGAGCTGTTCTAATAAAAGCTTCAAGGCGTTTTTCAATATCAGGTAAAATAACGAGTTCGTTTACAATAGGATTTGGTGGCTCGGCAGCAATAATGCTTGGCTCTGTTAAACCTAAGTAGCGATTATCGGTGTTACGTTGCTTTGCGTGGCCAATAGTTGCGCCTTTCATTGGGCCTTTCATGGCACCAGGACCACAACCGGTACAAATATTTAATCCACGTAAACCAAGTTCGTAACCTACTTGTTTTGTGTACTTATATTCAACCTCGTTTATTGAATGTCCGCCCCAGCAAACAACCATGTTAGGCTCGCTTTTAACACGCAGTGCACCTGCATTTCTGAGCATATCGAACACCATATGGGTTATGGCTTTTTGCTCTTTTAAATCTTTTTCGTATTTTTGACAAATAAACAAAATATCACGAATAACAGAAAATATATGTTCGTGAATACCGGTAATTATTTCGCCATCAACAAATGCGGTTTCGGGTGGGTTTTCAAGCTCAATTTTAATACCTCGTTCGCGGCTTACTAAACGAATATCAAAATCTTTGTATTTGTCGTATATATCGTTACTGTCGTCGGTATGGCTACCTACATTGAGGACTGCAAGTACGCAGTTTCTAAATAATTTATAACGCTCACTAGCAGACGATTGCTCTAATAAATCAACTTCTAATTGCGACAGTAAATCTAAAACCCCAGTTGGGTTTAACTGTATTAACATAGACGTGCTCCTACTACTAAATCGTAAAACTACTTGTCATAAAAGTTATAATAGCTATGACATTATTTACTGGTACAAAGTCTATCTCGCCCTGAATTTTTGGCTTCGTAAAGTGCATCATCAGCTCTATCAAATGCCTTTAATAGGGTATCGCCTTTTTTAAATTGAGTTGCACCTACCGAAATAGTGATCTCAATTTGTTTTTCTCTAAATTTAAAAGGTATATTTTTAATTACCTTTCTTACTTTATCCAGGGGTAATGTTGCGTTTTCTAGCGACACACCTGGCATTAATAGCACAAATTCTTCACCGCCATAACGCGCTATAAAATCAGACTTTCTTACTGATTTTTGCAACGCTTTTGATATAACTTGTAAGGTAATATCACCTGCGGTGTGGCCAAATCTATCATTGATAGATTTAAAGTGGTCAACATCAATAACTGCAAGCGTAACATCTGATGGCTGCACATTAAACAAATGCATTTCGTGATTGTAACGTTCGTCAAATGCAGCCCGGTTAGGCAGTTTTGTAAGTCCATCTAGTAAGCTTTTAAAGCGCTGTTCGTTTAAGCGTTTTTTATACGTTGTTAACTTATCTTCTAAAGTAACAATTCGAGTATTTATTTCATTAAAGCTAGCGCTAAGCATTTCTCTGTCTTTTCGTTCTAACTTTTCTTTTGCTATAAAATCTTCGCTTATTGATTTTAATTCGTTATCTACGAGTTCTTTTAAAGATGAGATTGATGTAGCTTTTTGCGTTTGCTCATTAAGATTTTTTATTTTTAGTTCAATGCTTTTATTAAGTGAGTCAAACTCAACCTCCATAGACTCAGAGTGCTTGCTAGTTGAGACGATAGAGTTATGAAGATCTTCGAGGGTTTGATTTAATGAAACTAAAAAGCTTTGCGCGGATTTACGCTCTTTACTTATATTTTTTACCACTACATCAATAATACTAATTGCAACATCGAGTAATGAATCGATTGAGTCACTTTCTGTAATATTATTTTTTATATTATTAATTTTTAGCGTAGCTTCTTCTTCAAGTATAAGTTCATTTGCGAGCTCAAGTAGTTTTTTTGCACGCGCCTGTTTTACTGGGCGCTGCTGATCAACTTGAGGGTCTTGTTTGGTAAGCAACGCTTCATGATAAAAGCTAATAAGTTGATCAAGTAGCGGAATGTAACCATGAGTTGAATGAACGTTATTAATCTCGTGATCGAGTAAATTTCTTAGAGTTCTACGAGTATCGTCAGGTAAACCTTTGGTTTTTTGTAATTGTTTACCGGCACTTTGCACACTGTTGAATAAATTACGTTGCTGAGCTTGTTGAATCGATTCTTGGTTTTTAAGTAGGATTAAAGTTTCACTAATAAGGGGAGCAAGGTTTTCAAAACTCATGCCTTTATTAAGCGCACTTCTAAATTTGGCGAGGCGATTATCTAACTCGATATCTAGTCCTTTACAGCTCAACGATAGTTTAGCTGCAAAGTCACATAGAACATCTACTTGATGTTTACGAGCACTCTCAACAGCCATACGCGCATCAATTGCTTGTTTTAGCTTTTTATCTGTTGCGTTAGATCTTTGTGACACCTAAGCATACCGCCATCAAATTAATTTCATTATCTTCAGTTTACAACAAATTTTTATTATGTGTAGTTATCTAGTAAAAAACTTAGAAATTTTAATAAGCTACTACTTATAAACTCGTATATAGGGTCATTTATCGTATTTAATTCACTTTTAAATAGGGGCTTGTTAGTCTTGTAAGCAATTAAGTTTCCACTAAGAGTCTCTATGAAAAAGTTATTAGCCCTTTCAATTTTAGCTGCATGTTCAGCGCCTGTATTTGCCGATGTAAATTATTCTTTAGAAATCTCGCAACCACAGCATCATTTAGGTGATGTAAGTGTTGAGTTTCCAAAAACAGCGCAAGCACACCTTGATATAAAACTTCCTGCGTGGCGCACGGGTCGCTACGAAATGTTAAATCTTGCAAATGGCATTCGCTACTTCAAAGCCAAAGATGAAGATGGCAAAGAACTAAAATGGGAAAAAATAGATCACAGTACATGGCGTGTACATCTTAATGAACCTACAGAAGTAAATGTTGACTACCAGGTGTATGCAAATGAGCTTGGTAAACGTGCTCGCCACATTGACGACAGCCATGCATTTATAGATGCGTCAGGCTTTTTTATGTTTAGTGAATCATTTCGCCAAGAGCCTGTAACCGTTAATTTAGACGTGCCTAAAAAGTGGCGTTCTGTATCGGGTATGGATAATTTAAAAGGCAAAAATTCATTTAAAGCAGCCGATTACGATGTACTTGTTGATTCACCAATCGAAACGGGTATTAACCAACTACACACATTTGAAGTAGAAGGGCGTGAATATGATTTAGTTATATGGGGCGATGGTAACTACGATGTAGAGCTAATGCTTACCGATCTTAAAAAATTAGTTGCCACGGGTAATGTAATTTGGGATGGCTATCCGTATGAGCGTTATGTATTTATGGTGCATGCAACATCAGGAGCTGGTGGTGCAACAGAGCATTTAAACTCAACAATTATTCAACGACCACGTGACCGATTTGGTAGCCGCGAAGATTACTTAGGTTTTATTAGCACCGCTGCGCATGAGTTTGTTCATACATGGAATGTTAAAGCATATCGCCCTCAAGGTTTAGTGCCATACGATTACACTAATATGAACTATTCAAAACTGCTGTGGATTGCAGAAGGTTCAACAAGTTACTTTGAAGATCATTTATTAGTTCGCTCAGGCATTCAAACAACAGATGAATTTTTTAAAGTAATGAGTAAAACCATTAACCGTCATTTGCAAACACCGGGCCGTGAAGTGCAAAGCGCAAGCGAAACAAGCTTTGATAAATGGATTAATCAAGGTGGCGATCATGCACGTAACTACAGCACCAATATTTATTCAGAAGGTTCGTTACTTTCACTTGCTTTAGATATTGACTTACTAGAAAAAAGCCAAGGTAAAATAAGCTACCGAGACGTACACAAAGCACTTTATAACAATCATAAAATGCCCGCTGGATTTACAGATACAGATGTACTTAATATCTTAAAAGATTTAACAGGACGTGATTATTCAAGCTGGTGGCAAGAAAATGTAGAGTCGCCTGCAAGTATTAACTTTGACGATTTACTTACTAAAGTAGGTTTAAAGTTTGAGCGTCCTGAAAAAGCAAAAGCACTTGCAAGTATTGATGCTACCGCCAAAAATACGGGTGAATTACTGACGTTAAGTTATGTACGCCGTGGTGGCAGTGCGTGGAAAGCGGGTTTAACTACCGATGATAAAATTGTCGCTATAAACAAACATCACGTAGGTAAAGATTTAAAAACCAGCCTAGAAACGTTTAAGGCAGGCGACAAAGTAACCGTTGACTATCTTCGTCGCGATGCACTTGAAAGCTTAACATTAGTATTATCAGAAGATTTCGATAAGCCTAAAAAAGTAGTTGCTGATAAAGAGGCAACGCCACAGCAAAAAGCGCTTTTCAAAGCATGGATTGGCGTGGAACATCCAAATAATGTGACAAAAAAATAAATTCAGTTTTTATAGAGTTTAAATACAGTTAACAATTATTAAAAAAGAGCTTCGGCTCTTTTTTTGTTTTGTATAATGGCGTATATAATGTACATGGAAATTTAATATTAAAATTTAATTATTATTTGGTGTTTTTTATTACTAAATAAAATTACTTATGGATATAGCCTCAAAATGAAATTAGACGACGTTGCTTCAGACTTAACCAACTAATTTGTAATTAACGACTATTTGCACCAGTTATTTGATGCGGTAAATGTAATTTCTGTTCAAGGTTATGACAATGAGCGTCGTGTTATTTATTGGAATGAAGGCAGTGTGCGACTTTACGGATACACCAAAGAAGAGGCCATAGGGCAAAAAATAGAAGACCTTATAATTCCTGAATCAATGTGTGAATTTGTAATTGACGCACACAGTGATTGGGTAGAAAAAGACATAGAAATTCCAGCATCCGAAATTACCCTAAAAGGTAAAAATGGCGAAAGTGTATCTGTTTTTTCTAGCCATGTTATGTTTACAAATCAATATAATACAAAACAAATGTATTGCATTGATATTGACTTATCTGAGGTTAAAAAGGCACAAGCAGATGCATCATTTAATGAGGATATGCTAAAAACTATTTTTGAGGCAATTCCTGACTTATTTTTCTTGATGGAAAATGATGGAACTATTATTGAGTATCATGCCAGTAATGAGACCGATCTCTACACCAAGCCAAAGCAATTTATTGGTAAAAAAATGGGTGATGTACTCCCGCGCGCTGTAGCCAAAAAATTTGAAACCTATATCAGCCTCGTATTAGAAAAAGAGCAGATGATGAGCTTTAAATATGAGCTAGCTTTACCCCATGGGCTCGTTTTTTTTGAAGCAAGAATAAATAAAATAACAGAACATAACCAGTTAATGGTTATTATTCGAGATATTACAGAACAGCATAAATCAGATGAACTAATTAGACATCAAGCGTATTACGATAGTCTAACTTTACTCCCTAATCGTTTTTTAGCACTTGATCGTTTGTCGCAATTACTTATTGAAGCACAAAGAAATAACGAGAAAGCGGCAGTACTGTTTTTGGATTTAGATGATTTTAAAAAAATAAATGACTCTTTAGGCCATGAAACAGGAGACAAACTTTTAATTGAATCAGCGCAAAGGCTGCAAGAGGCACTGCGAAAAGACGACACGGTAGGGCGCCTAGGTGGAGATGAGTTTATCGTATTACTACGAGGTATAACTGATCACCATGCAGCGCTAAAAATCACTGAAAAATTGGTCAATAACTTTAGAGCCCCTTTTAAAATTGAGGGTCGGGAACACATACTAACAGCGAGTATTGGTGTAGCCATATACCCAGAAAATGGTACAACCGTTGCTGATTTATTACGAAATGCTGACACTGCAATGTATCAAGCAAAATCATATGGTCGTAATACTTATTCATTTTTTACTAAAAAGATGAATGTAATTATTCAGCGCCGACTAGTATTAGAAGAGCAGATGCGTGGCGCCCTTGAACGTAATGAGTTCGAGTTATTCTACCAGCCCCAATTTGACGCCAAAAATAAACACATAATTGGCGCAGAAGCGTTATTACGCTGGCATAACCCTGTGCTAGGTAATGTAACACCCGATGAGTTTATACCTATTGCCGAAAATACAGGATTAATTGTACCCATTGGCAAGTTTGTAATTAGCCAAGCATTAGATTTTTTAAACACATGGCAAAGTACTTGTAAACGCACACAGCAATACACCATGGCTGTTAATTTATCGCCTCGCCAATTTAGGGACGTAGGGCTGCTCAGTTTTATTCAAAACTCATTGAGTGAAGCAAACGTAAATCCCGAAAGTTTAGATCTTGAAATAACTGAGGGAGTATTGATGAGTTGCCACACTAATGTTGTTGATATATTGACTGAAATAACAGGATTAGGCATTAACTTATCAATGGATGACTTTGGTACAGGTTATTCATCATTAAGTTATTTGAGGGAGTATCCGTTTAATGTACTTAAAATAGATAGAAGTTTTATTGACGGTATTGTACTAAACAATGAAGATTGTAATCTCGTAAAGGCAATTATTGCCATGTCGCACAGTTTAGGGCTGACAGTGGTAGCCGAAGGCGTAGAAACAAAAGAGCAGCATACTTTGTTGAACAAATTAGACTGTGATTTTATGCAAGGCTTCTATTTTAGTAGACCCATACCAGCAAAACAGTTTCTTGATTTTTCGATGAATTTTGATAAAAAGTAAGATCAAACACTCGATTGTAACAATTCATTGCACGGCTATTGACCTCATTAGCTACTGACGAGTAACCTGTTATAGAAACAAATAAAAAGGATTCTATAATGCGTTTAAAACCTCTTGTAGCTACATTAGCAGCCACATTTTCTTTATCACTTTCAAGTAGTGCCATAGCCGACGAAGGCATGTGGCAACCACACCAACTTCCAGAGTTAGAATCAATTTTAAAAGCCAAAGGGCTTGAAATTGATGTTGAATCTATTTCTAAATTAACCGAATTCCCAATGAATGCGGTAATTAGCTTGGGTGGCTGTACAGCATCGTTTGTATCGCCTAAGGGTTTAGTTGTGTCAAACCATCACTGTGTTTATGGCTCGGTGCAATACAATTCAACACCTGAAAACAACATATTAGAAAATGGCTTTTTAGCTAAAAGCCCTGCTGAGGACTTACCAGCAGCGCCGGGTTCACGCGTATACGTCACAGAAACAGTTACTAATGTGACTGAAAAAGTTAGTAAAGGTATTGAAGAACTAAGCGGTAAAGCACGCTACGACGCAATAGTAAAAAACGAAAAAGCGCTAGTAGCCCAGTGTGAAGCCGACGAAAGCTACCGTTGTAACGTGTATTCGTTTCATGGTGGTTTAGAGTTCTACCTAATTAAGTCACTTGAAATTAAAGACGTACGTTTATCTTACGCACCAGCTATGGGCGTAGGTAAATACGGTGGCGATATAGATAACTGGATGTGGCCGCGCCACACAGGCGACTTTGGTTTTTACCGCGCTTATGTAGGCAAAGATGGAAAACCAGCTGAGTACAGCGAAGACAACGTACCTTACGTACCAGACTCTTACCTAAAAGTAAGTGCCAAAGGCGTGCAAGAAGGCGACTTTGTAATGGTTACAGGCTACCCAGGGCGTACTAACCGCTACCGTATAGCAACAGAGGTAGATAACGTATTTAACGACAGCTACCCTAAAGCACGCGTTCATAACTCAAAATACGTGTCGCTTATTGAAGAAAACTCAGAAGACGGCAGTAAAGCGCGTATTGCTTACGAAAGCACCATTGCAGGTTATAACAACTATATTAAAAACTATGGTTCGATGATCGAAAGCTTCAAAAAAGGCACTATGCTTGAGCGCAAAAAACAGTTTGAGAAAGAGTTAACACAATGGATCAATAGCGATAGTGAGCGTAAAGAGCAATACGGAAGCGTATTAGGTGAGCTATCTGAGCTAATTGCACAATCACAAGAGCACAGTGAACGCGACCGTATGTTAGGTTATGTACATCGCTCACAAATGATCAGCACAGCACGACGTTTATACCGCCTAGCTTACGAAAAACAAAAGCCAAATAGCGAACGTGAATCTGGTTATCAAGAGCGTGACTTACCTCGCATTAAAGCAGGGCTTGAGCGCATGACGCGCCGTTATGATAGCAAAGTAGACAAAGCTATTTTACTGCACTTTTTAGAGCTGTATGCAGCACTTCCAAAAGAAGAGCGTTTTAGCGAGGTTGATAACGTATTTAAAGTACAAAATGGGTTTGATAAAGCAACCCAAAGCGCGTTACTTGATAGCATGTATGAGCAGTCAAGACTCGATAATGCCACTGTTCGCAATTCATTATTTGAACAATCGTTTAGCCAGCTAAATCAAAGCCAAGACCCATTTGTGCAGTACGCTAAAGCAATATTTAAAGTAATGAAAGCAGAGGAAGATAAATCAAAAGCACTTGCAGGTAAATTACAAGCAGCTCGCCCAGAGTTAATGAGCGCAATCATTGCGTTTAACAAAGCTAAAAACAAACCTGTATACGCCGATGCCAACAGCACATTACGAGTAACCTATGGCACCGTAGGCGGCTACTCACCTCAAGATGGCTTGGTAGCAACACCTTTTACCTCGCTTGAAGGGTTACTAGCTAAAAACACCGATGTTGACCCATTTAATGCACCTAAAAAGTTACAAGAGCAAATTAAAGCCAAGCTTTATGGTGATTACACGGGTGGCATGAATACAGTACCCGTTAACTTCTTATCAAATGTAGACACTACCGGTGGTAACTCAGGTTCGCCAACACTTAACGGTAAAGCAGAGCTTGTTGGTTTACTGTTTGACGGTGTTTACGAAAGTATTATTGGTGACTGGGATTACAACCCTGAGCTTAATCGCTCAATCCACGTTGATTCACGCTACATGCTTTGGGTAATGGATAAAGTAGATAATGCACAAAACTTGTTAGACGAAATGACAATCGTAAAATAAGTAATTAGTGAGATAACAGAAGGGCGCTTACTGTAAAGGAAGCGCCTTTTTTATTAATCATAATGGGTTACGGTTTGTATACGTCAGTTGCATAACTTAGTTTTGCTAAGCACGCTTCTCTTCATCGCGAAGTGTTAAAACTTCGAAGCCCGTTTCTGTTACTAGAACGGTATGTTCCCACTGAGCAGAAAGTTTCTTGTCTTTTGTTACGACTGTCCATCCATCTTTTTTAGTTTTTACCTTCTTGGAACCTTGGTTGATCATAGGCTCTATAGTAAAGGTCATACCTGCTTCAAGCACTAACCCTGTATGAGGTTTACCATAATGCAAAACTTGCGGCTCTTCATGCATTTCTTTACCAATACCATGACCGCAATATTCACGTACTACACTATAACCAGAAGATTCAGCATGCTTTTGAATAGCATAGCCAATATCACCAAGCGTTGCTTTTGGCTTTACCACCTTAATACCTTCCCACATAGCATCATAAGTCGTTTTAACCAATCGTTTGGCTTCTGAGCTTGTCGCTGCAAAAGTATACATTTTACTTGAATCACTGATATAACCATTTTTCTCTAAGGTAATATCAATATTTAAAATATCTTTGTTTTTTAATTTATAAATATTATTGGGTACACCATGGCACACTACGTCATTAACAGATGAGTTCAATGAATACCGATAGCCATATTGGCCTTTACTGGCAGGACGAGCATGTAACACATTGGTAATATAGCTTTCTACTTTATTGTCTATATCTAACGTAGTTATGCCCTCGCAAATAAAATCATCAAGCATTTTAAATACCTGAGCTAAAAGCTTTCCTGATTCTCTCATGAGCTCAATTTCTGCATCAGTCTTTATTGTTGCTTTACTCATGCAAAAGATCCTGAATAGTAAGCTTTTCTTTTATGAGTTGTTTTTTAATTATTTCATGGTAGGTAAGTGTCGGATTTAACTCAGCAAGCATGCCTATTTTAATCCAAAACTCTGCTTGTGAATTGATAGATCTGGACATGATATTACTCGATTTTCTAATTTCTTCATGCAGCCCGTCTGATATTTTCACTATTCCCATTATATATACCGTATATGATTTATGCATGTATCGTATATAATGAAAACATGGATGTCAACTTGGAGGTCTTACAATCGAAAGTGTATTTCTCGGCCACTTCACAAGAAAAATGATTAATAAGTAATACTTTATGTTTGCATTGAATTGTATAAGCAATCCTTTTAAACTGCATTGGGGCAGCTGATAAATTTAATGGGTTATGATATGAGATTGAATGTGACAAGAAGTGCGACTAGTATTTTATATAGCGCTATTTTGTATTTTCACTGTATTATTTTTGCACTAGGAATGGTTGAATCTACTTTTTCTGGGTATGAATTAATGAAGGTGATAAGCCCCACGACGGCAATAATTTCACTGTTAATTGCAGGCGTTTTAGCAACCATAAAAAAAGTAAGTCTATATACAAAGAAGTATTGCATCGCAATAGCTACAGTTGCTGCATTGTGTTTTCTATTTATTCAGTTTTCTTTTTTATTTCATATGCAGGTTAATTTCGATCTGGGAAGCCTTGATAACAACCCATTTACTTTATCATTGTACGCCATTTTTATGTTTACTTGTTTTTCAGCAATTACTATCAAAGCTTTTCATAAAAATATAAAAATAAATGAAATGAAAAAAATAAAATTAGTCGTATTTATAATTGTATTAATCGGTTCAACTGTGTGGCATCAGTCAACTTTGAATCTAGTCAGAACCCAAGATGCTAATGCAAGAGAAAAAATACACTTATTAGAAACAATGATAAACCGCTCTTTGGCTTCACAGAAAAAAGCTCTAGCTAGAATAAAGACTAGAGTAGAAAAAGTTAGTTTTGAAGATTTTATGCGTCTAATTAATATAGACTCAAAAAATTACATTAGTGATTATAATATAATCAAAGGTGTTTTAGTTCTTGATAATGAATTAAATTATATTTCAGGCGATAATTTTTCTAGCAGTTTTTACTTAAATGGAATGCTAGAAAAACCTACAATAAAATTATGGCTTAAAAGAGATATAGAGGAAGTCCAATTTGCAGCTAACTCATTAACTCTAGACTCCGATATACCAATTTTAATGTTTTTAGCCCCTGTTAAACTTGCGAATCAAAGTCGTTTTTATATATTAAATTTACTAGATATGAACTTATTATTAGAGAAAAGTTATTTAAAATATCTTAGTCGGTATGATACATATTTAGAGTTAACTCCAAATGTATACTTTTCAGTAGACTATAAAAATAAAACTCAGTCTGATTTAAACAAGCTAACTAGCCGTTATAACCATTTTATCACTGAAAAAATAAATGTGATGGGTTTAGTTGAACATAATGTCTATACCTTTATCAATGACTATGAAGCAATACACATTGATACTATAATTGATCAATTAATATTATGGTTTACGTTTCTATTTATATTTATTTTTGTACTGGTAGCTGATTCATCAAGAGCCTTAGAGTTTAGTACAAAGCATGATGAATTAACTGGTTTACTGAGATTGAAAGCTTTGGAAGAAGAGTTTCTGCAGCTTAGCTCGGTTAGAGGATATAGTAATTTTGCAACTGTAATAGTTAAACTAGATTTTTATGAAGAGATACATAACTCTTTAGGTTATGAAATCAGTGATAAAATTCTGAAAAAAGCTTCTGAAAGAATAAGTATAAATGTTGACAACCGAGTATTAATTTCTAAGGGAATTAACGATAGCTTTGTTTTATATTTTACAGATACTACACCAGCTATCCTTGAGCAAAAAATTGAGGCTCTAATACTCGATTTATCTAAAGCGTACTGTATAGACACATTTGACTTCAATCTTACTGCAAGTGCTGGAGTGGTATTTTATCAAACCCCCGAATTATTTAATTTTAAGCTTAACCTTCAGCAAGCAAATATAGCCCTTGAAAAATCTACAGAGCTTGGAGGGAATCAAATACACTTTTATCAACAAATAATGGATGATAAACACAGCGAAAAAATTATTATCCGAAATAATTTACACACGGCTCTAAAGAACAACGAATTAGAAGTGTTCTACCAACCTATACATAACTTGAATGGGAACCAAATTGTAGGTGTTGAAGCGCTAGTTAGGTGGTGTTGTAACGGTGAATGGATCTCTCCGGCAAAATTTATCCCTGTAGCAGAAACTACGGGTCAAATAGTTCAAGTAGGTAAACAAGTTTTAAATCAAGTCCTTCACGATATAAAAAAACATTCGCAACTGCAAAATATAACCGTAGCAGTTAATTTTTCAACCAAGCAGATTATTAAAGACAATTTTTCTATCGACTTACTCCATTTACTTACTCAAAATAACATCACATATAAAAATTTCACTGTTGAAGTCACTGAGTCCTCCTTTCAAGAAAAGACATCTATAGAGAAAACATTACTTGAATTAATTAATTCAGGTTTGAATGTTGCTATAGACGATTTTGGGACTGGTTTTTCAAGTTTGTCATATCTTGCTAATCAGCCCGCGAACATTATTAAAATTGATCGAGAGTTTACTCTTGGAGCGGATAAAGATACGAAAGAACGAAAGCTTTTAGATACCATTATCAAAGTTTGTTATGACTTAGGCAAAAAAGTAGTAGTAGAGGGGGTAGAAGATGAAAAGCTAATTACACACTTATCTAGATATAAAGGTATTAGGATTCAAGGATACTTTTTCTCAAAGCCGCTTCCTGTTGACCAACTTATTGAATATATTCGAGCCATACAATACAAATAATATTAGTAATTTATGTTGTCCTCTAAAGTTTCTAATACATATTTCGATTAAGCTTGTTTTATTTAGTGCTTAATACTAATTCATTAAATATAACCTTAAAATAACTTACTACCTAATGGAAGAACACAGCCATATAAAGTTTTTTTATATGGTTTTTCTAAAAAGTTCAAAAGAACATAATCCTTGAACTCATAGCTATTAACCGCCTTAACTTAAATCAAATCACCTTAACACCCTTAAATATATTTCATGTACATTTTATAACCAAGAAGTGCTAGGTTAGTGGTAAATTAATTGAAGGAAATAATTATGAAATTAGAGTCATTAGCACTGCACCACGGTTACGAATCTGAGCCTACGACCAAATCGGCAGCCGTGCCTATTTATCACACTTCTTCTTATACATTTGACAACACGCAGCATGGCGCTGATTTATTCGATTTAAAAGTACCTGGAAATATTTACACCCGCATAATGAACCCAACCAATGCCGTACTTGAACAACGTATTGCCGCGATGGAAGGGGGAATTGGTGCGCTGGCTGTTGCCTCAGGGATGGCGGCTATTACGTATGCTATTCAATGTTTGTGCGAGGTAGGTACTAATATTGTGAGCACCAGCCAAGTATATGGCGGCACGTATAACTTATTTGCTCATACACTACCTAGGCAAGGTATTGAAGCACGTATGATTAAAGCTGATGACTTTAGCGCATTCGAGGATGCCATTGACGACAGCACCCGTGCTGTTTTTTGTGAATCTATTGGTAACCCGGCAGGTAATATTGTTGATATTGAGCGTTTAGCACGTATTGCACACAGCAAAGGTGTGCCGCTTATAGTTGATAATACCGTGGCTACGCCGTATTTATGCCGTCCATTTGAGCTGGGCGCCGATATAGTGGTTCACTCACTGACAAAGTATATAAACGGGCACGGTACTGCTATTGGCGGCATGATTGTCGACTCAGGAAAATTTGATTGGAAAGCAAATGCTACACGTTTTGCAATGATGAACGAGCCCGATCCGTCGTACCACAATGTGGTTTATACCGAAGCTTTTGCTGAAGCTGCATTTATCGGTCGCTGCAGAGTAGTGCCACTTAGAAATACTGGCGCAGCGCTTGCCCCTAAAAACGCATCTGACATTTTAATCGGCCTTGAAACCTTAGGCTTAAGAATGGATCGCCACTGCGAAAATGCACAGCACTTGGCTGAGTATTTAGAAAATCATCCAAAAGTGCTTTGGGTTAATTACGCAGGGCTTGAATCAAGCCCGTATAACGAAATGAGTCAGAAAATTACCAGTGGTAAAGCATCGGGTATTTTAAGCTTTGGTATTGCTGGTGGCCTAGAAGCAGGTACTCGTTTTATTGATGCGCTAAACATGATTTTACGCTTAGTTAATATTGGCGATGCCAAGTCGCTTGCGTGCCATCCTGCGTCAACCACACACCGCCAATTAAATGATGAAGAGCTTGCTAATGCGGGCGTAAGTCGCGATTTAATTCGTTTGTCAGTCGGTATTGAGAACATTGCAGACATAATTGCCGATGTAAGCCAAGCGCTCGATAAAGCATAGTTACCTCACTACCTTTCATAAAAAACTTTAAAGCATAAAAAGCGTTAGTTGAAAATAAACTATCGTTTTTTATGTTTTTCTAAAATCTATTAATAAGTATACCTCTTTATTTTATCTACCTTTTTTATAAAACCTTCCTAAGGCTTTTATATTTTTACCGCTTGTTTTTTATTCACATGTCAATTTTGTATTGACACTAAGATTACTTACTACTACATTTGTAACAGTACCACTACAAGTGTAGTAATAGGAGCGACAATGAAACTTAGTGATTTTGAAATGGATATTATGCAGCTGCTCTGGCAGGAAGAACCCTGTACCGCGAGTCAACTACATAAGGTGCTTTTAGCTGATAAGCAAAAAGATAAAAAAGTAGCCTATACAACAGTTAAAACTATTGTAGATAGGTTAGAACACAAAGGAGCGATTGAGCGTTGTGGACATGAAGGACGAGCTATTATTTTTAGAACAATCGTTACTCAAGACACATTATCGGAGCAAGCTATGCCTAGTTTTATGCAACGATTTTTTAAAGGTAATTCTCGTAGTTTAATTGCCCACTTTATTAAAGAAGAAAAGCTAAATGATGAAGATATAGAATATTTACAAACGCTTTTAAAAAATAAGAAGTTAGATTAAAGGAGAGGGTAATGACGGATTATTTACTAACTTGCACACTTATTAGCTTATGTATTTTGCTTACAGTAAAAGGGCTAAAAAATGCCCCAGCACGATTAAACTTTTACATTTTAATGACTGCCTTGGTATGTTGGTTTGTCCCTTGGCAATATTTTTCCCAGTTATCCTTATTTGAAGGGGCAAATCGTTACACATTCAACGTGGCGCAATTGATTCCCAATGTTAAAGCATTAATACCAAATGCTGAACAAGTAGCAACTAAGGACGAATTACAAAGCGATATGAGTATATGGGACTTATTGCCATCACTTAGTAATGTTTTTATAGTTTTAGTTTTAGCTGGTTTTGGATTGTTTTCATTACGCGTGAGCCTTTATGTAAAGCTTATAAAAAACTTATACATTAACTCAAAGCCAAGTCCTGAACTTAAACACATTAACAATCAGTATCCAATTAGACTAACAACCCATACAGAGCCTGCTTTTGCTACCGGGTTAATAAAGCCTGTTATTTGGCTAGAGTCGACGATGGTAAATCGTGAAGAATTAGATTCAGTCATTCAACACGAGGTAACTCATTTACAACAAGGTGATATTTATTGGACGTGGCTTATTTGTTTTATAGAAAGCGTTTTTTGGTGGAATCCTATTTGCTTAAAGTTAACTGGTTTAGCAAAAGAGCAACTCGAACTTAGCTGTGATGAGTTGTGTATGCAAAAGCTAAAAGGTAAATACCAATTGGATTTAGCCAGTTTATTGCTACAAGAGCAAAGTGCTAAAAGCTCGCCTAACTTTTTTACCCCCCCACTTTTGAATATTGCTCATTCTAAGAGTTTTAATATTCAGAGGATCAAAATGTTAAACAAGGAAAAAACAATGAAAAGTAAATATTTGGTTATGGTTGCGGCGGCAATGTCTTTTAGTGCTTTAGCTGCAGCGCAAATTGTAGATGGTAGTTCAGATAACAAGCAGCCAAGTAATAATACGTCTCAGGCTCCTGTTAAAAGTGAAGAATATAAACAACAACTTGCACAGCTTCTAAAAAGTGCTGCTGGGGCAAAAAGTGATACCCCTGAACTGTTAAACCAAGCTGCGCAAGGCATACAACAATGGCACTTAAATAGAGATAAACTTGCTGGTTTTGAAGAAGCTGAAATTAAACTACAAAGCTTTAGGCTGCTAGATCACGTTTACTCTAAACTTGAGCAATATGAAGATATACTAAGTGCTTACGAAAAATGGTATGAGCCTGGTAGTAACCCGCCTTACTTTTTAAAAAATTCACTAGCAACCGCGTATATACAACTAGGGCGTTATGAGCTTGCTGTTGCAGAGCTTGAAGATTTATCAAAACAGCTTGAAGGGAAACTACATGTTGGCTCTGCTGATAACTTAGCACTGGCATACATTTACCTTGATGATTACGATAAAGCGTTAAAAACCCTAGAGAAGGTTGATGCAAAAGACGATGTATACGGAAATATCCTTAAATATTATGTTTATGATAAACAAAATAACCGTAAAAAGATGGATGAAATCAAAAGTAAAATCCCAGAAGCATTTGCAGTTACCCCCGCGTTATTACCACAAAGCGGCCTACCTGGTTCGCAATTGTTGAGATTGCTATAAGTTTTCAATTACGATGAGGCTCGGAGTATCTGAGCCTCTGTTTATGTTATTGGTACAAATACAGTAAAATAGGTCTAGATTATTTAAATCTCTTGGGTAATCGCTTAGCGATAACCTAAATAAAAATGGCTAAAAGTAGTGATTTTTCACAATAGTTGGTATGTTACAAGTAACATTTTATTTAATTGTGTGTGATGAAAAAAAACAAGCGTTCTTCTCTTCAAGATATTGCCGATGCGGTTGGTGTAACCAAAATGACGGTGAGTCGTTATTTACGTAATCCCGAAAAAGTATCAGAGTCTACTCGCACTAAAATTAGTGCAGCTATTGATACGCTAGGTTACATTGCAAATAAAGCCCCTGATTTACTCTCTAATGCTAAAAGCTACTCTATTGGTGTACTAGTCCCATCGTTAACGAACCACGTATTTGCTCAAGTTATAAAAGGTATTGAAGACGTAACAGGGCCTGCAGGATATCAAACAATGTTAGCCCATTATGGTTACAACCCTGAAATTGAAGAAAAACGGGTTGAGTATCTATTGTCGTATCACGTTGATGGTTTAATTTTATCAGAAACCACACACACAGACAGAACGCTAAAAATGATTGAAACGTCAGGCGTACCTGTGATTGAAATAATGGATACTCATCACTCTCCAATGCAGCAAGCGATTGGTTTTGATAACGTTAAAGCAGCTTTTGATATGACGACGGCACTTTTAAATAAAGGCTATCGCAATATTGTTTATATAGGTGCAAGGCTCGATGTACGAACACGCCTAAAATTTCAAGGTTATTCAGATGCTATGTTAGCTAAAGGTTTTACGCCTAAAAGTGTGATGACTGATCAAGCTTCATCTTATAGTTTAGGTGCTGAACTTTTACAAAAAGCGCGTACTGACTACCCAAATACTGACTGTTTGTTTTGTACTAATGATGATTTAGCAATTGGGGCTATTTTTGAATGCCAGCGAAACAACATTTTAGTGCCTAGCCAAATGGGGGTTGTGGGTTTTCATGGCCATGATATTGGCCAAGCAATGGTGCCTCAATTAGCAAGTGTGATCACCCCTCGTTATCAGATAGGTAATGTTGCGGGAAGAGAGTTGTTGAGCCGGATTAATTCAGATTTGGATGCTAGGATTAATTATAAGCAAGTAATTGATACTGGTTATATAGTTCATCTAGGTGAAAGTGTTTAAATACTCTAATTATATGAGCCTAATTACCTGTGCCTAATTACCTGAGCCTAAATAACAAAAGGCTCAGGTAATTTTTATATGTGTGATGATAACTCTACATACTGTAATTTTACAAAAACAGAGAAATAATCATAGCGACAAGTGCGCCAACAGTACCAATAATAGTTTCCATTACCGTCCACGTTTTAAGAGTTTGCATTTCGCTCAAACCGAGATAGCGACTCGCTAACCAAAATCCTGAGTCGTTTACATGGGAGAGCACAATAGAGCCCCCACCAATAGCGATAGTGACAGCGGCAAGCTGCGCTCCATCAAGGCCTAAAGGCTGAAGCATTGGAATAATTAAGCCACACGCTGTAAGCATAGCTACTGTCGCAGAGCCTTGAATAACCCGCACAGCGGCTGATAATACAAAAGCGAGTATTACAATCGGTAATCCTGAGCCAGCTAAGTAATTACCTAGTGCAGTACCTACTCCTGAATCAACTAATACTTGTTTAAATACCCCACCGGCACCAGTGACAAGAATAATAATTCCTGCAGGTTGTAAGGCACTACCACAAATTTCCATGATTCTAGCATTAGGGACACCGCGCCTTGCACCGAGCAAATAAAATGCCATTAGGCAGGCAACTAAAATTGCTGTAAATGGATGACCTATAAAGGCTAACCAATTATATAAATCAGAGTCTTTTTCAACAAAGCGGCTACCAATAGTATTTAAACTAATCATAATTAACGGCAGAGCAATTAAACCTAATGCTAATCCAAAACTAGGCGTGCCTTTACCAACTCTTTGGTTATCATCGATTTGTTCGTGCTGTGGGAGTTCTACATGAATAGATTTAGAAATAATAGAGCCCCAAATTGGACCTCCTATAATCATTGCCGGTATGGCAGCAATAAGGCCAAATAAAATCATATAACCATAGTCAGCGCCTAATTGAGAGGCAACCAAAATCGGCCCTGGCGCAGGAATAAGAAATGCCTGACAAGATGCTATCCCAGCAAGTAGCCCAATACCAATTTTAACAACGCTGCCACCGCCTTTTCGTACCACAGCAAAAACAATACCGATTAAAAGTACAACGGCTACATCAAAAAAGAGGGGGAGGGCACAAATAAAGCCCGTAAAGGTAAGCGCCCAATTAGCGTTTTTTTCTCCAAAACGGTGTAAAAGTGTGTGGGCAATGCGATCCAGCGCGCCGGTTTCTTCCATTACTTTGCCAAACATGGCGCCTAAAGCGACCACCACCGCTACAAAGCCTAGTGTTCCGGCCATTCCTTTTTGAATTGTAGCGGCAATTATTTCTGGGCTCATTCCTGAGAATAATCCTGCAATCATAGAAACAAGGATCAAAGAGACGACAGCATGTAGTCGTACTTTCATTACTAAAAAAAGCAATAAAAATATGGAGCCTACCGCTGTTAGTATTAATGATAAATCTGACATTTTTCCCTACTTATATTCAGTGTGAATTATGATGTTTAGTGTGTGTTTAACTTCACTTTCGTATTTGTTACGGGTAACATGTTACCCGTAACTCAATATAATATATACATTGAAAATAATTAATTATTAAATTAAGGCGAGGGTAAATACATGAGTAACACAAATGTAGGTCGTATTTATATTGTAATGGGGGTTTCAAGCACAGGAAAGTCAAGTGTGGGTGATGCATTAGCAAAGCGCATTGGCGCTAAATTTATCGACGGAGACGACTTACATCCCAAGGCTAATATATTAAAGATGTCATCTGGGCAGCCTTTAAATGATGCTGATCGTGTGCCTTGGCTCGAAAGAATACGTGATGCTGCATTTAGCATTGAAAAGAAAAATGAAGTCGCGGTAATAGTCTGCTCAGCATTAAAAAAGAAATACCGAGAACAAATATGTGATGGAAATACAGGCATTACCTTTTTACATCTTTTTGGTGATTTTGAGCTGGTTAAAAGCCGTATGCAGGACAGAAAAGGACATTTTATGCCTGTTGATTTACTCAAAAGCCAATTTGAAGCGCTAGAAGTTCCAAAAGAAGATGAGCCCAATGTTATAAATATAGATATTAATAGCTCATTTGAGCAAGTGGTCGAAAGCTGTATTAGCGCAACTAAAATGAATAGCAACAACAAGCAAAAAGTGTTTAATTAATCAGTTAACTGTTACTTTTAACATTAAGGGGCTTTATTTGTTATGAGTTAGCGTCTGCTCGTGGTGTTTCTAAAATCGCTTTTTTTTCATCTTCAGATAATATTATCCAATCAAAAATTTCTTCGTTGGTACGCCCACACCCGGTGCAGTAACCGCTGCGCCTTTCGCATATTCCTAGGCAATCAGTTTTAAATTTAGATGGTTTGTTGTTTTGATTTAATTGGCGCATTATTAAAGTCCTAACGGTGGAGCAATTTCAAAGCGAATAGAAAACCCATTACCTTCTTGATTGGTAGCAAGTGTAATGACAGGGGTTTTAGTATCAAGTACAAAGGTGCTGTAAATTGAACTTGCTGTTTCTTTTTGGCTTTCCAACCAACCTGTTTTGGTTAAGCATTGGCGCAATTGCTTAGCCAGTTTTTGATGAGACTTTATTGTTTGCGTTTGTGTTTTAACAGGTGTTTGGCATTGGTAGCTTGCTTGCTCTGACTTATTTAAAGTAACTGTACAGTTTGCTCCAATTATATGAGTATTAGTACGCCATTGATTAGTAAACTGGTTATTTACTTTATCTGTTTTGATTGAATTAAAACCAGACTCATAACCATTTATTAGGTTATTTATGGTGCTGCATTCATCGGGTGTTACTGTGGTTTTTACAGACTGATTCGTTGTAGTAGTGGTTGCTGTAGTTGTCGTCTGATTAGTTTTGCTGGTACAGCCCGCTAAAATAAACGCGACGACTAAAATAAATGCGACAATAGAAGGAGTAATATAGTTTTTCATAGTTCACAGTAACCGATTAATTTAGCCACGCACTATATCACACGTGATTTACTGTAAAAATAAAAAAGCCCATATAAATATGAGCCTCTTTGTTAGTCACAACTAATGCTATTTATGGCGACCTTGCAAGCATTTAACTACATCTTCAAGGGCTAAGCCTTGGCGTTGTAGTAATACAGTCAGGTGATAAATTAAATCAGCAGACTCGTTTGTTAGCTCATCGTTATCGTGTTTCATAGCGGCAAGGGCAACTTCTACGCCTTCTTCACCTACTTTTTGACAACTACGGCTTAAGTCTTTTGCAAATAATGACGCTGTGTAGCTTTTTTCAGGGTAATCATTTTTACGCGCAACAATCACATCTTCTAACTGTGCTAAAAAGCTTAAACTTGGTTTTGCTTCATCACCAAAACAGCTTTGTGTGCCTAAGTGACACGTTGGGCCTTCTGGGTTGGCAAGTACTAAAATTGAATCGTAGTCACAATCTGTATGCACAGATACTACGTTTAAGTAGTTTTCTGATGACTCGCCTTTAGTCCATAAACGCGATTTTGAACGCGAGTAAAACGTTACCTTATTGGTATCAAGCGTAACAGCGAGTGCTTCGCTGTTCATAAAGCCTTGCATTAAAATAACACCAGAGCGGGCATCTTGAATAATCGCAGGGATCATATCACTTTTAGCGAAATCGACCTGAGCTTGGTTTTGTTGTGTTACTTGCATAATCTTGCTGCCACTTGGTTATCTGTTAAAAATTGTTTTAGTTCGCCAATGTTAATCACATTTTTATGAAAAACGCTGGCAGCTAATGCACCATCTACTTTGCTTTGTTTAAATACATCAACAAAATCTTGCATACTACCCGCACCGCCAGAGGCGATTAAAGGAATGTCACACAGATCGCGAATTTTACTTAGTTGCTCGTTGTCGTAACCGTTACGAACGCCATCTTGGTTCATACAGTTTAATACAATTTCGCCTGCGCCTAGGTCTTGTACGCGTTTAACCCATTCTTGTGTTTTATAGCGCGTACGGCTTGATGCATTAGGATCGCCGGTTAATTGGTAAACTAAATACTCGCCGGTAATTTCATCAAAAAAGCTGTCAATGCCGACTACAACACATTGCTTACCAAACTCATCGTGTAATTCTTTAATAAGTTCAGGACGCGCAATAGCAGGGCTGTTAATACTTATTTTGTCAGCGCCGCGCTCAAGTACACGCGCTGCATCAGCCACTGATTTAATACCGCCCGCTACACAAAATGGAATATCGATATTACGTGCAATGCTCTCTACCCAGTTTACATCAAGTAGGCGTTTTTCAACGCTTGCACTGATTTCGTAAAAAACCAGTTCATCGGCGCCAGCTTCGCTATAGGCTTTAGCCATTGTTAAAATATCGCCAACTATTTCATGGCCTTTAAACTTAACGCCTTTAACTACTTGGCCGTCTTTAACGTCTAAACACGGGATTATGCGTTTTGATAACATGCCAGTGCCTCCTCAACGCTAAATGCGCCATCAAGCAAAGATTTACCTAAAATAACGCCGCCCACACCAAGCTCTTTAAGCTTTTTAATGTCATCTAGTGAGCTTACGCCCCCTGAGGCTTGCACTTTAATTGTGCTGTTGTGGCGAGTTAGGTCTTCGTAAAGCTCAAATGATGGGCCCGTCATGGTGCCATCTTTACTGATGTCCGTACATAAAAAATCGATAACACCTAAGCTCACATAAAAATCTACCAGCTCAAGTAAACCAAATTCAGATTCACTTAACCAACCGTGCGTAGCAGGTGCCCAGCCCGTGGCTGTTTTATTTACATCAAGAGCAATTACAAAATGCTCTGCGCCAAATTGCTCAATCCAGGCTTTTACTTGTTCGCGTTTTTCTACTGCCATTGAACCAATAACAACTTGGTTTGCACCGGCTTTTAGCCAATCACTTACATCTTGCTCTGAGCGAATACCGCCGCCCACTTGATACGGTACGTTAAGTGCTTTGGTCGCAGCTTGAATATGTTTCCACTGTTTTTTACTTGGATCGCGTGCACCTTCTAAATCAACAAGGTGAAGTTTACCTGCGCCGCTGTCGGCGTATTCTTTTAAACGCGCGCCAAGTTCGAAAGGGTAAAACTGTGCTGTGTCGTATTTACCTTGGTACAAGCGCACAATTTGATTTTGTAATACGTCTAATGCTGGAATAATCACAAATAATCTCTTTTTTGTTAGTTAATGGGCAGCTTATAACTGCCAATCAACAAAATTTTGTAATAAACGTGCGCCAACTTTTGCGCTGCGCTCTGGGTGAAATTGCATGCCTGCGTAATTGTCTTTAGCAACAATGGCTGAAAAGGTTTGACCATATTCGCCGCTCACTAGTGTGGCGTCGTTTACGGTGTGCGCAAAGCTGTGAACAAAATACACTTGCTCATCAAGCGTTAGCCCTTTAGTTAATGCATGCTCTTTGTTAACGCTTAAGTTATTCCAACCCATATGCGGCGACGTTAAATTGCCTACATCAAGCGCTTTTACTTGCCCTGGTATTTTACCTAGGCACTGTACGTTACCTTCTTCGGTGCTTTCGCACAGTAACTGCATACCTAAACAAATGCCCATAAGCGGGCGCTGGTATTCATTTATAGCTTGTTGCCAGCCGTTATCTACTAGGCGTTTCATAGCAACCGACGCGTGGCCTACACCTGGCAATATAGCGCGCTCAAAACCCGCTAATTGCTCTGGTGAAGTAATTACTGTTGGTGTTTGCCCTAAGCGTTCAAACGCAAAGCGTACTGAATTTATATTGGCACAACCGGTATTAATTATGGCAATCATAAACATCCCTTAGAGCTGGCTGTTTGTTGGGTCGTGTCTTGTGCCACTGCCATACGAAGAGCACGTGAAAACGCTTTAAATAAACCTTCTACTTGGTGATGACAGTTACCGTCGCTTACCGATAAAATAAGGCTAATAGCGGCGTTATCACTCAAGCTTTTGAAAAAGTGCTCAACCATTTGTACGTCTAAGTCGCCTGCTTTTTCGCGGCTAAAGTTAGCGTTTAATACAAATGATGCACGGCCCGATAAATCAATTTGTGCTTCAGCTTTACACTCGTCCATAGGAAGGGCAAAACCATAGCGTGCAATTTGCGATTTAGTGCCAAGCGCTTGTTTAAGTGCGACACCAAGAGCAATACCAATGTCTTCAACAAGGTGGTGCTCGTCTATGTGTAAATCGCCTTTAGCTTTAATGTTTAAACCAATGTTTGCGTGGGTGCGAATTTGATCAAGCATGTGATCAAAAAAGCCAAGTCCGGTGTCTATGCTGCCATTTTTAGTTTGATCTAAGTTTATGGCTACATCAATTTGGGTTTCTTTAGTGTTGCGTGTAACACGACCTTCGCGGTTTGCGGTAGTCAATTTTGTCACTATCGCACTCCAATCGCCGTCGTATAAAATACCTTCACAACATAAGTTTTGAGCAAGGCCAATATCGGTCTGGCGATCGCCAATAACAAAAGAGCGCGCTAAGTCTACTTTGCCTGAGCGCATAAGCTCGGTAAGTAAGCCCGTTTTAGGTTTACGGCAATCACAGTTTTGCTCGTCAAAGTGTGGGCAAATTAATACCTCGTCAAAGCTAATGCCTTGGCTTTGCATTATTTCCATCATTTTGTCTTGTGCTATGTCAAAATCAGCAGTAGGAAAGCTATCTGTGCCTAAACCATCTTGGTTAGACACCATTACTAAACGGTAACCTGCGGCTTGTAATTGTAATAACGCAGGAATGACACCAGGTAAAAATGCTAGCTTTTCAAGGCTATCTACCTGTTTGTCGGTAATTGGCTCTTCAATAATAGTGCCGTCGCGGTCTATAAATAAATAGGGGTTACTCATGATACTTCGTTTCCTGCTAAAGATGCTGCGGTAGCCGGCGTTTGTAAGCCATCTAACCAAATTTTTACTTGTTCAAGTTCTTGTTCACTGCCAATTGAAATTCGTAGCCAGTCGTCTTCACCGTATAGTGTAAAAGCGCGCATAACCAAACCTTGCTCAAGTGCAATTTTAAAGTAGTTTTTATCGGCTAATTTTAAAGTAACAAAGTTACCTTCACCAGTGAGAATTTTTAATGCAGCAGGGGAGGCGTTTAGCCAATCTACCAACTTAGCTTTTAAGCTATTTAGAATAGTAACTTGGCGGCGCATTGATGTAATTGCATCGGGTGCAATTGCTTGCGCTGCAATACTTGCTACAACACCTGATACCGGATACGGCGCAATTACTTTACGAATTGGCGCTAGTGTTGCTGCTTGTGCAAGCGTAAAGCCCGTTCTGAGCCCCGCTAGCGCAAAGGCTTTAGAAAGCGTGCGCAGAACCACTACATTACTAAACTCATTAATAAGTTTTGTGGTGCTTTGCTCTGGGCAAAACTCTATATAGGCTTCGTCAACAATAACCAGTGCTTTACCCATAAGTGCTGTTGCAATCGCTTTTACTTTATCAAGTGGTGTTAGGCTACCCGTTGGATTATTTGGGTTACAAATAAATACCAGCTTTGAGCTGCCAACAGCTGCAACTATTTCGTCAGCACTGCCACTTAATAATAATTCTTGTGTAAGCGCGTTAATACCAACGTTGTGTGTATCGGCGGTAACTTTGTACATACCGTAAGTTGGTAAAAATAGCGCAATACTATCTTTAGCTGGCTCACAGTATGTGCGCACTAAAAGCTCAATGCCTTCATCTGCGCCGCGCGTCATTAATACATTTTCGCTTTCAAGATCTGTATAAGCTGCGTAACGGTCAATAACCAGTTGCGGTTGTGGGTCGGGGTAGCGATTTAAATCCTCAATACTCAGTTCAAGATTTTTAGCATACGGGCTTTCGTTAGCATTTAGCCACGTAGTACCGGTTAGCTTTTCACTTTTTGCAGAGCTGTATGCAGCAAGGGCTGCAATATTCTTAGGTAATAAGCTAGACGCTTGTGCGCTCTCATTGCTCATTTTTAATTGCCTCTAAACGAATTGAAACCGCATTAGCGTGGGCATCAAGGCCTTCTGCATCTGCAAGTGGTAAAATTGCTTTTGAAAGCTGCGTTAAACCACTTTTAGTAATTGTTTGCACTGTGTATGTACGGAAAAAATCAAGCAAGTTTAAACTCGAGTAAGTTGCACTGTAACCATATGTTGGTAACACGTGGTTAGTACCCGATGCGTAATCGCCTGCAGATTCTGGTGTGTAGTCACCTACAAATACTGAGCCTGCATTTTTAACTTTATCTAGGTAAGGTGTTGCATCGCCTAGTTGTAAAATTAAGTGCTCTGGGCCGTATTGCGCCGATACGTCAAATGCTTGTTCAACTGAATCAACTAAAATAAGTGAAGAATTAGCGAGCGCTTGCTCGGCTGTTTCTTTGCGGCTCAAATTAGCTAATTGGCGTGTAAGTGCCTGCTGAGTTTGTTCTATAATACTTTCGCTGTTACATAATAAAATAACCTGCGAGTCTGCGCCGTGCTCTGCTTGTGAGAGTAAATCGGCGGCTATAAATTCTGGGTTTGCACGTTCATCTGCAATAACTAATACTTCAGAAGGACCTGCTGGCATATCAATTGCCATACCTGGGATAGTTTGCGCAACGAGCTGTTTAGCCATTGTTACGAAGCTATTACCTGGGCCAAAAATTTTGTTTACTTTAGGAACTGATTCGGTGCCATAAGCCATTGCTGCAATTGCGCCTGCGCCACCACTTTCTATCAAAGTAGTAATGCCACATAACTTAGCTGCATATAAAATAGCAGGGTTAATTGCTTTATCACCTTGTACCGGCGTAGCAAGTACAACGGTTTTAGCGCCGCTTAACTGTGCTAATACACCTTGCATAATAACCGACGATGGCAGCGGAGCACTGCCACCGGGTACATAAATACCGACTGCTTCGATGGCTTGATATTTCAGTTCACATACAACGCCTGGCTGGGTTGATAATTTAATATCTTTTGGCAACTGCGCTTCGTGAAAACGTTTAACATTTGCATAAGCGGTGTCAATTGCGTATTTAAGCTCAGCACTTAGTGCTTGCTCAGATGCGTTAATTTCATCTAGCGGTACGCGCAAACGTGGGTTAGCTCTATTATCAAACTCTTTGGCCATGCTAAGTAAGGCCTCATCGCCTTGCTCTTTTACATTAGCTAAAATAGTTTTGCATATTGCTTCAACCTTTGCGCTTACAGAAACTGCAGGGCGCATTAGCGCCGCTGCTTGTACTTGTGAAGATTCCTCATTCCAACGAAGCATGGTACTTACTCCATCATTTTTTCAATTGGCATAACTAAAATAGAGTTAGCGCCTAGGGCTTTTAACTGCTCCATTGTTTCCCAAAATAATGTTTCGCTGCTTACCATGTGCAGTGCTACGTATTCTTCATTACCCGCAAGGGCAAGTAGAGTCGGTTGACCAGAACCAGGTAAAATTTCACAAATTTCATCAAGTTTGTTTTTTGGTGCGTGTAGCATGATGTATTTGCTTTCTTTAGCTTGTCTAACACCACGTAGGCGCGGCATAAGCTTATTGATTAGTGCTAGTTTGTCAGCGTCTTGCAGATCTTTATTTTGAATTAAACATGCGTTTGATTCTAAAATTGTATCACCTTGAATTAAGCCGTTAGCTTCAAGTGTTGCGCCAGTAGATACTAAATCACAAATTGCATCAGATAAACCTGCACGTGGTGCTACTTCAACAGAGCCAGTAAGCATTACTGTACTTGCGTTGATGCCTTCGCGCTTTAACCACTGAGTTAAAATTTCTGGGTAGGTAGTTGCAATACGTTTGCCTTCAAACCAACTCTTATCGCGAGCGCCTAGCTCTTGTGGCCATGCAAGTGCAAGACGACAGTAACCAAAATCTAGTTTTGAAAGTTTGTTTACTTCGCTTGGAACACCTTGGCGTTCACGTTCTGCTTGAACTTCTACTAGTACGTTTTCGCCAACAATACCTAAATCACATACACCGTCCATTACTAAACCAGGAATATCGTCATCGCGCACACGTAGTACGTCAATTGGCATATTAGTTGAGTGTGCAATTAAGCGTTGTTCACGAAGGTTAAGCTTAACACCTAACTGTTTTAACAGATCTTGACAATCTTTAGATAGGCGGCCGCCTTTTTGGATGGCGATACGTAGACGATTTGTGTTACTCATTATTCATTTTCCTTTAATTTAAAAACTAAAAACCCCGAGGGGAACCTCAGGGCGAAAATGAATCAATGTTTTTTGAATCGCCAGAGGTTCCTTTTAGGAATAACCTCTCAGCGAAAGACCTGACAGGTTATTCCGGTGAATGGTGGTGATGATGTACTGTTGTCAGGTTTAAGCGCATTTTTTATCCTATTTAACTGCTCGTTGTTATATTAACGTTCAGTTGTTATCTGTTTAAATAAATTTCGCATTCATAAAAACATAAACAGCCATATTATGGCAAGTTTTTTTTAGCTTAATTAAAGCATATCTTATAACTGTCGATAATATTAAGAAGGGAAGTGCATTTTTTGCATATATTTGTTTGTTTATTAGCCAAACCAAGCGTTTAGATAATTTAACAGTAAACTAAGGAAGTGTGTATGGATATCATGATTCCTTATTTAGGAAGAATAACCAGACTAGAAGTTGAGTCAAAAAGTGCTTTTCATATTGCGGGTGTGCAAAGTGGATCGGCCGCTGAAAAAGTGGAGCTAGAGAATAAAAAAAGGCGTGAGTTACAAAAAAAGAAAAAGCTCAATATGCTTGACGACCAAAATAGTAAAAAAAAGTCTAACGTAGATGATGACGAAAACCCCCATTTAGATACATGGGCTTGATAATACCAATTTTACTAAATACATAAGCAATTAACTAAAAAGGCCCTTGCGGGCCTTTTTACTATGTATTTTGCTTATGCCAATTAGCTTAAACTCTTAAGCAGATAGGCATACTATTGGTTTTTGCTTTTAAATATATAAAAGCTAAATATAGCGAACACACATACCTGAGCTACAATACCTTGCCATGTTGACTTAATACCAAGCCATGCTATTTCAAAGCTCATTGGTAGCGACGCAATACCTATTATATCGGCCTCTTGTAATGCAATAACGGCTTTGCCCATAAGCACAAACGAGAGTGCAAATAATAGGTAAGTGGTAATTGCAAAAAACTTAGCAACCGGTAATTTAATTGAGTACTTAATTAATACCCACGTAATAATAGCCAGTATTGCTACAGCTATCGCGAAACCCGATGCAATAGATGAATATTGAGCAGGCGAGCTTTGCGTTAATAAAGACTGATAAAACAATACGGTTTCGAATACTTCTCGGTACACGGCAATAAAAGAAAGCCCCGCTAATCCCCAAAGTGTTCCCGACTCAAGACGCTTATCTATATTGTCTTTTATATATTTTTGCCATTGTTGCGCACTTGTTTTACTGTGCATCCATACGCCAACATACAGTAAAATTACAGCGGCAAACAATGCACCAGCACCTTCCATAACTTCGCGACTTGCACCACTTATTTCTATTAATGTATGCGCAGCAGCCCATGTTAAGCCACCGGCAATAAGTGCTGTTACCCAGCCAAAATGTACGTACTTAAGCGCATCTTGACGTTTCGTTTTAATAAGCACAGTCATAAGGGCAATTATAACTAAGAGTGCCTCTAAGCCTTCTCGCAGTAATATTATTAAACTCGCTGAAAGTAGGGCGCCATCAGTTAGCTTGGTTTCGTTTAGCATGCTATCTGCTTTAGCGAGTTGCGTTAGTGCGGCATTTACTTTTTCGGCAACGACGGCTGTATCTTTTTCGTTTTTGAATGTTTGGCGTAGGTTCATCAGTTGTACTTCGATGTTTTTACGCAGTGTTTCGTCGTAGGCATTTAAGTTGTTTTCAACAAGCTCAAAGCCATCTAAGTATGCGCTAATTGCTAAATCACTTGCTTGTGAGTAATTGCCTTTAGCATGCGCAGCTTGCGCTGCAAGTAACTGCGTGCGAGTAACTGTTATCGGATTTTTGTTAGCGCTAAATAATTGCTCTGGATTACCACGAAGCCATTTAACGTAATGTGCTTGTGCTTCACTTTGACCTGCCGATAATTGTGCAGGGTTTAGGTTTACAATCTGCGAAGCGGTAATGTTTTGTTCTACATTTTGTGGTTTTTGAACATCTTTAAATGCCAAGCTACCTACATAAAAAGCTAAAGACCATCGTTGTTGTTCATTAAATTGGGTAAAAGCAACCATAGGCGTGTCGTCAATGCCGTTACTTACAGCGTCAAATAACCCCATTAATGAGCGGTTTGTTGCGCGTTCTTCATCGGTAAAGTTGGTAGGCTCTGGCGATAAATTTTTTGCAAGCGGACCGTCGCCTTGACCGCTTTGGCCGTGACACATTGAGCAGTTAGTAGCAAAAAGCGCTTTAGTTTGCTCAACCGGAAGCAGTGATGTAGGTAACGATAGTTGTGGCATAAAGGTAAGCAGCGACTCACGAAGCGCTGAGCTTGCTGCACGTACATCGGCAACACTCGCTTTATTGGCAATCGCTGTATGCAGTGCTTTAGCTTGTGCCTTTACTGTATCAAACTCATTGGTTTGGCTTGATAGCTGTCCAGCTTGCTCAATAATAACGTGCGAAAATTCAGTCATTTCTTGATATTCGTCGGGGTCTAGTATTTCACCATTTCCAACAGCTGCCACGTAATCTACACCTACATACTCTGCAAGCTGTGCAATTTGTTTTATTTTTGTTTGCTCATTAGGTGAGGCCGACACATTAAAGCTTGCCATAGCCATTATAAAAAGCACAAAAAAACAATGAAATTGTCGTTTGCCCAGAGATACCAAATTTAAAAACACGTGAGAATTATTTTTGGACATTGAAAAGCCCTACAGAGGAAAAGCCAAAATTATAATTGTTTTCATTTGCATTTCAAGCGGATTAATTTAAACAAAGAAGATAAATAAAAAGGATAACAATTTATAGAACTTTAAAGTGTTTTTGTAACACGTGAGTAACAGTAACCAAGTGATTTATATAATAACTTGGTTACTGAGTTGATTGCTCACAAAGCATTTATTACTTTGCTTGCTCAGCTGATTTAATACTGCTTTGAATAAGCGGCGAAATAGTTAAGCCTTGTACAATAATAGAAAATATAACCACAACGTAGGTAACAATAACGATTAGGTTATGTAGGTCAGAGCCGCCTACAAAAACTTGCTCGCGTGGAATTGCTGCTGCCATTGCCAGTGCAAGACCACCGCGTAGCCCACCCCAGGTTAAAATTTTAACACTGTGTTTATCGTAACTTCTAAAGCGTTTAAAGATAACAAAGGGTGCGCCTACGCTAATAAAGCGTGCTAGTAATACTGCAGGTACCATTAGTAAGCCTAAGCCAATTTCACCAAGCGTGATTGGCATCGTCACTATTAGCATACCTATTATTAAAAACAGTAGGGCATTTAAAAAGCTATCGGTTGCATGCCAAAAATCTTTTACGTAACGAGTGTCTTCAGGCCCCGTGCGCTCAGTTGCTTTAGTACGAGTAATGTTACCCATCAATATGCCGCTCGTAACCATGGCAAGTGCGCCTGATATTTCCCAAATATTTGCAGCAGCAAAACCTGCGGTAGGAATAGTTAAGGTTATCAATAAGCGAATGTTTACATCGCGGCTGTTAATAATTAAAAAGTGGCCAACCAAAGCGATAACCAAACCAAACGCAATGCCGCCTAGGGCGTCTACAAAAAAGAGTTCTGCTATATCGCCAAATTGTGCATCGGTGCCATAAAAAGCAACCGAAAAAATGGTCGTAAATATTACTAAACCAATACCGTCGTTAAATAGCGACTCACCTTCTACTTGAACTGAGATTCCTTCTGGCGCTCGCATTTGTTTAATAATTGCAAGTACGGCAATAGGGTCGGTTGGGCTAATAAGCGCGCCAAATAATAAACAGTATATAAACGGTACATCAAAGCCAAATAAGGCAAATAGATAAAAACTTAAATAACCGACTATAAAAGTGGAAGCAATAGTAGAAAATAGCACTAGTGCGGTTATTTCCCAGCGCTGTTTACGAAGCGCCATAAGGTTAATTTCCAATGCGCCAGCATAAAGTAAAAATCCGAGCATACCTTTGAGTAATAACTCGTTAAAGTTAATACTGGAAACAATTTGGGTCATGGCTAACGCATTTTGATCGCCTAATAATTTAACGGCAATAATCAATAATAAAGAAATAACAACTGAGCCTGTAGTAATGGCAATTGTAGTTTGCATTTTGAGGATATATTGGTTTGCAAAAGCAATAAAAATTGCAATGGCAGAGAGAAAACAAATGAGATACCAAGCATTCATTGGCTAACCTTACTATTTTTTAACGACAAACGAAAAAGGGGAGTATAAACGCGGCATATGTTACTCCTGTGCTTTATCTGTGTCACAGTCTTTATGGTTTGATTAGCTATATTTATTATGTCCTGTAGGACATTTAGTTAATTTATAATTTCTATTGTTACGTTTTGTAATGCACTTTTTAATACTAGGTTACTTGGTGCAGGTAGTTGACTAAACCAATATAAAACATTGCTCTAAATAGTCCTTTTCTATTGTTGAAAGCGCGCCTTCTAATACGTACTTAAATGTTTTTAACTGCGTTAATTACCACTCTCAGTTAATCAAAAAATAAAACTCTATTTTTTGTTTTTACAAGCCATTTTTTAAACTTCTTCAATTTTTTCTAATCCTTTTTTAAATACTGGCTAATGTAATTTTAAGTAAATATATGTTTACAAAATGTAAAATAGAGGTTTTGATTACTTGTCACTAAATCAGTAACTCACTGTAATAGAATAGTTTAAATTTTAAACTAATACTTTACGTGTAAATTAAATGTTTAATTTTTAAATCTTCAATTTGTAACATATGCTTGATCCTTAATCGGGTACAGATGGTTCCGGTTAATACAATTCCACTACAAACTAAATATTTTAACGGAGCGTAAACGTGAATTTATCAAAAATCACATTAGCAACTTTTGCTGCTTTAACTTTTGTTCAAGCAACAGATGCAGTAGCTGCGAATAAGAAATACCTAAATCAACAACAGGCTATAAATACTATGGTGCAATCAAACTCTGCATCAATATTATCTACAAGTCCTCAAGAATTGATTGGGTTGAGTGTAAGGAACGAATTAGTTGTATTAAAAGAGTTTACAAGCAATAACGGGGAGGTGACTCG
Organism: Pseudoalteromonas sp. SR43-3; assembly: GCF_014163875.1. Taxonomy (NCBI): domain Bacteria; kingdom Pseudomonadati; phylum Pseudomonadota; class Gammaproteobacteria; order Alteromonadales; family Pseudoalteromonadaceae; genus Pseudoalteromonas; species Pseudoalteromonas sp. SR43-3. The sequence continues at coordinate 220,484 of NZ_JACJEC010000004.1, read as the reverse complement.
CCGGTATCAACAAACCTACCAGGGGTTACCCGTGATAGGGGATACACTAAGCTTAACATTTAAAAACGGCATGCTAAAAAAAGCGCACGGCGCGGCAGTGTATGACATTGAAGGTGATATAAGCGATGTTAGTGCTAAATTATCAGCTAAACAGGCGATGCTCCAAAGCCAAAATGTGGGTATTGCAGCAAAAACAATTGGCTTAAAAAAACATAATGAAAAATCAAGATTGGCTATTTGGGTCGATCAGCAAAGCAAAGCGCACTTGGTTTATGAGGTGTCGTATGTCACCTATGGTAAATCGCCTTCTAGACCCTATCAGATTATTGATGCTAACTCTGGCGAAGTGCTACTTAGCTTTGACAATCTTCAGCATGCAGATGCTACAGGTCCAGGTGGAAATTTAAAAACAGGAAAATACATATATGGTACTGACTTTGATAGTTTAGATGTTACCCAGTCAGGCAATAACTGTACGATGAACAACACAAACGTGCGCACCATAAACCTCAACGGTGGTACTAGTGGTACGTCTGCATATTCTTTTACTTGTCCTGAAAATACATTTAAAGAAATAAATGGTGCTTATTCTCCTCTCAATGATGCGCATTATTTTGGAAATGTAATTTTTAATATGTATAACGATTGGATCGGTACGCCACCACTTACGTTTCAATTAAAAATGCGAGTTCACTACAGTAGTAACTATGAAAATGCATTTTGGGATGGCAGCGCCATGACCTTTGGTGATGGCCAAAATACGTTTTATCCGCTTGTTAGTCTAGACGTGTCTGCTCATGAGGTAAGCCATGGATTTACTGAACAAAACTCTGGCTTAGTGTACAACGGAAAATCAGGCGGTTTAAATGAAGCCTTTTCTGATATGGCGGGTGAAGCGGCCGAATTTTATATGAAAGGCACTAATGATTGGCTTGTCGGCCAAGACATATTTAAAGGCAATGGTGCGCTTCGCTACATGAATAATCCAACGCAAGATGGTAATTCAATAGATAACCAATCAAGTTATTATTCTGGGATGGATGTGCACCATAGCTCTGGTGTATTTAATAAAGCTTTTTATAATTTGGCTACCACACCCGGTTGGGATACAAAAAAAGCATTTATTGTAATGACTAGAGCTAATCAGCTTTATTGGAGCGCAAGTACAAATTGGGATTTAGCCGGTAATGGCGTAATGGATGCAGCTTGTGATTTAAACTATGACCCAAGTGATGTACAAGCAGCGCTAAGTGCTGTGGGAGTAAACTCTAATTTAAGTTCAGGTAGCACGTGTAGCTCAACACCTCCTCCAACTAACGATGAAGCTTTAACTAATGGCGTAACTCGTACTGGTATAAGTGGCTCAGCTAAAGAGCAGTTGTTTTTTACGCTAGAGGTTCCTGCTGGAGCAAGTAATTTAGTGTTTAATACAAATGGTGGATCAGGCGATGCAGATTTATACGTACGATTTGGAAGCAAACCGACACTTAGCACTTATGATTGCAACAGTACAACTTCTACAAGTACTGAAAGCTGCTCTATAGGTAGTGCTCAAGCGGGTACATACTACGTTATGGTAGAGGCATGGAATGCTATTTCAGGCGTTTCATTAACAGGTAGTTATGACGGGTCTACTGGCGGAGGTGTTTCGCCAATTAACCGTACAGAAAGCAACGTGAGTGTTGCTTCAGGTGGTTGGACACGCTTTACGCAAAATTTAGATGCAGGGTATTCTTCACTCGATATTTCAATGGCCGGTGGTTCTGGTGATGCTGATTTATATGTAAATTTTGGTTCAGCATCTAGTACTAGCTCTTATGAGTGCCGCCCATATAAAAATGGAAACGTTGAAACGTGTACGATAGAAAATCCTCAAGCAGGTACATGGTATATAGACTTACAAGGTTATAGCGCGGCAAGCGGTATAACATTAAGTATTTCAGCCAATTAAGTTAATTTCTAGGGAGCATTCGCTCCCTTTTTTATTTTTCAAAACTCCCTCGTCTCAAATGCATTACTCGACTTAAAAGGTATCAATTAATGAAACACGCGATAAAAATTATGCTATTTAGTGCTAGTACTTTATTACTTACCCAACCCTCATACGCACAAGATACTGAAAGTGTTTGGGTAACGATAGATCCCGTTGCAGCCAAACATTATAAACAGGTTCAAAACTCGCTTAAACCAAATGATGAATTATTGAGTATACAAGATACAACATTACAAACAGTGAATTTGTTAAAAATAAGGCCTGCAAATATTGCTCATTTAAGTGAGTTTATGCATGATAATTATCATCGCTGTGGAGGGTTTGTTGCTCATGATTCGTTAATCGAGGCTAATGAATACACTCAGCAGTTAGCTTCTGTTCAAAATCAAAATCTAAGTGCGTTAGCTGCTACATATAGCATTAACAATCCGCAAACAACTCAGCAATTAATAAATAGTATTAGTCCAAATAATTTGACGAACACAGTTAATTCGATGAGTAGCTTTTATAATCGCTATTACACGGCTCAAACTGGGGTAGAAGCCTCACAATGGCTAAAAGATTACTGGCAACAGTTAGCAGCTACACGTAATGATATAAATGTTGATTACTTTACTCATAGCTGGGCGCAGTCGTCGGTCATTGTTACTATTGCAGGAGATGAAGAGGCTGATGAAATTGTCATTATTGGTGGGCATTTAGACTCAATTAATCAATCAAATCCAAGCAACGGTCGCTCACCAGGGGCTGATGATAATGCATCGGGGATTGCTGTATTATCTGAAGTGTTAAGATCGATTGTTGAAAATGATTATAAACCGCAAAAAACAATTCATATAATGGCTTTTGCTGCAGAGGAAGTTGGTTTAAGAGGTTCAAAAGATATTGCTTCATCTTATAAATCACAAGGAAAAAATGTGATCGGCATGGTGCAATTTGATATGACTGGAAACAATGGCAGTAGCGAAGATATTGTAATGATGACTGATTACACTACAAATGCTCAAAACCAATTTTTAGGTCAGTTAATTGATACCTACTTACCTAGCATTACCTATGGTTTTGACCAATGTGGGTATGGGTGTTCTGATCATGCATCATGGTATCAACAAGGCTTTGCAGCATCAATGCCATTTGAATCTAGGATGGCTGATATTAATCCGTTAATTCATACACAGAATGACGCTAATTCTGATGCTGACCACGCTAGTAAATTTGCAAAACTTGCTGTGAGTTATTTAGCTGAAATGGCAAAAAATGCTGGTGATATAATGCCACCAGCTAATAATGAGTTACAAAATGGTGTTGCAGTTTCTGGCCTTGCAGGTGATGCTAAAGCGCAGCTTATCTATACGCTACAGGTACCTAATAATGCAAGTAACTTAAACTTTACTACCTCAGGGGGCAGTGGTGATGCAGACCTATATGTTAAATTTAATACAGCGCCTACATTAGAAAATTTTGATTGTAAAAGTACAACATCATCGAGCAATGAACGTTGTGATATTGCGAGTGCCCAAAACGGTATTTATTACGTTATGGTAGAAGCATGGAACGCTATTGCTAATATTTCTCTTATTGCCAATTATAATGAAACAACAGCGATTGAACCTATTAATCGAACAGAAACTGATATTAGTGTTGCTACGGGAGATTGGGGGCGGTTTACACAAGACTTAGTAGCAGGGTATTCCTCTTTAAATATAACTATGGCTGGTGGCTCAGGCGATGCCGATTTATATATGAATTTTGCCAGTCAATCAACTGAATCTGTATATCAATGTCGACCGTATAAAAATGGTAATGCTGAAACGTGTAGTATTACCAACCCACAAGCGGGTAAGTGGTATATTGACTTAAAGGGGTACAGCGCAGCTAGTGGAATAACCTTAACTATAAATGCGCAATAATAACTAATGGGAGCTCTGCTCCCTTATTTATATACTCAAACCGATTACTTAATTACTTGCCCTTGATGTTTAGCTTACGTAAAATCCCGCTATTATTTATTGTAAAGTGATTGGTATTATCAAACAGCTGTTTAGTGCAACCGGGCCTTTAGCGTTATCTTTAGATGGGTATACGCCTCGCCAACCTCAAATTGATATGGCAGTAGCTGTTGCGGATGCATTAAAAAACAGTTCGCAATTAGTTGTTGAAGCAGGCACGGGTACGGGTAAAACATTTGCATATTTAGCCCCTGCACTTAAGTCAAAAGGGCGCACGATAATATCAACAGGTTCTAAAGCTCTACAAGAGCAGCTTTATCACCGCGATTTACCGCAACTAGTTAAAGCTTTAAGTGCTTCAAAAAAAACCGCCTTATTAAAAGGGCGCGCCAATTACCTATGCACCTACCGACTTAATCAACATGTTGCACATGTACCTACTGACGACTCCGACGTAATGCATCAACTAGCTATGGTAGCTAAGTTTGCAAGCGAAACACAATCGGGCGATTTGGCTGATTGTATAGGTATAGAAGATGATGCCAAAGTACTGCCTTATGTAAATTCAACAGCCGATAATTGTTTAGGTAAAGAGTGTCCAGATTTTCAAAGCTGTTATATACGCAAAGCACGTTTAACTGCGGCCGATGCCGATGTGGTTGTAATTAATCACCATTTGTTTTTTGCTGATATGGCTGTAAAAGAAAGTGGCTTTGCTGAACTTATGCCAAAAGCAGATGCTTACATATTTGATGAAGCCCATCAGTTAAGCGAAATTGCCAGCGATTACTTTGGTGAAAGTGTTAGCACTAAAAAGTTGGTAGATTTAATTAATGATTTACGTGCTATTTATAGAGCTGAAATTCCCGATATGCTGCAACTTGGTAAAAGCTTAAACAAGCTTGAGACAAGCGTTGCTGATTTACGTTTACAATTTGGTGTTGATGGCAGCCGTGGCGATTGGCGAGAAAAACTAAGCGATAAACAAATTTGCGCGGCGCTCCATCGTGTGATCAGTGATTTAGATTTTGTTTATCAAGTACTCAAGCTTTGCCTAGATAGAAGCGACAAAATTGAGCATCCATTTGAACGTGCACTTGCGTTTAAAGGGCAGTTAGAGCGGGTTTTTGATACAGCCCAAACCGGCTTTAGTTATTGGTATGAAACAACGCGCCGTTATTTAACAATTAATATAACGCCATTGAATGTATCAGCTAAGTTTGCTCAAATGATGCAAGACACGGGCTCAGGATTTGTATTCACTTCTGCAACACTTTCGGTTGATAACAAACTAGAGCATTTTAATGCAAGCCTAGGTTTGAAACCAAAACAAAGTATGATGGTAGATAGCCCATTTGATTACCCTAATCAGGCGCTGCTGTGTTTACCTCGCTACTTACCCGAATCGCACGCTGATAATATGCCACATGCAATTGTAAAACTAACGCTTGAGCTTATAAAATCAGCACAAGGGCGTTGTTTTGTGCTATTTACTAGCTATCGAATGATGCACTTAGTGGCCGAAGGGCTAACTACACAAATAGACTACCCAGTTTATATGCAGGGGCAAATGTCTAAGCGTATAATTTTAGAGAAATTTACCCGCCATGGTAATGCGGTATTACTCGGCACGGCTTCTTTTTGGGAAGGCGTTGATGTACGCGGCAGTACATTAAGTTGTGTTATTATAGACAAATTGCCATTTGCAGCCCCTGACGATCCATTGCTACAAGCTAAAATGCAAGATTGCCAAATGCAGGGAAAAGACCCTTTTTCACACATACAATTACCGCAGGCTGTAATTGCGCTAAAGCAAGGTGTAGGGCGTTTAATTCGAGATAGTAAAGACAAAGGCGTACTTGTAATATGTGATAATCGCTTAGTTACACGCCAATATGGCCAAGTATTTTTGAAAAGCTTACCACCGATGCGCCGCACACGAAGCTTAGAAGATGCCAATACATTTTTAAAACAAATTAATTAGAGTACTAAAATGATCAAAAGTAATATCCTTGCCCTTGATGCTTCAACTGAAGCACTTTCAATTGTTTTACATTACCAGGGCCAAACGTTTCATCATTTTGAAGAGTGTCCGCAGCAGCACAGCCAAAAAATACTTCCACTTGTGGATGAACTGTTAACTAAAGCAAACTGTAAATTAAAAGATTTAGACGTAATCGGTTTTGGCCAGGGGCCAGGTAGTTTCACCGGTGTACGTATTAGTGTTGCTATAGCGCAAGGCTTAGCGTATTCAACTAATTTGCCGCTTGTTGGTGTGTCTACACTGGCTACTATGGCTCAACAAACGTTTGAACAAAAAGGCAGCCTGAGTGTTTATCCAAGTATAGATGCGCGTATGGGGGAGATATACTTTGCACATTACCAAGCGCAAAATAATCTAATGCTTTTAGTTAACCAAGAATGCGTTATAAAACCTGATTTACTAAATAATGACTATATAGCGACCACTGAGCCATCTGTAGCTGTGGGCACGGGCTTTAAAACCTATCCTGATGCGCTAAATGACTTTGAAAACGTGACAATTAATACTGATATTACATTGCCTGATGCGCGTTATATGTTAGCGCATGTTGAAGCCGCGTTTTTAGCGGGTGACGTTGTAAAAGCGAGTGACGCTCAACCTAAATATGTGCGAGATACGGTAACGTGGAAAAAGCTACCAGGGCGTGACTAATCATATTATTTGCAAATTGGTTGTTTTTAAATCATAATTTTATACAATATTAAGGTTGGAGACGCGTAATGACGCTGCCTATTGGTTCAGGTTTTTTTACCGGGGATATTCCGGGTAGGGTTAGCCCTACTAAAGTTGTTACTAATAAACCACAGAGTTTATTAGACCATCCGGCTGCTCAAAAAACGAATACCGATTATGTAAAAAGCAGTGTCGAGGGCGTCGAACTTGCTAATCAGCTGTTTAAAAGCAGTGCTAAAAGCAATGAATACAGCCAAACAATTTACGACCAACCGACAGCTCAAGTAAGTAAAGCGATTTCTACTTATACTGAATTTGCTAATTTAGAACGCAGAGCCGAAGTACAAAATTTAATAGGTGTTGATATATACGCTTAAAGCTTAATTGAGCGTTTTAGATAAATACAGCGATAAAATTCAATAAAAAGCCCGAACATGTGTTCGGGCATTTTGTGTTCAAAACGAGGTGAAATTTACTGCTCAATAAAGCCAATCAGCTTATCTGCAATATCAGTATTATTTTGTGAACCAATAAATTGCTCACTGCCTTTGCCATAGGCAAATACTTGAACGTCTACAGCGGTGTGTCCGCCAGTTGTCCAGCCAGTAAAGCTTGCATCACTAATAATACTTTTAACAGCTAAATTAAGCGCTTTTTCTCCCATTTTTTTAGCTTGCTCAAGTTTGATTTGGTTTTCAGTTGTAAATTCAATATTGGTGTTAGCAGTCCATACTGGTTTTAAGTCTTTAGACTCCATAAGTTTGTCTGTTAACTTACTAGCCGTTGCCTTAACACCTTTAATTACGTCTGTTTCCCATTTAAATTGGCCGTGCGAACCAATAGTTAAGCCGCCCGTTGAGTGATCGGCTGTAACTACAAGTATAGTGTCTTTATTTTTATCAACGTACGCTTTTGCTTTTTCGATTGATTTAGCAAAGTCGTCCATTTCAGCCATCGCACACGCTATATCGTTAGAGTGACCACACCAATCAATTTGGCTGCCCTCAATCATCACAAAAAAGCCTTCTTCATTCTGGTTATCTAGTAAACCAAGCGCTTTAGATGTTAACTGAGTAAGGCGAGTTGGGTTCATATCAAGGGCAAATGGCAAGCCTTTGCTTGCATACAAACCTATGGCAGGTATTTGTGTAATTTGTCCCAGATTATTAATATCGTCACCGTATTGGTAACCTGCCGCTTTAAATTCTTCAACTAAATTACGGTCGTCACGAATAAAATATTTAGTACCGCCACCTAGCATTAAATCAACAGGTAATTTACCAGCAATCTTATTATCAATATAATCGTTGGCAATATCATCGTAGTTGTAACGAGATTCATTGTGAGCTGTAAAGCTAGCAGGTGTTGCATGGTTTATTTGTGAAGTTGCTACAAGCGCTGTTGTCATACCGCGCTCTTTTGCCATTTCAAGCATGGTTTTAACTGGCTTTTTATCTGTATCTACAGCAACTGCACCATTATAACTTTTATGGCCGCTACTAAGCGCTGTAGCACCCGCAGCGCTGTCTGTTACATAAGTATGGTCATCAGGGTAGGTGTGAGCCATGCCTTTTAAAATAGTGTCAAAAACCGTGCCTTCTACTTCTTTTGTTGCAGGGTCATCTTTAAAATAGCGATAAGCCGTGGTGTAAGCCGGACCCATGCCGTCACCAATCATATAAATTACATTTTTAGGTGCTGATTCTGCGTAAGCACCAGAAGCGGTGCATAAAAGTGCCAATAAGCTGATCTGTTTTTTCATGGTTGTACCTTATGAGTGTACCTTATTTAATAGCCGCTGATATTGTATACAGATAGGATGATAAATAAATGAATATCTGAGATATTTATAATTTATACTTTGATTTTATATACATAAAATTATAGTTAACGCTGTTAGTTCTATTTATTTAAATTATACTAGTTATAAGTTAAGTATATACAATGCCGCCATTTTTAAATTGTTCAAAATACATACAGAGTAAGCTTATTAAAAACGGTTAGTTTGTTGTTTTTAGTTTAAGTTATTAATAATGTTATGTTTAATTATTATGCTTTGCTTCTTTTTTCATCACGAAGATAATTAAATCGTGAATTTGGCACCATTTTCTAAGTTAGTGGTCTGACAACTTGTATGCTATAAATAATGATGCTCTAAATTAATAAAGGACTTGCCGTGCAGCCATTTAATATTGAAACCAATAACTTGAATATTCATGGCTTAAAAGTAGGTTCTGGGGATGAAATAGTAATAGCGTTGCATGGTTGGTTAGATAACTGCCACAGTTTTATACCAATGTTAAGTAAAGCTAAGCCAAAGCACACTTGGTACTGTATTGATTTTGTCGGGCATGGTTTATCATCTTGGCGAAGTGATGATGCACATTATTATTTTGTTGATTATATTGATGATGTGTACCAACTTATTAATGCGCTTGGTGTTAAAAAAGTGCATTTAGTTGGGCATTCGATGGGAGCCATGGTTGCAGGGCTTTTTGCTAGTTGCTTTGGTAATTATGTAAAATCTGTTACCTTTATTGAGGGGATTGGGTGTGTTACAACTCCCAGCGAAGGCGTATGTGAACAGCTAAAAAGTGCAGTATTAAATAGAGCGCGTTTAAAAAATAAGAAGCAGAAAGTTTATAAATCGAAAGAGCTTATTTATGAAGCACGTGCTCAAACAACCGATTTGAATAGTGAGCTTATTGCTCTTTTAATGCAGCGAAATATAAAATCGGTTTTAGATGGTTATACATTAACAACTGATCCAAAGCTTAAAAATCACTCAGGTTTTAGGTTTAATGAGGCGCAATGTATTGGTGCAATAAAAGATTTAATTGCACCGTGTCAATTAATTTTAGGTAACGAAGGTTATTCGTTTGTAAAACAAAATCTGGCAAAGTATATTAGTTATTACAATAGCTTAAAGGTAATTAATGTAGATGGTGGGCACCACTGTCATATGCAAAGTAGTGAACTATGTTTTAAGCATATTCAAGACTTTATGCTGCAAAATGGTGCATGTTAATTGTAAGTTTACGTAAAATGTGGGATTATTCCTCCATTAGAGTATTTGCTCAATTGTTAAAGCGCCTTACTTAGATTAAGGTTAATAAAAATATAATTATAAACAGGGGCTAAGAGTGGAAAAAATCTGGCTTAAGCGCTACCCAGAGGGTATGCCTGAAACAATCGATCCTGAGCATTACAACTCGTTACTCGAAGTGTTCGAAAAAAGTTTTACTGACTACACCGATTTACCTGCATTTACTAATATGGGTAAAACGCTGTCTTATAGCGAAATAGATACAGCAACAAAAAAAGTTGCTTCCTACATTCAAAATGATTTAGGTCTTAAAAAAGGCGACAAAGTTGCCGTAATGATGCCTAACTTACTACAAACACCAGTAACCATTTTAGGTATTTTACGTGCAGGTTGTGTGGTTGTAAATGTTAACCCACTTTACACTGTGCGTGAATTAGAGCATCAGCTAAAGGATTCTGACACTACCGCTATTTTCATTTTAGCAAACTTTGCTGACACACTTGAAAAGTCACTTGCACACACTGATGTTAAACACATTGTAGTAACGCAAGTAGGCGACATGGTTGGTGGGCTTAAAAAGCACATAGTTAACTTTGTTGTGAAGCACATTAAAAAAATGGTGCCAAAGTTCAACTTACCAAACACAATTAACTTTTCAGACGTTTTAGCTGCAGACGAAACTAAATATACACGTCCTAAAATGAGCTTGTCAGATCTTGCTTTTTTACAGTACACCGGTGGTACAACAGGTGTATCAAAAGGGGCAATGCTGAGCCATGGCAATATGGTTGGTAACCTTGAGCAAGTTTCAGGCTGTTTAGACAAAGTGTTAAATCGTGGTACAGAAGTTGTTGTTACCGCTTTACCGCTTTATCATATATTTGCTTTAACAGCTAACTGCCTGACGTTTATGAAGTACGGTGGTTTAAATATATTAATCACAAATCCACGAGATATGCCTGGGTTCGTTAAAGAGCTGGGTCAGCATAAATTCACTGCTATTACTGGTGTTAATACGTTATTTAACGGTTTATTAAACACACCAGGTTTTGCTGAGCTTGATTTCAGTCATTTAAAAATGTCACTTGGTGGCGGTATGGCCGTGCAACGTCCTGTTGCTGAAAAATGGCAAAAAGTGACTGGCTCAAAATTAATGGAAGGCTATGGCCTTACAGAATGTTCTCCATTAGTAACTATTAGTCCTTATGATTTAGAAGCATATAATGGCTCTATTGGTTTGCCTGCGCCTAATACTGAGATTAAGCTAATACTTGATAACGGTGAAGAAGCCGCTAAAGGTGAACCAGGTGAAATGTGTGTGAAAGGCCCGCAGGTTATGGTGGGCTATTACAAGCGACCAGATGCAACAGTTGAATGTTTAAAAGATGGCTGGTTTGCAACAGGTGATATTGCAACTTATGACGATGAAGGTTTCTTCTTTATTGTAGATCGCAAAAAAGACATGATCATTGTATCTGGCTTTAATGTTTTCCCTAATGAGATAGAAGAGGTAGTGGCTATGCACGAAGGTGTGCTTGAAGTTGCTGCTATTGGTATTCCTCACGATGTAAGTGGCGAACAAGTTAAAGTTTTTGTTGTTAAAAAAGACCCTTCTTTAACTGAAAAAGATATAATAAGTCACTGTCGTGATAATTTAACTAATTACAAGGTCCCAAAACTGGTAGAGTTTAGGGATGAGTTACCTAAAACTAACGTAGGTAAAATACTCCGAAGAGCCTTGAAAGATTAGCAACCTATAAAAAAGCCGACATATGTCGGCTTTTTTATTGTAGGAGATTAAGTGCAATACCAATTGATCGAAACCCAAAATCAACTGAACACTTTTGTTGAACAAATAAAAAATAAGCCTATTTTAGCTATTGATACTGAGTTCATGCGTCGTCGCACTTTGTATCCAGAAGTTGCACTTATCCAAGTTTTTGATGGTGAGCATTTAGCGCTTATCGATCCGTTAGCTGAGCTCTCATTATTCGATTTTTGGGAAATACTAAAAGATCCTAGTGTTTTAAAAGTACTGCATTCTCCTTCTGAAGATATTGAGGTTTTTCAAAAATACGCAGGCTTTGTTCCATCCCCACTTTTTGATACACAATTTGCGTTGCAGTTACTTGGGGAAGGTAACTGTATGGGCTTTGCCCTTATGGTAAAAGAGTTGCAAGGTATTGAAATAGATAAAAGTGAGTCACGCACTAACTGGCTGCAACGTCCGTTAACTAAAAAACAGTTAGATTATGCTGCTGCAGATACTTTTTACTTATTGCCGTGTTTTGAGCTGATTATAGAGCGTATTAATGCCGCTGGGTTCTTTGACATTGTAATAAACGAGAGTGAGCTGATTGCAAAAAAACGTGCATTTCAAACACCAGACGAGCTTTTATATAAAGATATTAAAAATGCATGGCAACTCAAACCGCACGAACTCGCGGTTTTAAAAGAACTTGCTGTATGGCGTAGAAACAAAGCCATTAAGAAGAATTTAGCGCTAAATTTTGTGTTAAAAGAACATAACATGACTGAAATTGCCAAACGTGGTCCTTCAAGTTTAAACGCTCTACGTCAAATTCCAGGAGTTGAAGCAATTGAAGTTAATCGCTCTGGTGTAGATATAATAAAGTGTATTGAAGTTGCCAAAGCGGTTCCTGATGCTCAGCATCCTGATGTACTTAAGCGCTTAATTGATTTTCCTACCTATAAAAAAGTAGCCAAAGATATTAAACAAAAGATCACTAAAGTCGCTAAAGAGCACAATATACCAGAAGACGTTATGGCCTCTAAAAAGCAAATTAATCAATTGATTAGTTGGAATTGGAAGTTAACTAATGAGCAAAAACAAAGTCATATAAAACCTGATTTATTAAGCTCTTGGCGTTATACCTATGTTAAAGACGCTTTAAAAGAATGGGATACTTAAGACTAGATATTTTTTTACTGTGTAATACATATACCAATCCGCAATAATACTTAATCATTTTGCGGCGCTAAACGTGTCGTTACCTGTGTTAAAAAAATCTCATTTAGAACAACTAAATAGCGATTTTTTTGCCTAGCTATCAACACGTTTTTCCATCCTCAAAATAGATCACTTAATTAAGCGAATTGGTATTATCTATAATTTTTGTGTTACATAGTAGAAAAGTTTTAGTTGCATGCAAGGGATTAAAACGTAGATATTTAGAAAGTTATTACAAAGTAAATGAAAATAAAGAGGGCGCTTATAAAGCGCCCTTTCTTCAATTACTTCTTTTCTTCATCAGGTAGTGTAACGTTTAGCTCAAGTACGGCTAAATCGTCTTCGTTTTGATCAAACTGAACCTGAACTGCATCGGTACTTACGTTCACGTATTTACGGATCACATCTAAAATATCTTGTTTTAATTGTGGTAAGTAATCCGGCGTTCCTCGTTGAGAACGCTCGTGCGCGACAATGATCTGCAATCGCTCTTTTGCTAGTGACGCACTGTTTTTCTTTTCTGAGCGGAAGTAGTCAAGTAAAGACACGTTAACCTCCAAAAATCCGTTTAAATAAGCCTTTTTTCTCAACGTCTAAGAAGCGAAAATCGACGGTTTCACCTAGTAAGCGGTTAATTGCATCAGAATAAGCTTGGCCTGCATCAGATTCTGTATCCAATATAACAGGTTGGCCTGAGTTTGAAGCACTTAATACCGCTTGCGATTCAGGAATAACCCCTAATAATGGGATTGACAGAATATCTTGCACATCTTCTACCGATAGCATTTCACCTTTTTCAACACGACCAGGGTTATAGCGTGTTAATAGTAAGTGTTCTTTAATATTTTCTAGGCCTTCTTCAGCACGTTTTGATTTGCTGTGTAAAATACCTAAAATACGATCTGAATCTCGAACTGACGACACCTCTGGGTTTGTTGTAACAATTGCTTCATCAGCAAAGTACATCGCCATCATAGCGCCAGCTTCAATACCTGCTGGTGAATCACATACTATGTAATCAAAGTCTTCTTTTAGTTCATTTAGTACGCGTTCAACACCTTCACGTGTTAAAGCATCTTTATCACGAGTTTGTGAAGCAGGTAGTAAAAATAATTTATCTACACGTTTATCTTTAATAAGCGCTTGGTTAAGGTTTGCCTCACCATTAATTACATTTACAAAGTCATAAACAACGCGGCGTTCACAACCCATAATTAAATCTAAGTTACGTAAACCAATATCAAAGTCGATAATAACTGTTTTATAGCCTTTTAACGCTAAGCCTGTGCCAATTGCAGCACTTGATGTTGTTTTACCAACACCGCCTTTACCTGAGGTAACGACAATTACTTTTGCCATGAGATTTATCCTTTAACCAAAGCTGAAATTTCTAATGATTCGTCTTTTTGTTGTATTTGCACTGCATTTCCCCAATGTTCACCTTGTAGCGAATCACTGATCCAGTAATTACCATCTATTGAAACCAGCTCGGCTTCAAGTTTTTGGCAAAAAATGTGTGCTTCTTTAAAACCTTTTGCGCCTGCAATAGCGCGACCGCGTAGGGTGCCATAAATATGCACATTCCCATCGGCAATGACTTCCGCACCATGACTAACTGCGCCAAGTACTATCAAATCTCTATCTTTTGCATAAACTTGTTGTCCAGAGCGAACTGTACCGCTGATAATTTGCGCTGGTAAATGCACCGTTTTTTCTACAATCGATGTATTGGGCTCTTGTTTAACAGGTTCGCTCTTAACGTCTTGTGAATAATTTAAAACAGATAAGCCAGCAGCCTTTGCTTGAGTATGTTGCTCATCTGAGCCATTACACACACCAACCGCATTAAAACTCATTCGCTCGATTAATGATTTTAAGTGAACAAAATCAAGTGAACTGTTTTTAATTTCTATTAAATTAACGACAATAGGCGCACCCTCAAAAAACTTAGGGGCCTGGGCTATTTTTACATACAGTTGTTCTGCTAAAAGGTTTATATCAGTACTATAAAGATGCAAAACTGATAACGTAAAAAGATTCCCTTTTAACTCAAAAATTTGGTCCGACATACACGCTCAATTGATTTGTCTGATTAGAAATTAATTTTAGATAAACGTAGGCTGAATAGGGCCTTTATTGAAATTTCTAATCTAATTTTTCTAACTTATTATTACTCTCATGTTATAGTGTGCGGCATTGTTAAGCAAGAATTTATAGGGCCATAATGCTCACTGCAGTATATAAAAGTAAGAAAAAAGCGGATACGTTCTTATTTGTTGAAAAAAGAGATGATTTTAGTAAAGTTCCGGAACCTTTGATGGCTATGTTTGGTCAACCTGTTTATGTGATGATCATCAATTTAGCAAAACGTGAGCATTTAGGTGGGGCAGATTTAGAAACTGTAAAAGCAGCGTTATCAAATCCTGATAAAGGCTACTACTTACAAATTCCACCACCTGAGCAAAATTTGCTAAGCCAATTACGAAAAGACAATGGAGTTGATAGTGATTAAAAAACTTATCGTTATATTATGTGGTGTATGTTTAAGCTCACCTGTTATGGCAAAAACTCAGGCTGAATTTCAAGATTATTTAGCGAATTTAAAGCAAGAAGCTATCGCAAAAGGTTACGAAGCCAAACTTATTGACGATGCGTTTGCAACAGCAACGTATAAAGAAAAAGTGGTTTCGGCTGACAAAAACCAGCCAGAAGTAAAAGAAACCCTTGAAACGTATTTACCAAAACGTGTACCACAATGGAAGATTGACCGCGCACGTAAGCTTTACGCAGAAAACAAAGAGGTACTTGAAAAAGTAGCGAAAGAGTTTGGCGTACAAGCACGCTTTATAGTCGCGCTTTGGGGGCTTGAAAGTAACTTTGGTACAATTCAAGGCGGTCATAACGTTATTTCATCATTAGTGACACTTGCTTTTGATGGACGCCGAGAAGCACTTTATAAGCGCCAACTTTGGGCTGCACTGGATATTTTAAAGTCGGGCCACATAACGCTTGATAAATTTAAAGGCTCTTGGGCAGGCGCAATGGGGCAAACGCAATTTATGCCTACCTCTTTTAATGCTTACGCGGTTGATTACAATAATGATGGTCGCAAAGATATTTGGACTACAAAAGAAGATGCTTTTGCCTCAATTGCTAATTACCTAAAGCAAGAAGGCTGGAATGACTCTCTTACGTGGGGTCGCCAAGTTCAGTTACCTGAAAACTTTGATAGTAAATACGTTTTAGTGCGTGGTACAAAAACTCGCAAGCAGTGGTTAGAATATTGGAACGACTCAGAGCGCTCATTAGCTGATTGGCAAGCACTGGGTGTTCGTAAAGCTGATGGTTCTGATTTACCTAATGTAGACGTACGTGCTGCGCTGGTTATGCCTGATGATATAAATGGACGTATGTACTTAGCGTACGATAACTACAAAGTGTTTATGCATTGGAATCGCTCGTATTACTTTGCTACTAGTGTAGGTTACTTGTCGGATAGAATTGGTTATCCAAAAATCTAATTTTTAAAATATACCTATAAATAAAGCCGCAATTGCGGCTTTATTCTTTTTTGAATATCTTTTCTTTTAGGTCAATAACTTTACCAATTCCAGAACCTAGCTTCATTAGCTTATTAAGTTGCTCTGGCGTTAAACGCTGTAGTTCTGATGACCATTTAGTGACGGTTTCAAGTAGGTTGTGAATCTCACCCATTTGTTTTTGTGCGTAAAGTTCATCGTCGTTACTGGCTTCGTCTAATAAGTTATCGCGTAGTAGTGTTAAGGTGGGCTCAATTTCACGTTTTTTACGTTCTTCAAATACGCGATTTGCCATATCCCAAATATCGCCAGCAGGGGCGTAGTACTCTTTACGATCGCCAGGAATATGCTGTACTTTAATTAACTGCCACGATTGCAGCTCTTTAATGCCCATACTTACATTACCGCGAGAAATACTAAGCGCATCTGCAATCTCATTAGCTGTCATTGGGTTTTTAGTAATAATCAGCAAACCACACATTTGTCCGATCGTACGATTGAATCCCCATCGGCTGCCCATCTCACCACAATGCATTACAAAGGCAAAATTCTTTTCGGATAAACTCATAGCTTAGTAACTTTCAGTAATTTCAGAAAGTAAATGCTAGCACGCTCATTATGGATAGCAAGTTCTTAGCAGGCTTATAAGTTAATTTAAATGACTAAAATATGATTTAGATTAATATTTATACATCTATATTAGGATATGTTGTACACAACAATACATAAATAAATCCTTATCTTTAATTTTCTTCACATACGATGGAATGACTATGAAAGCTGCAATTAATACTCAATACAAAGGTAAATTAGAAATAACAGACTTACCAATTCCTGAGGTGGGAATAAACGATGTTTTAGTAAAAATAGCGGCCTGTGGCGTTTGCCATACCGATTTACATGCCTGTCATGGGGATTGGCCAGTAAAACCAAAAATGCCATTAGTACCAGGGCACGAAGGTGTCGGTGTTATCGAAAAAGTCGGAAGCAACATTAAGCACTTAGAAGTTGGCGATAGAGTCGGTATTCCTTGGCTCTATAGTGCATGTGGGCACTGTGAGTTTTGCCTAGATGGTAAAGAAACACTGTGTTTATCGCAGCACAATACTGGCTATTCTATTGACGGTAGTTATGCAGAATATTGTTTAGCGCATGGCGACTACGTTGTAAAAATACCAGAAGAACTCGGTTTTTCTGAGGCTGCTCCATTATTTTGTGCAGGTGTTACAACCTATAAAGCATTAAAAGTATCCGGTGCTAAACCAGGACAGTGGGTTGCTATTGTTGGTGTGGGCGGGCTTGGTCATTTAGCAGTACAGTACGCTAAAGCAATGGGTTTTAATGTAATAGCTGTTGATACAGGTAAAGAAAAACTCGCGCTTGCTAAAGAGCTAGGCGCAGATATCACCCTCGATTTTAAAGAGGTGGTTCCAAGCGAAGCTATTTTTGAACAAGTAGGTGGCGCGCATGGTGTTGTGTGTACTGCGGTGTCTAAAGCGGGGTTTGAACAAGCCTATAAAAGTGTACGCCGTGGCGGTAAATGCGTATTCGTGGGATTACCTCCAGAGGATATGCCACTTCCTATTTTTGATACTGTCCTTAATGGCATTTCAGTAGTGGGCTCTATTGTTGGTACGCGTAAAGATTTGCAAGAATGCTTGGAATTTGCAGCGCAAGGTAAAGTAAAAGCGATTATTGAAGAAAAACGCTTAGAGGACATTAACGAAATTTTTGATGATATGCTCAAAGGTGAAATTAACGGTCGCATAGTGGTTACTATTTAATTTAGATTAAGCGTTTATAAAACACAAAAAAGCACGGCTTCTAAATTAGAAAACCGTGCTTTTTAAGTATTTAACTAACCTGAGCGCTGAAAATAGCTGCTTGAGATAGATTTATTTATCCAGAGTTCAGGTTAACCAATTAAAGTGTGTAACTAAAACTTAGTTTTGCATTACGCTCTTCCCCTGGCATACCACCTAAAAACATCGCTTTTGAGTAATACTTTTTGTTGAACAAGTTATTTAAGTTTAACTGCATATGCCATTTATCAGTTGTATACGATACAGCTGTATCGTAAGTCGTATAACTTGGTACATAACCATCAGGAATCGAGAATGAACTTGAATTAGTACTTCTGTTATCTACAAACGTAATACCACCACTTATATTTACAGCTTCAGGTAAATTAAACATATCTGCGTAGTAGGTTACCCACGTACTTGCTGTTACGTAAGGCACACCTTTTTGGCGTGTGTCGTAACTGCTGCTATTAGGATTACTTTTGTCACGTGCATCTTGATAAATACCGTTTACGTTTACTTTCCATTTATCGTTCAAGTAAGCATTTAAATCAAGCTCAACACCTTTTGTTTGCTCTTTACCATCATAATAGCTTTCAGGTACATCTGAGCCTGATGTTAATGCGTCATAAAGCGGGTTTGCGTATTCTAAATTAGTACGAGAGCTTTCAAATATAACAACAGATGCGAGTAGTTGGTCATCAAATGCTTTAAATCTAAAGCCTAGGTCGTTACTTATAGACTCTGAATCTTCACGGTCAGCTTCGTTACCTGCCACAGAGCCTAATACACTATACGCTGTACGCCCTTTTGAATGATTTACAAATACAGATAAATCTTCAGATGGCTGATACGTTGCACCAAGGTTATACGTTAAGCCAGAATCTGATGTACTCGCTTCAGGTGTTGGCTCTGCACGGCTAGAACTGTAGCGCTCATCAACACCAAAGTGCTCATAAGTTTGCTCAATTCGGTTATACGCCACACCAATACGCGTTGTAAGTTCTTCAGTTATGTAACCAACATGTTGAATGCCTAAGCCCCATGCTTGTACTTTTTTATTGTAGTCACTTGTTTTAAGCGGATCGTAATCTTCAAAGTTACCGGTTGGCCAATTTGGTTCTCTTATATCGTAAATATACGGCAACGAACCTTGGTACGTTACATCACCATCATTGTTTGTGAGTACGTAATCTTGATCCCATATTGAGAATTGTTTAAAACGAATATCTCTATCTTCGTAGTTGGCGTTAACCAGTAATTCGTTATCTACGTCGCCTAACATAAAGTCATAACGTAAATCTAAGAAGTACTGCCATGATTTTTCATCTGCTTCTACTTGGCGGTATTCTTGGCGGCGTGCTGCATACGGGTAAAGTACACCGTCTTCAACTAATGGAGCACGGGGGTCGTTATTAATTATTCCATCGCGTGTTGAATAGACGTAGTTATATGCACCTGTTTGGCGCGCAAAACTTGATGTGTAGTTACGGTACTGTAGCTGCTGGTTTAAAAACAAATCGTCAGTAATGTAATAGTTATGCGTTAATTTAAAACGCAACTCTTCACCTTCGTTAGCATCAGCCATTGGTGAAATAATACCATTTGTGCCAAAGCTATAAGGTGTTAAGCCATCAGATGCAGATAATGAATTAGCAAGTTGGTCGCGTTGTGCATCACTTAACTGTACGCCGCTTCCTGTCGGATCGTTTACTAAATCGGCACCAGTTACTTCACCCGCGCTTAAGCCGTTTGCAGTTTCTGCACTGTAAATACGAATAGGATGACCAATAGAATCAACCGCTATTTCATCTTTTATATAGGCTGCAGAAAGCATGATGTTTTGTCTGTCATTAAGCACGTATTTAAGTGAGGTATAAATTTCGTCGCGATCTTCTTTTAAATCGCGAAATCCGTCACTTGACGCTGTTTTAGCCATAACACGATAAGCTAAATCATCTGTTATAGCGTTAGTGCTATCAAACGATAATGAATAGCTATCCCACTGGCCAAGCTCAGCCGATACTTTGTGTTTTTCTTCAAACTCTGGCTTTTTTTCAATTAGGTTAATTACGCCACCTGCGCTACCAATGCCATATAAACCTGTTGCAGGGCCTTTTAAAACCTCAACAGATTCAACATTTGTAAGTGAACGAGTTGGGTTAAATGTATTCCCCAGGCCTGCACCACCATACATACCATCGTAGGTGTAGTTTGCATCTAAACCACGAATTACTAAGTTATCACCAATACCGTAATTATTACCTGCTTGTGTTAAGCCACTTACGTTTCTAACTAAATCTTGTAAGCTATCTACACCTTGAGATTCAATCAGTTCTCGGTCAATAATTACTACCGGTGCAGGAGTTTCCATTAAAGACATGTCTGATTTAGTAGCAAGACCAGAGCTCATCACCACGCGGTTTTGCTTTTCGTATACGCTGATGCGTTCAATATCAGCATCAACTTTTGTATTTTGGGCAAATGCAACATTTGCATTTAAACAAGCAAGAGTAATAAGAGAGTACTTAAACGTTTTCATAGAGTGATAACTATTCGCGTTATTGAATTTTCGCGAATGATAATGGTTATTGTTTTTAAAGTGAATAGAAAGTTCATTTTATTTGATTAAATAAAACTGTTCGGATAATTAATAGACAAAAGCGAGTCTAATAGGGGGGCGGTGACCCTTTTATGGCATATTCAATATAGGTGAGAGTTTTATTAAGGCTGAGTAAACTCAGCCTTAATAGCGTGTATTTACAATTGGTTTTTATAAACAACCCCTGCTTTCATTACAAAAGGTACTGCCTCTAAGGTTTTAATACTTTTAAGAGGATTTGCTTTTACCGCAATTATATCAGCTGCAAATCCGGTTTTAATTTGTCCTAACTGAGTATCCATTTTTAATAACTTAGCGCTATTAATAGTTGATGCTTGAATGGCTTGTAGTTCTGTCATGCCAAATTCAACCATGCGGCTAAACTGTTTTGCATTATCTCCGTGCGGGTAAATTGCTGCATCGGTACCAAAGACCATTTTAACACCCGCTTTTACAGCACGGCTAAAGCTATCACGTTGCCTTTTAGAAACTTGGCGCTCTTTATTTAGGTTTTCTTCGTCTACGCCGTTTTGCTCGCCATAAGTGAGTGTGTATTCGGTGTTATAAATATCCATAGAAAGCCAAGTTCCATGCTCTTTGGCAAGCGCTATCGCTTCGTCATCTAAAAAGCTGGCATGCTCTACGCTATCAACACCTGCTTTAATGGCTGTTTTTATACCGCTTGTACCGTGTGCGTGAGCAGCTACTGGTAAATCTCGCATATGGGCTTCATCAACAATGGCTTTCATTTCTTCAAAAGAATACTGCTGTGCACCTACTTTAGTCCCTTTTGAAAATACTCCACCTGTGGCGCAAAACTTAATAGCATTTGCCCCGTATTTAATATTTTCGCGTACTTTTATACGCGCAGCCCATGGACCGTCTGCGACGCCACTTGAAGTATATTTAAGCTCAGGAGGCAGGCGGTTGTTATCACAGTGCCCGCCAGTAATGCCGAGTGATGGGCCTGCAGCCCAAATACGAGGGCCAACTATGTCACCCGCATTTATGCCGTCACGCACGGCTATGACGCTGTAACCTTCTGCGCCAACATTACGTACTGTTGTAAATCCAGCTTCTAAGGTTTTTTTAGCAAAATGAGCCGCTTTAATCGCCATTCTAGGAACTGACTGGCCTAAACGTTCACTGCGCGGCACCGTAGGGTCACTCGTTAAATGCACATGCATATCCATTAAACCAGGCATAAGGGTCAAATCAGGGAGTTGAATATGTTTATCATCTTTAGTTAGCGTTGGTTTTTTATTTTGTTCAACATTAGTGATCACGCCATCATCTATAGTAATTAAGGGCGATTTAATGAGCTTGCCATCTTTAACATCAATCATGGCTTTAGCCGATAGGTATGTAACTGCATGGCTATTAAAAGTGGTTAAGCAAAGTAAGGCAATAGAGGTGCTGAGTAGTTGTTTTTTCATTTTATTTTTCTTTTAAATCATATTTGAATTAATAGAAATGTAACAAGTTCAGATAAAAGTGCAAATTTAATACGATGAATGCAATCTATCGTAATTTCTTTATTAAGCACGGTTTAATGCGCATAATTAAAAAACGATATTAAAAAGGATTATCATGAAATCAATTAAATTAGCATTAGTTGCCAGTGGCGTTATGTTTGCTTTAAGTGGCTGTATGAATACTGAGCTTAGTACACAGACTAATACCAGTACGCAGCTAAACACAGTTAACGCATCGGCAGGTATTGTTTCAGAGCTTTCAGCAGAGCAACAACTCGATGTACTTGTTGCACAGTATTACGATGAATCGCTCACATACAGCCCCATCAGCGCAACGTATAATGGTCGTAACGAGTTTAACGATCAATTTACGCCTGAGATTTCAAAAGAAAATAGAGCTAAAAAAGCGGCTTTTTATAAAAAATATCAACAGCGCTTAAACTTTATAGATAAAGCACAGTTAACAGGGCAATCGCTTTTAAGTTTTGAAATATTAGAGCGCGACCTTGCACTTAAATTAGAAGGCATGCAGTTTCCTGATTATTTACTACCAATTAACCAAATGGCAGGTGCGCATAACACCTTTGCAGGTTTTGGTTCAGGTCAAAGTGCTCAGCCGTTTAATACCGTTGAAGATTACACGGCTTTTATCTCGCGCAGCGAAGGTTTTGTAAAGTGGCTTGCCAGTGTAGAGCGCTCAATGGCGCAAGGCATTAAACTAGGTATTACGTTACCAAAACCACTTGCTGAAAAACTGCAGCCACAATTTGCGGCTCATGTAGTTAAAAATGCTGAAGACTCACTGTTTTGGGGACCAATTAAAAAATTACCAGAATCGTTTAGTGCACAGCAAAAGCAAAAAATTACAGCGCAGTATCGTCAATTGATTATGCAGCACTTAGTACCGGCTTATAAAAGTATGAGTGACTTTTTAGCTAATCAGTATATTCCTAATAGTCGAGAAAGCGTAGGTTACAGTGACTTACCAAACGGTAAAGCATGGTATGAATACCAAATTAAGAAAAACACAACGCTTAGTTTATCTGCAGATGAAATTCACGACATTGGATTAAGTGAAGTGTCGCGCATTTTAAGCGAAATGAAAAAAGTAAAAGAAACCGTAGGCTTTAAAGGTGAGCTATCTGAATTTTTTGATCATTTACGCGATTCAGATGAATTTTACTACGACACGCCCGAGGAGTTAATTGCGGCATATGAAAACGTTAAGAAAAAAATAGATGCGCGTTTACCTCTACTTTTTAACATAGCACCCAAAGCACCTTACGTTGTAAAAGCAGTTGAAGCCTACAGAGCGCAGTCGGCAGCAGGTGCATCCTATGCATCTCCGGCGCCTGATGGCTCTCGCCCTGGTATTTTTTATATCAATGCTTATAACTTAAAAGCGCAGCCTAAATTTTTACTCGAAACTTTATCGATTCACGAAGCAGCCCCAGGTCATCACTTTCAAATAGCACTTCAGCAAGAAATAGAGGGCTTACCTGATTTTCGTAAATTTGGTGGCTATACCGTGTTCGCAGAAGGTTGGGCGCTTTACGCAGAAAGCTTAGGCAAAGAGCTAGGCTTATTTACCGACCCTTATATGTGGTATGGACGTTTATCGGATGAGCAATTACGCGCAATGCGTTTAGTGCTTGATACTGGTTTTCATGCAAAAGGGTGGACGCGTCAACAAGGTATAGATTACATGCTTGCAAATTCATCTATGGCTAAAAGCGATGTAATTGCTGAAGTAGAGCGATATATTGCATGGCCAGGACAAGCGCTTTCTTACAAGTTAGGGCAATTTAAAATTCAAGAATTACGTGATTTTTCTAAAAAAGAACTCGGTGATAAATTTGATATTAAAGCGTTTCACACGCAAATATTAATTGATGGCGCATTACCAATGCCAATCCTTGAGGAAAAAATTAAGCGTTGGGTTAAATCTCAAAGCTAATTTGTAGCGCAAAGCCAGTACTTTGAAAGGGTATTGGCTTTGCGCCATTTACAGCAATACGGTAGAATGCGCGCTCTTTAGGGGGCACGAGTAAACTATGTTTGATCAACAATTAGCAAATACACAATTTTGGCTTAAAAAAAGCTTAAGCGACATGAGTCAAAACGAATGGGAAGCCATTTGTGATGGATGCGGAAAATGTTGTTTAAATACGTTTATTGATAGCGAAGATGAAGACGAATTTACCGCCACCGATCAGTTACGCGAAGGTGAGCAATTAATATTTACTAATATTGTATGTCAGTATCTTGATAACAACACCTGTGGTTGTAGCGAATATGAAAACCGCCAAACGCTTGTTCCTTCTTGTATAAAACTCACAAAAGAAAACCTTAAAGACATCTTTTTTATGCCACAAAGCTGCAGTTACCGTCGTTTACATGAAGGTCGTGGTTTGGCTTCTTGGCATCCGTTATTAAATAATGGTGATAAAACAAAGATGCATGAGCTAGGTATTTCTGTAAAAGACAAAACAGTAAAAGATTGCGATGTAAAGCTCGACGACTTTGATTTGTACATTGCAGAATGGCCAACAAAGGACGTAGATTAATGAGTAAACAACAAGCCGTAATTGGTTTAATCAATCCTAAAAGCCCGACTAATGTTGGCGGTGTATTGCGAGCAGCTGGCTGTTATGACGCTAAACAAGTTTTTTTTACAGGCAATCGCTACTTAAATGCCAAAAAATTCCATACAGATACAAAAAATGTAGTGGAGCGTATTCCTTTAACCGAAACAGATAATTTAGAAGCAATAAAGCCACAAGGCGCAACGGTTGTGGTTATTGAGCTTATTGAAGGTGCAACACCTTTACCTGAGTTTAAACATCCTGAAAATGCATTTTATGTATTTGGGCCCGAAGATGGTTCTGTATCAAAAGACGTCTTAAAGTGGTGTGATGAAGTGGTATATATTCCAACTATTGGCTGCATGAACTTAGCGGCAACCTGTAATGTAGTTTTGTATGACCGCTTGGCTAAATTAGGCGGCGTTGAGAGTAGTGACGATACTATTATTAGCTCTCGTGATACAAACAATAAAATGAGGTGGCAAAAAAGCTGATTAGTTAAGGTTTATTTGTGCAAAAGTGTTAGTAGTAGCTAAACTTAAAAACACTATTAATCACAAATAGATACTAAAATGCGCTGGTTTTATTTTATATTATTGCTAACAACTAGTAATAGTTTTGCTGAAACATCGGTTGAGTATTTTCAAAATGGTACTCAACACACTTTAAATGGGCATTCCCATAAATCAGGGGTGCTCTATGAAGCTAAAAACTCCAAACAAACACTTCATCTAGCCACACTCGATTGGCCTCCCTATATTGGTAATAATGTATGTAATAAAGGCTGGGTTTATCAATTTTCAATTGCCTTGTTAAATAGTAAGGGCTACAGCGTATATATTGAATTTTTGCCTTGGGCAAGAGCGGTACGAAATGTAGAACTAGGCAGGGCTGACATACTAATGCCTGAATACTTTATAGAAGATACAGCCCCCTCCGATTATGTTGATGGTAAAACACGTCGAGAATTACTCGGCTTATCTAATTCGTTTAAAGGTGGCGAAATTGCTTTTTTAAAAAGGAAAGGCGATACAGACCATTTCACAGGAAACTTGAACTCGCTCAAAGGGCTTAAGATTGGTGTTGTTCGAGGGTATCAAAATACGCCAGAGTTTGATGCCATGATGGACAATGGTGAGTTTGAAGTTATCGCCTCTGTTGATGACTTACAGCTTGTTAAGCTACTGACTGCTAAACGTGTTGATTTGGTTATAGGCGATCCTCAAGCTTTGAAATCATCTGTGGCTTACTCCTCTTTAACTAAACCTGAAAAACAGTCTTTGCTTTCTTCCATTGAGCAAGAAAGCATTCCTTTGCAATATAACTCGTTATATTTTGCCATTAGTAAGCGTGCACATAATTGGCTTTTAGTATTAGAGGATATAAACGAAGGGCTTTATCAGTTTAATAACAGTGGCGAAATAGACCGAATTGTTAGAGCGACCAACACGCAATGTGAATAACGCCACTGGAACGTTCCATAAGTGCGCTGACTAATTTATATTTAAACATGTAAAATCGTTTTCAACTTGTTAATGGAGTGAAAACGACGTGAGTGAAATAAATACAAACCAATCATTCGCGGTCAACGAACAGCCAAATAAAAATTATCTGTTTCCACTGACTGCAATGACGACCCTATTTTTTTTATGGGGTTTTATTACTGTTTTAAACGATGTACTAATACCACGCTTAAAAGGCGTATTTGATTTGAGCTTTTTTGAAGCGATGCTAGTACAGTTTTGCTTTTTTGGGGCTTACTTTATTGTTTCTATTCCTGCGGGGCTTTTAGTTAAGCAATTTGGTTACAAAAAAGGAATTTTAACTGGTTTAATTGTGGCTTCAATGGGGTGTATGTTGTTTTACCCTGCTGTTGTAGTACATGAATATTGGCTATTTTTAGGCGCTTTATTTGTACTTGCTGCTGGTGTAACTGTACTTCAGGTTTCTGCTAACCCTTATGTTGCAGCTCTTGGCAGTGAAAAAACAGCTTCTTCTCGTCTAAATTTAGCACAAGCACTTAATGCGCTTGGTACTACCGTTGGGCCTTATGTTGGTGGTTTATTATTTTTCGGTACGGCAGGTAGTTTAGCCGCATCGGCAGCAACTGCTGAATCTGTAAAAGTGCCTTATTTAATGCTTGCTGGCGCTTTATTGCTTATCGCTATTGTATTTGCCTTTATAAAGCTTCCAGAAATTGAAGCCCACAAAGAGGAAAATAATACAGCAATTGAATCTCGTTCGTTAATGCAAGCACCGCACCTAACTATGGGTGTACTTGCTATATTTTGCTACGTAGGCGGGGAAGTTGCCATTGGCAGCTTTTTAGTTAACTACTTTGGTGAGGCGCACATAGCAGGGCTTGAAGAGCATACTGCGGCCGCACTTATTAGTTATTACTGGGGCGGGGCAATGGTAGGGCGTTTTATAGGCTCTGTATTATTACAAAAGATAGCACCTTCTAAAGCTATAGCGTTTAATGCATTTAGTATTATTGCGCTATTATTGATCACTATTTTTACTCAAGGTGACGTCGCTTTATACTCAGTATTGGCAATTGGTTTATTTAACTCAATTATGTTCCCGACTATATTTTCAGTTGCAATCGAGCGACTAGGATCATTGACGAGCAAAGGTTCTGGCTGGTTATGTTTAGCAATTGTTGGTGGTGCACTTGTACCATTACTGCAAGGGTTTATAGCTGATACAGTAAATATACAGCAAAGCTTTTTTGTTCCAATGTTATGTTATGTATTTATTGCATGGTACGGTTTAAATGTTGTTCGCTTAGCAAATAAGTGGAAATAACAGACTATACAAAAGTGACTGAATACGTATTCAGTCACTTATAAAGCTATATTTAATGGGAACGTTCCATAAAAAATAAATCTAGTCATTAATTATTTAATATTAGCCAGTTACCCACGAAAGCCTTTTGTTTTACAATCCTTTATTCTTATTTTTCATCAATAACCTAACTGTAAGTCTCTTTTACTAGGACATTTAGCTAAATTTTTGCTAAAACAGTAAGGCTAATAACGATAAATAATAAAAAGGGTGTATATGCTTAACTCGTTGAAATTTACTTCCAAAGTGACTATTGCAGCCTCCTTAATTTTGGTTTTGGTGCTAGGGTTATTTACTTCTAATAACTACATTGCGATGCGCAAGCAAACCGAGCAGCAGTTAAGCTTGGTATTGCAACAAAATTCCGAATCTGTTTTACAAAATATAGCGAGTTGGTTAAATGCAAAGTTGGCGATTGTTATATCAATTGCTAAAACCCATAAAGCTAATGATTCTAAAGCACTCACCCTTTCACAACTAAATACAGCAGAGCTTGCTGGAAGCTTTAAAAATACGTATATAGGTAAATCCAGCGGCACGTTTATATTAAACGATCAAACGGTTGTATTACCTGCAGATTTTGATGCGACTTCTCGTCCTTGGTATAAATTAGTCGAAAACAAATCAAATACCGCTTTTACAACTCCTTATATTGATGTAACCACTAACGAGCTTACAATTTCAGCGGTAGTACCCATACTCCAAAATGGTCAGTTTAGCGGCGTTGCAGGTGCCGATATTGATATGCAGACCGTGACAAAAATTATCAACGATATTGACTTTTTAGGACTCGGTTATGGTTTTTTACTCGATAATAAAGGCCAAGTGTTAAGCCATCCAAATGCTCAGTTAAACTTAAAAAATACATCAGACATATTTGGCACGAATACGCCTTTACAAAGTGAGTTTACCCAGTACGAGATAAACGGAGAGTCTAAGCTTATTTCGTTTACAAAAATTAGTGGTATTGAAAACGTAGATTGGTACCTAGGTGTTGTTATAGACAAAGATAAAGCGTATGCCAGTGTCTCTAATTTTGGCCAAACCGCAGCTGTTTTTATGGTGATAGGAATTATCACTATTATAATTATGATGCAGCTTTTATTACGCTATTTAATGCAGCCAATGAATCGTTTAAACGATGCTATTAAAGATATAGCACAAGGTGAGGGCGATTTAACAAGGCGTTTAACCGTTGAAAACGACGATGAATTTGGCGATTTAAGCTATTCATTTAATATTTTCATCGAAAAAATTCAGCATTCAATAGAACAAGTAAAAGAGTCTACAAAGCAATTAGATACAGCTATTGAGAGCTTGGTATCACAAACACATTCTTCGCTGTCTATGTATGATGATCAAAGTAAACGAACCGATAGCGTTGCAGCAGCTATCAACCAGTTTTCTGCCACATCAATGGATATTTCAAGTAATGCAGAGAGTGCATCGCAGCTTGCTAAAAATGCAGATGAACACTCAACACAAAACCAAGAAGCATTAAGCCACAGTGTTGCAACTATCCACCAGCTCTCGGGTAATATGGAAAAAGCTCAGCAAACTATAAACAGTTTAAATACGCATACAGCCAGTATTGGCCAAGTGCTTGAAGTTATTAAAGGTGTAAGCGAGCAGACTAATTTATTGGCACTTAATGCCGCAATTGAGGCGGCTAGAGCAGGAGAGGCGGGACGCGGTTTTGCCGTTGTAGCAGATGAAGTTCGCCAATTAGCGCACCGCACTCAACAGTCAACGCAAGAGATTGAAGACACGGTTAGTCAGTTGCAAAAAGGCTCAAACCTTGCTGTAGAGCTTATGAAAACAAGCCTTGAAGGCAGTGAAAAAAGCGTGCAACAAGCCGATGCTGTTGGCAATTTAATGAGCCATGTTATACAAGCGATTCAACAAATTAACGATGCAAATCACTCTGTGGCCACTGCAACAGACGAACAAAACCAAGTTGTTAAGTTATTAGATACAGATATTCAAACAATTAATTCGCTTTGTATACAAGGCAAGGCCAACTTAAATGACACGCTTGACGAATGTACCAAACTAAAACAACAGTTTAGTGCTTTAGAAAATATGGTTCAAAAGTTTAAAGTATAAAATTAATGACTAAAAAAAATGTGAATAAACCAAATTGGCTCAGTCTGATAAATATCGACAGTGTTTATAGCTCAGACATGCAACGCAAAGCGTTTTCTTTATTTACCATGATTGGGATTTCAATTGTGGTGATCGCAGTATTAGTGTTTTTTAATTATAAGCTTTATTCGCCACTACTGACCGCTTCATTAATTATCGTTAACATTACAAATATATGCTGTTCTATCTACTTTATAAAAACGGGTAACCTGCAAGTTGTGGCATTAATAAGTATGAGCATTGTGTGCATGATGTTTATTGCACTTGTTTATACCGGCGGTAAAGATAATACCGCGCTATATTGGCTAATGTTTTATCCTGTCGTAACGTTTGCATCTTTAGGGGTTAGATTAGGTGCTTGGTTAGGCTGTACCTTACTGTTTTCTTGTATTGTTATTTTATACGGCCCTGACTTTGGTCAAGTTAGCTATGGCAACGTAGAAAAAACACGTTTTATAGCGTCCTTTTCTATGGTGTTTTTATTCTCATTTATTAGTGAGTATTTTAGGCATAAAAGCCACATGGCTATTGCCGATATTACGCTAGAGCAAAAACAAGATGCTTATACTGACCCCCTTACTGGCATAGCAAATAGGCGTTTTATTACCTCTCATTTTTTAAAGCTTGCTCAAACACGCCCAGAGCAGTACTTACCTTTTTCAATTTTGTTAATTGATTTAGATAATTTTAAATCTTTAAACGATACGCATGGCCACGATTTTGGTGATACGGTATTGATAGAATTTACCAAACTTCTTGAGTCTCAATTTTTGGCAACTGCGTTAAAGGCCCGTTATGGCGGTGAGGAATTTGTTGTTATTTTACCGCAGCTCACAGCCTCTGCAGCCTCTGTAATTGCGAACAAATTTCGAGAAGCTGTGGCAGGGCATGTTATATTTACTGATGACAAGCAGCGTATTTCAATCACCTGTAGCATTGGTATTTCCCAAGTAAATAAAGTAACTGATTATGATGATTCATTAAAGCAAGCTGATGAAGCTCTTTATAGTGCAAAGGCTGCTGGTCGTAATAGTGTCGTCTCAAACTAGTTGAAGGATTAATATGTCTCAAAGTAAGTTAATATATGTTCATGACCCAATGTGTAGTTGGTGTTGGGGTTACTCACCAACCTGGCTTAAGCTAAAATCAGAGCTTGCTGGTAAAGTAGCAATTGAATATAAAGTAGGTGGATTAGCACCTGATAGCCAAGACCCAATGCCACAAAATATGAAAGAGATGCTTGAGGGCACTTGGCATAAAATTTCAGCTCAGCTAGGTACGCAATTTAATTATAACTTTTGGCGCAATTGCCAGCCAAGGCGTTCAACGTATCCCGCATGCAGAGCTGCACTTATAGCGCGTAAAGCGGGTAAAGAAGCTCAAATGGTGGCTGCTATCCAACACGCTTATTACCTAAACGCACAAAACCCGTCTGATGAAAGTACATTAATTAGTTTGGCTGAAAAAATTGGCTTAAATAAAGATGAGTTTTCGGCGCAGCTAGCGTCAAGCGAGCTTAATGATGAATTTAAAGCTGAGTTATCTTTTGTTCGCACTTTACCAATTCAAGGTTTTCCCTCACTAGTGCTTATTAAAGATAATAAAGCATACCCTATAGAAATTAATTATACCGATTGGCACTATTCCCTTAATCAAATTAATTCAATTTTGGATTAACCACCTTCTTGCATCTTCTTAATAGGGGGTATTTGGCCAGCAAGTACCCTTATTCGCGTTAAAACCTCCTTGTAAGTCTCAATTGTTACCATTGTCATAAAAGCGACTTTTTTGCGCAACATCCTTGTCATGTTTCATCTATAAACTCCTGCTCATTGAATTATTAAGTCATAAATTATTTATATAACAAAGTTTATGACCTAAAAAAACAAACTAGCAAATCCGCTAACTAACGAGTAAAGGTGTATGCGATGAAAGGCGTTAAACCATTAATCTTAGCTGGTATTGTGGCCGCAAGTGCAGCAGTACACGCAAACGATTTAGATAAGGTTATTGATAAAAGCAGTGAAATTAATAAATCAGCTGCGCAATCACAAACAAAAATAGACAAGATTGCAGATTCAATGCAAGGACGTTTACAGCAATTTAAAACCCTCAATAAAGAGATTGATGGTTTAGCTGTATACAACGCCCAGCTAACTAAACAATTAAATAATCAAATAGAAGAGATGGAATCTTTAAACCTGTCAATGGATCAGGTTTCTATTATTGAACGTCAAATTACTCCGCTAATGCTTAGAATGATTGAAGGTCTTGAGCAGTTTGTATCTTTAGATATTCCATTTTTAGCTGATGAGCGCACTAAGCGCGTTACGTCTTTAAAAGAAATGATGAATCGTGCTGATATTAACTCAAGTGAAAAATTCCGCCGTGTACTTGAAGCGTATCAAGTAGAAGTTGACTACGGGCGCACTATTGAAGCTTATACCGCACTTTTAAATGTGGATGACAAAGAACGTGAAGTTGATTTTTTACGCATTGGCCGTTTAGAGCTTATTTACCTAACACGCGATGGCAAAAAAGCAGGTAGCTGGAATGCAGAGACAAAATCATTTGAAGCATTACCAGACTCTACAATAAGCCAAATTAATAAAGGTTTACGCATTGCGCGTAAACAACTTGCCCCAGATATGTTAACTCTGCCAGTACATGCAGCAGAATAAGAGGTTGAAAATGAAATTGTTTACTCAAATGACAAAAATAGCTCTTTTTGCTGCAAGCCTAAGCATTACTGGTGCAAGTATAGCGGCAGAGCCAATGAACTTAGATTCATTACTTAAAACGCTCGAAAATGGTAAATCAGCTCAAAGCGAGCAAAATAAACAACGTGAACAAGAGTTTGCTGCTCGCCAAAACGAGCAAGTACAAACACTTAAAAATACCCAAGCAAAGCGCAATCAAATGCTGGTGGAATCTGAACGTCTAGAAACGCAATTTGAAGAAAACGAAGTAAAACTTGCTAACTTAACAGACACGCTTTCTAAACGCATGGGTTCGCTTAAAGAGTTGTTTGGCGTTCTTCAACAAGTTGCAGGGGATTCTAGTAATAAGTTTGCGACATCAATAATATCTGCTCAGATTGCTGGGCGCAGTATGTTTATGGATGACCTTGCTCAAAAGATGGGTTCAACTTCAAAACTTGCTTCAATAGAAGATATTGAAAAAGTATGGTTTGAATTACAACGCGAAATGACCGAGCAAGGTAAAGTAAGTCGTTTTAACGCAAGTGTTATTGTTGAAGGCGGTACTAAAGCACAGCAAGAAGTTGTGCGAGTGGGCGCATTTAACCTTATATCAAACGGTAAGTATTTAGAGTTTAATTCCTCGACTAATTCTTTGAGTGAATTAACTCGCCAACCTGTATCGCGCTTTACTGCAACAGCAGAAGAGCTACAAAGCACTAAAAGTGGCGTGGTGCAATTTGCACTTGACCCAACAGGCGGCTCTATTCTTGGTTTATTAGTACAAGCACCTGATACACAAGAACGTGTTCATCAAGGTGGCACAGTGGGTTATGTGATTTTAGGCGTAGGTGTTATTGCACTTCTTATATCACTTGAGCGTTTTTTCTCACTATTGATTATGGGCGGTAAAATTCGTCGCCAGCTTAAAGATACAGTTGCACGTGATGACAATCCGCTTGGACGCGTAATGAAAGTAAAAGATCAATTTCCAAGTGTTTCACACGACACACTGGAGCTTAAACTAAGTGAAGCTATTTTACGTGAAATGCCAAAAGTGACGCGTAATTTAACACTTATCAAAATCATCTCTGTTGTTGCGCCGCTACTAGGTTTATTAGGTACGGTAACCGGCATGATCAATACATTCCAAGCAATCACCTTATTTGGTACTGGGGATCCTAAGCTTATGGCGGGTGGTATTTCTCAAGCGCTAGTAACAACGGTATTGGGCTTAGTGGTCGCCATACCAACGGTATTTTTATACACCTTACTTAATACGCGCGCTAAAAATATTTTGTTAACTATTCAAGAGCAGAGCGCCGGTATTATTGCAGAGCGAAGCGAGAAAGGAGCATAAACCATGGTGCTATTGATTGATTCAATCAATGCTATCCGTGATTTTCTCGACACTGGTGGCCAAGTTCTCTTGGTCATCGGGGTGTTAATCTTCGCGATGTGGTTATTGATACTCGAGCGATTTATTTACTTTTTTAATGGTTTTAGAAGCTATAAACACGCTCTTAAAGCCAATTGGATTAACCGTGCAGAACGTGATAGCTGGAATGCAGAGCAAATACGCGAAGCGATGATATCGCGAGCTGGTATGCGCTTAAACACCAATCTTTCTTTGATTAACGTGATGGTTGCTTTGTGCCCGCTACTTGGTTTGTTAGGCACGGTGACGGGCATGATAGAAGTGTTTGATGTAATGGCAATTACCGGCACAGGTAGTGCGCGCTCAATGGCATCAGGGGTATCAAAAGCAACTATCCCGACAATGGCAGGCATGGTAGGTGCGTTATCTGGGGTATTTGCCTCAACGTATTTACAACGAAAAGCTAAGCGCGAAGTAGAACTACTACAAGACAGCATGGTTTTAGACCATTAAGCAAAATTTTGATAAGCGGCTTATATAAAGCCGCTCATCCTAGGAGAATAAAAATGAGAGCCCCGTTAGGAAACCTATTTCAAGAAGACGAAGCTGAAGAAATAAACATGACCCCAATGTTAGACGTTGTATTTATCATGCTTATTTTCTTTATTGTAACTGCCTCTTTTGTTAAAGAAGCCGGTATTGATGTAAACCGCCCAGAAGCCGCAACAGCTGTTAAAAAAGAGCGTGCTAATATTTTAGTGGCTATTTCTGATACAGGCGAGATTTGGATTAATAAACGTCAAATTGATGTACGCGCAGTACAAGCCAATATCGAGCGTTTAAAAGCAGAAAATCCACAAGGTAGCGTTGTGATTCAAGCGGATAAAAAAGCCACTACCGAAATGTTAATAAAGGTGATGGATGCCTCGCGCGCGGCGGGCGCATTTGATGTATCAATTGCCGCACAAGATGCGTCTTAAGGGCTAGTTATGTTGCGATATTTAGTTGCATTAGTGATAGCCGGTGTAGTGACCTTTATGTTGTTTTTAGGCATGCAGGCACTGATCACTGGCGGTGAAGGCGCTATGACGGATCCGGTTAAGGGTAACGTACTTGATTTTGTTCGCTTGAAAAAAGAAGAAACCGTACAAAAAAAAGAGCGTAAGCCACAAAAGCCACCAACACCAAAAGAGCCGCCACCACCAATGGAATCACCGCAAATGCAAAATAGTGATGCTACAGCAAATGCTAACAACTTTGACTTTGGTGCCAATGTAGATGCGGATGTAAATTTAGCCGGCGGGTTAGCACTTGAAACAAGTGATGGTGAATACTTACCGATTGTAAAGGTGGCCCCAGTTTATCCGCGCCGTGCGTTATCACGTGGCATAGAAGGCTACGTGATTGTTGAATTTACAGTAACTAAACAAGGCACTGTACGCGACCCACAAGTAGTAAAAGCAGAGCCTGAGTCACTTTTTGATAGAGCTGCGATGGATGCAGCCCTTAAATTTAAATATAAACCGCGCGTAGTAAACGGTGAAGCCGTTGAAGTTGCGGGTGTTCAGAACAAAATATCTTTCCAAATTAGCGGTTAATTAGTAATTAACCACGAGTAAACGGACAGAAATGCGAGGCGATTATGAAATTACTACCTACAGCTAAACTTTTAAAGTTAACACTATTTTGTACCGCTGCGATCAGTACAAGTATTGTTACACCAAGTGCTCTAAGCCTAATTCCAGGGCTACATGTAGCTACGGCATATGCAGAGCAAGAACAAAAAACGAAACGTGTACCAGCACTACGTGAAAAGGTTTATAGCCAGCTTGCTCGTGCCCAAAAACTTGCAGACGATGGTGATGTTAAAGGTGGACTTGAAGCGCTTGATAGCATTCAAGAGCGAGCTGCAAGCATGAACTCGTACGAAGTGGCAATGATGCATAACTTTTACGGGTTTATTTATTACAACGAAAACGACTTACCAAAAGCGATTGCCTCGTTTGAAAAAGTGGTAGCTGAGGAAGCCATTCCTGAGTCACTTCGTTTAAGCACTACATTTAGCTTGGCTCAACTGGCTATGGCTAATAGTGATTACACTAAAGTTATCTCTTTTTTAGATGATTGGGACAGTATTAACACTCAGCCTAAAACAGAAGGCTATTACTTGTTAAGAGCCCAAACATACTATCAGTTAAAGGATTATAAAAAAGGGCTTGAGTATATCTCCCAAGTTATCTCCTTAAGTGATAGCGAAGGTAAAATTCCTAAGGAAAACTGGTTAGTACTTCAGCGTGCAATGTATTACTCGCTTAATCAAGCTGACAAAGTTGTTGAAGTACTTGAGCGCATGGTAAAGCTTTATAATAAGCCTGAGTATTGGGTGCAGTTATCGGGTATGTATGGTGAAACAGGTAGGGAAAAACAACAGTTGGCGGTAATTGAAGCCGCTTACCAGCAAGGATTTTTAACCTCTAAATCTGATTTACGCCAATTAGCGCAAGTGTATTTATACAATGGTTTAGCGTTTAAAGCTGCAAAAGTGATGAGCGATGCCATTTATAAAGATATTGCTGAAAAAACAGCAAAAAACTACGCTTTTGTTGCCGAGGCGATGATCCAAGCTAAAGAAGATGAAAAATCTATTACCTACTTTGCAAAAGCTGCTGATTTATCTGAGCACGGTAAATACGATCAACGTTTAGCCGAAGTGTTTGTAAATACAGAGCAATATGAAGAAGCCGCCGATGCAGCGCGTAAAGCACTTGATAAAGGTGGCCTTGATTTTGAATCAAATGCATTTGTTGCACTGGGTATGGCGCAGTACAACATGCAAAATTTTGATGCATCAATTTTAGCGTTTGAGCAGGCAGAAAAACATAAAAAATCTCAGCGTTTAGCACAGCAGTGGATCAAATATGTAAAGCGCGAAAAAGTGCATGCAGAAACACTTAGAACAGCTTTACTGTAAATTTTAAAGCGCTTTACTAATTAACAAGTAACGCGTGTAAAACCAGTTCATAATCGCAACACTAAAACCGCCTCAGGGCGGTTTTTATCGTCTCTAAAAGCATTCAATTATTTGATTTTAAATAAGTTACTTTTGTCATCTTATGGTTATTAAACTGTAACTACTTTGTCATAAGTCTCCCGTATTGTAACCGCAGCTAAACTCAAGTGACCTTAAAGCATTATTTAAGTGTTTTATGGTGACTTGAGTTTATTTGAGCACCTAAAAAATAATTAAATACTTTAACGGAGTGAACAATGAAATTATCTGACTTATTCAAAGTAAGTTTGATTGCAACTGCAGTATCTTTAGCTGGTTGTGGTGGAGACTTAGTAGTATCTGAAGGCGACACAACTATTAATGAAGGTGATACAGTAACTAACGTTATTGAAGGCGGTGACGATACAAGTGGTGAAACGTCATCACGTGATGATTCACAAAATGCTACCACTGGCTTTCCTACTGATATTGATAATGCACTAACTCAAGGTTTAGCAACTGATGTTTCTAGTGAGTTTACATCTATTACAGATAAGCCCGTATATCGCTTAGCTGCAGATACCGTGTTCACTACTGATGTATCGTTAACAAACGACGCACACTGGATCTTAAATGGCCGTACTGCGGTTGGTAATGATCGCGCAGATAACGCCAAGCTTTATATTCAGCAAGGTACAACGATTATTGGCGAAACAGGAGATGACTTCCTAGTTGTTCGTCGCGGTTCACAAATTGAATCGGTAGGGACTGTAAGTCAGCCCATTACAATGACCTCAATTCAAGATGTTACAGCTCAAGAAACAACGATTGGTCAGTGGGGCGGTTTAGTATTATTAGGTAACGCGCCAGCAAATTCTTGCGGCGACCAAGAAGGTGAAGCAACAGCTGATGAACTTGCTAATTGTGGTGTGTCGGCTGAAGGTGATGCAGGTCAGTTTGGTGGCGATATCAGTGATGATAATTCAGGTACTTTAAAGTATGTACTTGTTAAGCAAGCCGGTAAAACGTTAGGTAATGGTGATGAGTTAAATGGTATTACGTTTGCCGGTGTTGGCTCTGCAACTACGGTTGATTATATTCAAGTACATGAAAATCTTGATGATGGTATAGAGTTCTTTGGTGGCACAGTTAATGTAAGCAATGTTGTACTTACAAATATTGGTGACGATTCGCTAGATTGGTCTTTTGGCTGGACGGGTTCAGCTACTAATGTTTACATTCAACAAGCGGCTAACGTAGGCGATAACGCTATCGAAGCTGATAACTCTGAATTTGACTCAAGCGCCACGCCATTAACATTACCTACTATTTCAAACGTTACAATTGTGGGTGCTGAGGGCAATAACGGCATTCGTTTACGTGCGGGTACTGCAGGGGTTCTTAAAAATGTATTTGTAACGGGCCCAGCTACTTATGAAAACTGCTTACGTGTAGGTTCAGATTCAGTACCTCGTGCTGAGGATGGCACACTTACGATTACAAACTCTATTGTTGCTTGTCAAACTGCAGCGAATAACTTTGGCAGCGAAGTTATTAACGGTGGCGATGTACAATCTTGGTTTGAAGGCCAAGACGCTAACCAAACACTTACTCCAGCTGATTTAATGCTAGATGACAACGGTTATACACCACTTGCTGGCTCGCCACTTATTGCAAATACGCAAATTGGTGCTTTTGATGGCTCAACTAATTGGATGGAAGGTTGGACTGTTGGTATCAATGGTGGCTTTCCTACTGATATTGATAATGCGCTATCGCAAGGCTTAGCATCAGATGTTTCTAGCGAATTTCCGGAAATTACAGATAAGCCAGTATATCGCTTAGCTGAAGATACAACGTTTACAGCGGATGTAACACTTACAAATGACGCACATTGGATTTTAAATGGCCGTACAGCAGTAGGTAATGACCGCGCAGACGCTACAACACTTTATGTTCAAGCAGGCACGACATTAATTGGTGAATCAGGTGATGACTTTTTAGTTGTTCGTCGTGGTTCGCAAATTAACGCAAATGGTAATGCAACTGCACCTATTACAATGACATCTATTGAAGATGTAACAGGCGCTGAAACAACAATTGGTCAATGGGGCGGTTTAGTACTTTTAGGTAATGCTCCTGCTAACTCGTGTGGCGATCAAACTGGCGAAACGACTGCTGAAGAACTTGCTAACTGTGGTGTATCTGCAGAAGGTGATGCAGGACAATTTGGTGGCGATATTAGCGATGATAACTCAGGTGTTCTTCGTTATATTGTTGTTAAGCACGCAGGTAAAACTCTTGGTAACGGCGATGAGCTTAATGGTATTTCGTTCGCGGGTGTAGGCTCTGCAACAAAAGTAGAATATATCCAAGTTCATCAAAATCTTGATGATGGCGTTGAGTTTTTTGGTGGTACTGTAAATGTTCGTAACATAGTACTTACTGATATTGGTGATGATGCATTTGATTGGTCGTTTGGTTGGACTGGTCGTGCGCAAAATATTTATATTCAACAAAGTGCTGTTGGTGGTGATAACGCTATTGAAGCGGATAACTCAGAATTTGATTCAAATGCTACACCTTTAACAAAGCCACTAATTTCTAACGTAACAATTGTAGGTGCTGATGGTACTAACGGTGTTCGTTTACGTGCAGGTACAGCGGGCGTTCTACGTAATGTAGTAATTACAGGACCTGAAGGTTACTCAAACTGTTTACGTGTGGGTTCTGACTCTGTAGCAAATGCAGAATCTGGAGAGCTTTCTATTGAAAACTCAGTAGTGGCATGTAGTGAAGATAATAACTTTGGTAGTGAAGCAATTGGTGGTGGTAACGTTCAATCTTGGTTTGAAGGCCAAACAGGTAACC
Source organism: Pseudoalteromonas sp. SR43-3 (assembly GCF_014163875.1). Classification (NCBI taxonomy): domain Bacteria; kingdom Pseudomonadati; phylum Pseudomonadota; class Gammaproteobacteria; order Alteromonadales; family Pseudoalteromonadaceae; genus Pseudoalteromonas; species Pseudoalteromonas sp. SR43-3. The sequence continues at coordinate 180,877 of NZ_JACJEC010000004.1, read as the reverse complement.
AAACGCTGACAGCTGCTGCCCTTAGTTTAGCAACCGATGGCTTTACACCTAAATCTAGCTCACCATTATTAGGTTCGGGTGTTGATTCGTCAGACCTTGATTCGTTCTTTACTAAAACAGATTATATTGGTGCGTTTGATGGCGATAATAACTGGATGGATGGTTGGACAGTCGCTATAACACCAAGTTTTCCTGATGATATTCAAAACGCCTTAGAGCAGGGTTTTGCTACTGATGTATCAGCAAGCTTTCCTGAAATCACAGACAAGCCAGTTTATCAGTTAACTTCTGATGTTGTATTCACTTCAGACGTAACATTAACTAACGATGCACATTGGATTCTAAAAGGCCGTACAGCCGTAGGTAATGACCGCGCTGATGAAACGACTTTATATGTTCAATTTGGTACTACGCTTATTGGCGAGTCGGGTGATGACTTTTTAGTTGTTCGCCGTGGTTCTAAAATAGAGGCCGTGGGCAGTGCAACTCAGCCAATTACTATGACGTCTATTGAAGATGTTACTGGTGGCGAAACGACTATTGGTCAATGGGGCGGTTTAGTGCTTTTAGGTAATGCACCGGCTAACTCGTGTGGCGATCAAGAAGGCGAAGCTACCGCTGATGAGCTTGCAAACTGTGGTGTGTCTGCTGAAGGTGATGCTGGCCAATTTGGTGGTAATGACCCAGAAGATAACTCAGGTACTTTAAAATACGTGGCAGTTAAACAAGCAGGTAAAACGCTAGGTAACGGAGATGAGTTAAACGGCATTACGCTTGCTGGTGTTGGTAGTCAAACAGAGCTTGATTACATTCACGTTCATGAAAACCTGGACGATGGTGTTGAATTTTTCGGTGGTACTGCAAACATCAGTCACCTTGTTTTAACTAATATTGGTGATGACTCACTAGATTGGTCATTTGGTTGGACGGGTAAAGCGCAATACGTACTTATCAAGCAAGCCGAATCAACAGGTGATAATGCAATTGAGGCGGATAACTCTGAGTTTGATTCAAGTGCAACACCACTCACAATGCCTACAATTTCTAATGTTACTATTATTGGTAATGTAGGGGTTAACGGTATACGTCTACGTGCAGGCACTGCGGGTATGCTTAAAAACGTGGTTGTGACAGGTGGGGCAGATTATTCAAATTGTTTACGTGTAGGTTCAGATTCAGCTCCTCGCGCAGAGGATGGTACATTAACTGTTACTCACTCAGTTGTTGCATGTGAAACGGCAAATAACTTTGGTACGCAAGCAATTGGTACTGGTAATGTTGAGTCTTGGTTCTTAGGCCAAACAGGTAACTCTGTGCAAGCAGCCACAGACCTTGGTTTAGCAGATAACGGATATATGCCTTCGGCTGAGTCATTACTGTTAGGTAATGGTTTTGATTCTTCAAGCCTAGATAGTTACTTTGATTCAGTAGATTACATTGGTGCAATGGATGCACAAACAGACTGGACAGCAGGTTGGGTTAAGGTAGGTCTTTAATCCAAACCACATTATAGCCGAGCGAAAGCTCGGCTAATGTCTTGTTTTGTTTCGGAGTATAAAAATGAAATCTTTTAAACCCTCTTCTCTTGTTCTATGTAAACTAAATTGCGCAGTTATGGCTGCAATTATGGGGCTATCAGTAAACACAGCTATAGCAGCCGAAGCCGAAGAGCAAGAAATAGAAGAAGTAGTTGCTGTTGGCCAGCGACTAAAAGGTAGTGCAGGCGCAGTACTACAAGAGCGTCAAAATCAGGCATTTGTTGCTGATATTATGGGTGCTGATCAAATATCACGCACAGGTGATGGCGATGCAGCTTCAGCGCTTCGTCGTGTGACTGGTTTAACTTTAGTCGATGGTAAATATATTTATGTTCGTGGTTTGGGTGAACGTTATTCAAGTACCCAACTTAATAGCATGTATGTGCCAAGCCCAGATCCCACTCGATCAGTTGTTCCACTGGATTTATTTCCATCGGATATTATTGAAAGCTTAAGTGTGCAGAAATCGTTTTCTCCTGATATGCCAGCGCACTTTGGTGGTGGTAATGTAAATATACGCACCAAATCTATTCCTTCTGATTTTTTGTTTAAAATACAGTTGGGTACTTCATATAACACCTCTAACAGTGACACCGGTTATTTTTACAGTGGTAGTGATGATGATTGGATGGGGCGCGATGATGGTACACGTGCTTTACCTTCATTAATTTCTACAGCGCTTAAAAGTGATGCAGGACTTGAAGGTGACAGCAGTACTTCGCTTGAGCAGCGTCAAGCGCTCTTACAATCTCTAGATTGGCAAGTTGGACCTACTGAGAAAGACGTTGATCCAGGCATGAATTTTTCAGTAGCACTAGGTGATAGGTTTGAGTCTGAAGTAGGTACTTTTGGCGTTCTTGCAGCTGTTTCCTATGACAATGAATGGGAAGTAGTTAAAGAGCAAAGCGGTACAAATTTAGGTAGTTTGGGCTGCGAAGATAAATGTTTTGCACAAACTTATGATGGCATATCTACTGAACAAACCGTTCGTTGGAGTGGCACATTAAATTTAGGTTATGAATTTAATAATAACCATAAATTTGAACTAACGAATATAGCTCTGCATGATATGAGTGACAGAGTGCGTAATCGTGACTTTTTCGATGCTAACGAGTCAGAAGAAGGTGTTACTGAGTTACGCCGTGTTGACGTTATGTATGAAGAGCGTGAAATGTTCTCTACGCAGCTCAAAGGGACGCATAATTTTCCTGAATTAGAAAATTTATTTTTTGATTGGTATGCAGGTACAAGCCGCGCCAACAGAGATGCTCCAGGTGCGTTAGATGTTGTTTTTCAAACTAACTTAAATGATGGTGTTTTTGAATCAGAGCAGTTACAAGATGTTGCTGCAACAAACGTAACACGTGATTATCAAACTTTGCATGATGACGTAGATACATATGGTTGGAATATGGGCATCCCGTTTTATGGTGATGGCTATGAGTTAGAGCTTAAGGTGGGTGGCGATTTTTCTGAAAAAAAACGTGATGCAAGTAATATTCAATTTGGTATTACGCACCGTGGTATAACAGATGAATATACATTTGGCTCAAACATAGACCAAATTTTTTCTGACGAAAATTTAGCTAATAGTGAGTTTTATACAAGTATTACAGGCTCTGGTATTTTTGATGATGGTACCGCAGATGGTGATAAGTACAGCGCTGCACATAAGTTAGACGCTTATTATTTTATGGCCGACTTTTTCTACGAAAACACATGGCGTATAACCGGTGGTATTCGTTGGGAAGACTTTTCTCAAATATCAGTGCCTTTTCAGGCTCATACTAATTTCTTTGATGGAACAATTGAAGAAGTGAGCGAAGTTGCAATAAAAGAAGATAACTTTTTTCCTTCTTTAGCAATTACTTATATTATGGATGAAGAAATGCAGTTTCGCTTAAACTTAAGTGAAACGACGATTCGCCCAGATATGCGTGATGTAAGCTCAACTTATTATGTTGACCCACTAACAGAGTTTTTAGTGCGAGGCTCGCCTACACTTCAAAGCTCTAAGCTAAAAAATGCTGACTTTAGGTTTGAGTGGTACATGCCTTCAGGAAACAATCTATCAGTTGCTTTGTTTTATAAAGATATTGAAAACCCAATTGAAATGGTTGAGTTAGCGGGTGTTGGTGGAGCTGCTCCGCAATTACTAACAGCAAATGCGCAGTCGGGTGAACTAACAGGTATTGAGGTAGACTTTTTAACTGACTTTAGTTTTATTCATAATGATTTATCTGCCATATTTTTATCAGGTAACGTTACTCTATCGGATTCAAGTGTTGAGCTTGGCATAAACGATGCTGATGGGGTTGATTCATTATTTGAACAACAACTAAAAGAGGCGTTGGAAGCTGACTCTGTTTCTAACATTGTTACTAATAATAAACGTCGTTTAGTTGGTCATTCTGAATGGGTAGCAAACTTACAAATGGGTTATGACTCTGCTGATGGTTTTCATTCTACTTCAGTTGTTTATAACGTGTTTGGGCCGCGCATAATTGTACCAGGTACGCGTGGTAACGAAGACGCAGAAGAAAAGTCATTTCATTCTCTTGATTTAGTTTATTCTTACTTCCCTAACTTTAATACTAAAGTTAATTTTAAAGTTAAAAATATACTTGGCCAAGAAAAAGAAATTGAACAAGAAAACTTAACACTTTGGCGTCAAGAAGAAGGCACTGAGTTTAGTTTAAGCTTTAGCTACGAGTTTTAATTTTCTACCCAAGGAAGGGGGATATAATAAAACCTAATTACCTATTAGCCCTGTATTTAATACAGGGCTTCTTTATGACTATGAAAAATATTTAAGTTCTACTTTATTCACTAGTTTTAGCGCGCTGGTGGTGTTATTTTGACGTTAATGAAAATTAAATCTCACGCAATGAATTTAATTTTTAATGTATTAAGGCATCTTTTATGAATCAAACAGTGGAACAAACAATGAAAAAAGTAGGATTAGTCGGTTGGCGTGGCATGGTTGGCTCTGTGTTATTAGAACGTATGCAGCAGCAAAGTGATTTTGCCCATATCGACACCACCTTTTTCACCACCTCACAAGCGGGTCAACTAGGCCCTGATATAGCAGGCGACGCAAAACCATTGCTAGATGCAAGTGACATTAGCGAACTTGCTAAAATGGATATTATTGTTACTTGCCAAGGCGGTGACTACACCAATGCGGTATATCCAAAATTACGCGAGTCGGGTTGGGATGGTTACTGGATTGATGCAGCTTCAGCACTGCGTATGAGTGAAGACAGCATAATAGTGCTAGATCCCGTAAACAAAGATGTTATTGAACAAGGCTTAGAGCAAGGCGTTAAAACGTTTGTTGGCGGTAACTGTACAGTATCGCTAATGCTACTTGCATTAGGCGGTTTATTTGAGCAAGACCTAATTGAATGGGTAAGCCCAATGACTTACCAAGCGGCCTCTGGTGCTGGTGCGCGAAATATGAAAGAGCTTATTGCACAAATGGGCGCTATTCATGCAAGTGTTGCCGAGCAATTAGATAACCCAAGTTCTGCTATTTTAGAAATTGATAAAATAGTCAGTGAAACAATGGCGTCAAAAGACTTACCACAAGACCAATTTGGTGTGCCATTAGCGGGCAGTTTAATCCCGTGGATTGACGTACCAATGCCAAGCGGTCAGTCTAAAGAAGAGTGGAAAGCGCAAGTAGAAGCCAACAAAATTTTAGGCTCTTCTAAGCAACCAGTGCCAATTGATGGTTTATGTGTTCGTATTGGCGCTATGCGTTGTCATTCGCAAGCGATGACCATTAAATTACGTGAAGATATTAGCGTAGAAAAAATTGAAGAAATTTTAGCGTCTCATAATGAGTGGGTTAAGGTAATTCCAAACGAGCGTGAAATTAGTGCCACAGATTTAACACCGGTTAAAGTAACGGGCACTTTAAGCATTCCTGTTGGCCGTATTCGTAAATTAGCGATGGGACCAAAATACATTAGCGCATTTACAGTAGGCGATCAGCTTTTATGGGGCGCGGCAGAGCCACTTCGTCGTATGCTACGCATAATTGTTGATGGTGAGTGATAAGTAATCAACATTAACAAAAAGGGGTTGGCAATTTGCCAGCCCTTTTTAGTTTAATGGCTTATAAAACCGCTTAAGAGGCTCAAATAATACTTTTTTATGAATGTTCACTGTTGTTTATTATTGAACTTAAGTAAACTGTTTACATTGTGCAACAGCCTATTCAAGTAACATTAATGACCTCTCACATAAATAACTTTGCCAATAAGCGATTAGCATTTGTTAGCTCCTATTTTAGTTCTGCAATTGCTATAAACACGGTTGTTTCTTGTTTTCTTATTTTTAGTAGTATTAACCACAGCGCCTCGCAAGAAAAACTTTACTGGCTTTTTACGTTATCATTTATTTCATTACTTCGAATAGCGAGCCATGTATTTGTTAACAACACCCATGCTTTTAAATATCACCTGTATTTTATAGGTTTATTATTAACGGCTTTAACATGGGCTGCTTTTCCTATTTTGTTTTATGAAAAAATGCAAATGCAGGAGAAGTTTATATCACTCGTTGTTTTTAGCTCCCTTGCTGGTGGCGGTGTAAATGTTTTAGCATCCGATATTCGCTCTTCATTGTCGTATATAACCTGTTTATTGGTTCCTTTTAGTATTTTATTACTTTTACAGCCTATTGAAGATGAGAATGTACTAGGTATTTTAGGGCTCGTTTTATGGTTTATTTTATGCTTTGTCACTGCTGTACGTACTGCAAAAGATGTAAAATTATCAATTAATAATGAACTTAAGTTAGATCAATTTATTGAAAACTTAGAAAATGAAGTGCAACTTCGCACCGAGCAAATAATCCTTTTAGAGCAAAGAGATAACCTCACTAAGTTATTTAACCGTGGTAGTTTTGTTTCTAATGTTGAACTTGATTTAGCCAATCACAATGATGATATTAAAGCCGTTTTATTTTTAGATATGGATGATTTTAAAATCATCAACGATAAATACGGTCACGATTTTGGGGATTTTGTGCTGGCCCAAACAGGTAAACGATTAGTTGAAACACAAACTCAAGGCGATTTTATTGCGTGTAGATGGGGTGGGGATGAGTTTATTTTTTATTCCCGTAATAACACCGAAGACGAACTTTTTGACTGTGTTTTTAGATTAGTTAAAACCTTAACAAAAACAGTGAGTATGGATAGCTATCAAGTAAACCCTTCTTTTAAGGTTGGGCTTTATTTTACGCGTGAAAATTTTAATCTTGAAGACGCGATTAAATACGCTGATGTTGCTATGTATGAAGGTAAGAAAAGCCGTAACGAAATATCGGTATTTGACGAGCGAATGCATGAATCGCTTAAAAGAGAAGAAGTACTTCGTAGCTCAATTAAAGAGTGCGTAGAAAAAGGTGACTTTCATCTTTGTTATCAACCCATTGTTGATATAAGCACAAATGAAATAACCACGTTTGAAGTATTACTTCGTTGGCAATTTAATGATGAATTTATCCCCCCTTCAGAATTTATAGATATTGCAGAGCGATATGGAAAAATTAATATATTAGGTGAGTTTGTACTAGAGCAAGCCATTGCGAGTTTAAGTAAGTTAAATGCGGTTAATAGTAAGATTGGATTGTCGATTAATGTGTCTGTCTTGCAACTAGAAAACCATAATTTTTTAGATTTTTTAGTTGCGCTTTTAAATAGATACGCAGTTAAACCATACAATGTGCATTTAGAAATAACAGAAACAGTCATGATTAAAAATTTACCGTATTTGTCAAAAGTGATTACGGCCATAAAAAATACCGGTGTACGTATCTCTATTGATGATTTTGGTACCGGGTTTTCTTCTATATCGGTTTTAAAAGAGCTGTCAGTTGATTACATTAAAATAGATAAATCTTATATTGATAACATTTGTGAATGCTCAAAAGATAAAAGTATTGTATCTGCGGTAACTAACATGTCGCATATGATAGGTTGCCAAGTAATAGCGGAGGGCGTAGAAAGCCCAGCTCAGTTAACGTTATTACAAAGCTTACAAATTGATAAGTATCAAGGTTTCATATTCAGTAAACCAGTTAGATTTGCCGACGCGCTTAAACTTATTAGTTAGAGCGCTGACTTTTTCACAAAGTTTGTTTATGTAGGGATGATCCAACAGTGCCGTGCGTTTTGCTTAGCGTTTTCATCATGCTTTGTACATAATCCTGCTACTGAAAAATCAGTCGCTAAAGGTCAATACCCCTAGTAATAATGAACTTTTATTAACTTAATGTATTCACATGAGCCACCTGATTACGCCCTTCATTCTTGGCATGGTAGAGTGCTTTATCTGCTTCATTTATTGCACTCTCAATTGTCGTTTTATTACATTTAATATTTATTACGCCAAAACTTGCCGTTACATTAATTACTTTATCGTTAAAATGAATTGGGTAACTGGCCAGTGCACTTCTTAGTTTTTCGGGAAGATCTTTAGCTGACGATTCGTCGTTTCTTGCTATTAATAAAGCAAATTCTTCGCCGCCAATGCGGCCAAATAAATCACATGGGTTTATGCAGTTTTGCATTATTTTTGCAGCTTCTACTAAAACTAAATCACCACCTGCATGTCCAAATTCATCGTTTATTTTTTTAAATTTATCTATATCCCAATAAATTAAGCTGACGTAGTTATAATTATTAAGTTTATCTTTTAGTTGCTCTTGGCTTTTATTATAGAATCCACGCCTATTTAAGCAGCCTGTAAGTTCGTCGCTCATTGCAAGATGGTTCATTTTTTCAGCTAAATCTGATGCCATCATAAATATTATGAATACGGCCATGCCTACATGTGCAGTAGGGACAGTAATAAAATTAATTAATGTATACAGCGCTATATATTCTTCATTTACTTGGCTGCCTTGCAGTAACGCTATGCTTGCTGCAACAAATAAAAGTAATCCACATAGCGTATAAGTAATACTAGCGCCTATTTCGGCAGGAAGTGATTTTTGTTTATGCCTGAAAATAATAACTGCATTGAGTACAAGTAAAATCACATCATAATACACATACAAGGACATAAATAAGCCAACATGCACATATATAGCTGTAAAATAATAGACAGCAGCAAGAGTAACTATTGCTGAGATAATTAAATAGCGAATTTTTATACCCGAGTTTACCCTAATGCAATGCCCCCACGTACCTAGCAGTACTGAACCTACAGAGAAGCTACTTCCTAACATCCAATATAATGTGTTTGAGTTAAATAATGGTTCTGCCAACATTGTTGCCCATTGGCATGCAGAGAATGCAAATGCGATTGTCCAAAGCATGGCATATTGCTTTTTACCTAACGTATACCACGACATTAAAAATATCACAGACCAAATAATACTGGTGAAAAAGAGGGTAACTAATATATAAAAAATAGGATTCATGTATTTTTATTCTTGTTTGCGTTAATTTTACTTTAGTAGATGAAAGCGGTTTATTCGACCTAACGCCGGTTATTAGTTAGCTAAATTGTAAATAGATATGTATGCAATCATTTCTTAAGTTGTGTATTTGAATAGTGGTATATCCCTTGCTGTAATAACTGTTGTTTAGAGCTTTAAGCTTATATGGCTTTGCTTTGTTTATAATTTTATTCCTAACAGGTATTTAAATTACAATTATTAGTAATTTTTACACGTTTATTTATTTGCTTAATTAAAGAATTCAGCTAGGGCTTATTTATTCTTCTAGGTTAAATTTGTAGCTGTACGTTTAGGTTTTAGGTAAAGCAGAGTTTATGTTGTGTGGCTATCTTCATAAGTGCTTTATAAAAATAAATATTAAACATACGCAGCCCTTTATATAGAAAAATTTAACCCTGAAAGGTCAAAAGGCCCCCGTTTTTAGTAAAGGAAATTACAATGCATTTTTCATCCAAAATATTTCACGACAAATACCTTAAAGGTGTAATAGCGCTGGTTGTGTTACTTATACTAACGCGAATAGCCGCGCCTTATGTAGTTCAGCACTACGTAAATTATCAGCTAAAACACACACAAGGTGTTACTGGGCATGTTGGTGACGTAGATTTGTTTTTATATCGCGGTGCCTACGCAATTGACGACGTTGAAATTTATGCTGTTGATGCAACTTCAGCTCCTAAGCCTTTGCTGAGTATTCAAACTCTCGATTTTTCACTTGCGTGGTCAGCCCTTTTAAAAGGGAATTTAGTAACAAACATGGCGTTTACGCGCCCTAAAATAGTTATTTATGATAAAGACCCCAATGCTTCTGAGCAAAATAAACAAGTAAAAGACGAAACTACTTGGGTAGGTCTCGCCAATAATTTAGTACTGTTTTCTATTGATACCTTAACAATTGAGCAAGGCAAGTTAACTTTAGTTAACTCAACGAATAGTGGTGAAAAACCCACTTTTATATCAAATATCAACGCTCGAATTGAAAATATAACCAACGCGCAAAACCTATCAAAAACACTAGTGACTACTCTAAGCGTAGAAGGTGCATTAATGGGGGAGGCCGCATTAAAGTTTGATGGCAAATTAGATCCCTTTAGCAAACAAGCCAATTTTGATTTTAACGCAGAGGTACAGCGTTTCTCTGTTAAAAACCTCGATACTGTATTTAAGGTATACACGCCTTTTGATATTGAAGCGGGTGGCATTGATGGCGCTATGGAATTGGTGGCTAAAGACAATAACTTAAATGGTTATGTAAAAGCGGGCGTTCAAAACTTGAGTGTGTTCTCGTGGCGCGAAGATATAGAAAAAGATGACGATGGAATATTTACGGCCATATTTGAAGGCAGTGTTGATTTACTGGGCTCTATACTCGAAAACGATGAGTCTAAACTTGTTGCTGCACGTATCCCTATAGAGGGGCAATTAGATAATACGGATGTTTCGACTTTTCAAGCTGTGATTTCGGTATTAGAAAACGCATTTTTTGATGCGTTTAAAATGAAAGTAGATAACGTTATTTCTTTTGAAGATACGGATGAAAAATCTGATAACGAGGAGAATTAAAGCTCTTTGGTAATGTTCGTTTTAGTTAAATACTTAAGCTGCACCCACTTTTTAAACTTTAAGTGGGTGCTTTAGTACTTTTCTCAGATTAGTTTTTGCGGTTACTCAATAGCTCTTTAAGCTCAGCAATTTGGGATTGTAGTTCGTTTACTTGCCCTTGCGTTGCAGGTAATGAGTTGTCGTCTGCGAGCTCTTCTCGCGCTTTGCGGTGCTCTTCACTCATTACTTCTAAAATGGCACCTACCATCATATTTAAAAATACAAATGCGGTTAAAAATATAAACGTAAGGTAATAAATCCAGCTTAGTTCGTACACCGCCATTGTTTCATACATTATGTCGGTCCAATCTTCAAATGTTGCCACCCTAAACAGAGTAAGCATGGAGATTGAAACATCTTGCCAAAGTACGGGGTTTATTTCAGCAAACATCATGCTGCCCATTGCAGCGTATATATAAAAAATAACAAACATTAATAGGGCTATATAACCCATTTGTGGAATGGCTTTAAGCAATGAATTAACTAATAAGCGCAGCTCTGGGATCATCGATACCAATCGCAGTACTCTAAATATGCGAAGTAATCGAGCAATTAACATAGTAGAGCCAGCAGCAGGATATAAACTGCCCAATACTATGATGGTGTCGAATATGTTCCATCCTTTAGAAAAAAAATGTTTTATGCCTTTACTTGCAATAAAGCGGATTACTAGTTCAATTAAAAAGAATGCGGTAATGCCAACGTCCATCCAATTTAGAGCAAGCTCTACGGTAGGATGTAGTGAGTAAGTGTGCGCACCTACTGTCAGGGCAGAAACAATAATTACAGCTATAACAAATGATTGAAATATCTTGCTTTTGTCTATACGCTGAAACAACTTTTGTAACTGCGACATCATAGAAATAGATCCTTTGGAGATTAAGATTTTATGGCGCTAATATACAATAATATTGTAATAATTTAACGCTTTTTCGATATAGAAAGTGTAAGGAAATTTAATGTTTATCAATAAACTAAAAAGTAGCGCATTACTTATTGTTGGATTATGTGTTTTAGCAGGTTGTAGCTCTGATGCGCGTTTTCATGAAGTTCAATCGGCGCGCCTTGATGAGTGTAACTATAAAGCTGACAAAGAATATTACGAATGCTTAGATAAACAAGATTCTAACTACGAAGAGTTTAAAAAACAGCAACAAGCAGAAACTAAATAAGTAACCTTTATATTATGACTAAAACTCAAAAGCAGCGCGATAAGCACATTAGACTAGCACTTACTAATGCATGCGAAGCAATAAAAGAAAGCGTAATTGGTTTTGATTATCTAACGCATACCATTGATTTAAATAATGAGGCCAATACGTTAAAAGTACAATGCTATTTTAATGATGATATAGCCCTTGAAAGTGCAAAACCGCAACTTAACGAATTAACAAATATAATACTCAAAGAGCTTACTAGTATTAAGTTGAACGCAAAACCAGCACAGATTTCATTTTCCGCCAATTAACAGAGCTTTTGTTGGTTTGATAGCACATGGACGTTATAATTAGATAAATTATTTTTAGGGTTTAAATTATGGCTGTTCCTACGCGTTCGCAAATTTCACCAGGTACCACAGTAAATATTGTATTAAAAGAAGATCAACGCAGCGGCACATTAACTGAGGGTGTGGTTGAGCGCCTTTTAACAAAATCACCAAATCACCCACACGGCATTAAAGTACGTTTAGAAGATGGTCAAGTTGGCCGAGTAAAAGAGATTTTATAATGGCAGCGTTAACAGAACAGGCTTTTTGGGAATTAGTAACAACGCCTGATTTAGGGCTCGATCCGCAAAGTGTGAGCGATAACCTAAAAACTAAACTTAATGATTTAAGCGATCAGCACCTTATTGATTTTGATAAGCACTTTGGCATACATATGCGCAAGTGTTTTACCTGGGATTTATTTGGTGCCGCTTTTGTGATGGCTGGATGTAACGACGATTACGGTTTTAGCGAGTTTAGATGTTGGTTAATTTCGCGTGGTAAAACAGTTTTCGAAAACGCTTTAGAAAATGCTGATTCGTTAGCGCAGTGTACACCTGTTTATTACTTAAATGAGCAGCCTTACCCGTATATTGATGAGTATGATTTAATAGCCGGTTTATTATTTGAAGAACGCAGCGAAGACGAATTACCGTTTATTCCATCAGGCAGCGATGAACCCAAAGGCAAACGTTTTAAAGACAAACCTAAGTTTTTAAAGCAAAGCTACCCGTTATTATTTGCAAAGTACTGGCAATAAAATAAATAGTAATTTGTGCGCTATTTAAACAATTTAATGAGTTTAATTTCCCTACAAGTAAGCGCATTGATATAAATCGTTTTGTTGTTTAAGTACGTATTAACTAAAGTACTTAACAGCAAAATGGTTTGTAATGCAGTATCTAGGATGAATCTTTGTGGATTTAAATGTGTTCAATCTAAGGGATTTATTTGTGGCACGAGGTTTGTAACCTAATGGGATCGGTAATTGCTCTTGCGTTATCTTACTGGCTTACACACATGAAAGAATCAGTATAGTCGAGCAAAGCTACCTTAGCTGCTCGTGTCTTAGTTCCTGAATACGACTTCTCTCCTTTTATAGTAAATCTCTGTTATAGTTGTTAAAAGTTATAAAAGCTAGGTGATTAGGCATTTTGCTATTATTTAACACGCTGACTCACGAGGATACACCCACGAAATGAAATATTTAACACTCGCTTTATTAACTGTCGCTTTTACAAGTGCAAATGCTTTTTCTGAGCCGAGTAATAAAACACGATTTATACCGCTTTTAAAGTCAAAATTTGGAGCCTACGAAGTTGTGTCGAGCAACTCAGGGTTATGCGTTAACAGCAATTTGAGTTTGACAGATGAAAGTGATTTAAGTGCTGGTTTTAAACTTGGTGAGCAAATTGTATTTGGATCGCTCCACAATGGTACCCGAACCATTAAAAAACCAAACTTTTGCTTTATAACCAGCACTCTTAAATATAAAAGTGATGGCCTTGAAAACGGCTTAAGAATGAGCCGTTGTGAAAGCCCTGCAAACGAAAAAACAATCAGTCAAAGTATCAAATTTTTAGCTGATAACACACTCAAATACACATTGAGCGAACCCAATGTAGAGTGCACATTTAAAAAAGCTGATGAGAGTAAATAAAGCATCTAGTAAGTAGTAAGTAGCAAATCATTCGCAGTATATTTTAGGGATATCGCGCCAACGCGTAGTGTACTGCGGCGACAAAAAATCACGGTTCATGTGCCACCGGTCATTTAATTTACTACTTGCAAGGCTTAGCATTCCTTTTCCGTATCGATTGTTAATTGTGTCTAAGCATTGCATAAGTTTCGGATTATCAGGGCTTTTATTAAATAAGTCATTTTGCTGAAACTGTTCTGATATTAGCTCTACCGCACCCACACCACATTTATAAAACCGTATACCGGGTTGGTAAATCTTATTAAATACCTCAGATACAGCATTAGCCATCACGCAGGTGTCGTTAGTGGGTGAGGGGAACTTATAAACAAAAGACTTTTTATAATATTTATTTTCGTGCGCGCCACTGGCTGCAAAAATATAAAGCTGGTGAGTGAGCGAGTGTTGCGCTCTTAATTTATTAGCCACTGTGGTTACATGGTTAATTAGCGCTGTTTTAAGTGCTGTTGGCTCACATATGCGCTCTCCAAAACTACGGGTTGAATAAATCTCCCGCTTATCTTGTCGTACATCATCCCAGTTTAAACATGTTATTCCGTTAAGCTCGCTTACTGTACGTTCAACCACCACACTAAATGCACGGCGCATTGCTCTAGGGTTTTGCTGAGCAAGATCCCAGGCGGTGTGTATATTCATTATTTTAAGCTTTTTAGCTAGCCGCCGACCTATTCCCCACACATCTTCGCAGCTCATTCTTTGTAAAATAGCTTGGCGAGTTTGTTCGCTATTTATTACAGCTACACCATTAAAACCACTGAGCTTTTTAGCGGCATGGTTAGCGGCTTTTGCTAAAGTAGGAGTCGGGCCAAAACCTACACCTACAGGAAGCTTTGTTTCGCGCCATACTGTGCGCCTTATTGTATGACCGTATTCATGCCAGTCTTTAATTAATGATGTGTAGCCATCAAAGTGCAAAAACGATTCATCAATACTGTATATGTGCTGTGTATCGCAAAAGCGAGCGATGATATTCATCATTTTGTCGCTTAAATCAGCATAAAGCTCGTAATTGCTAGAGCGAATAACAACGTTGTTTTGCTCAAGTAAATGCTTAACTTTAAAGTACGGGCCAAATTTAGGAATATTTAAGCGCCGAGCAATAGGGCAAATAGCGCATACACAGCCATCGTTATTGGTAAGTACAACCACGGGTTTTGATCGAATAGCAGGGTCAAATACTTTTTCGGCGCTGGCATAAAACGACACAGCATCAACTAAGGCATACATTTTAGTAACTCTGGGCTTTGCCTGTGCATTCTTATTGATAGCGTTACTACGCCTTCGAGCTGAAACTCGTCTGCAGAGGTGAGTTGTACAGGCTTATGTAAAGAAGACGCTGAAAGCAGCCGTGCATTGGTTTTATCAAGCAGTTTGCATACAAAAAGACCATTTAAGTTAGCAACAATAACGTCACCATTTTCTGCAGGCTCTGCACGGTCGATAACTAATAAGTCCCCTTCAAAAATTCCGACTTCTTGCATAGAGTTGCCCGATGCTAGGCCAATAAAGGTAGCATTTGGGTGCTTTATTAAAAGCTCATCAAGGGTTACACCTAGCTCGGTGTACTGCGCTGCGGGCGATTCAAAACCACACACGCCTGCTTCTATATAAATGGGAATGACAAACATAACACAACCTAAAACGCATATACTGTATAAGTGTACAGTATATGCGTTTTGTGTAAGTTATGCCAAGAAATGTATAACCGATCAATCCATATTTTTGATCATTTGCTGTGCGATATCTAAAAAGTCTTTGATTTGCTGAGGTTTTAAGTTTTTACACATTTGATTATTTATTTTCTGCTCTGAGGCTAATAACTTATCAAAAAGAACTTTGCCTTGCTCTGTGAGCGACAAAATAAAGCAGCGCTTATCGTGCTCACTTGCCTGTTTATTTATTAAATTTAAGCCAATAAGATCTTTAATTAAACGTGCTATTTGCGCTTTGTCGCGCTGCGTTTTAGTAACAATATCGTTAGCCGTACAGTTATTTACGTTCGCGATAATATGTATGCAGCGTACGTGCATAGCATTTATACCAAGTTCGCCTGCGTTAATTGCTTCACGAATTGTGACGCGGTAATTTTGCATCAATTCAAACAGCGTATTTGATAAAGGTGTATTCATAAAACTCTCAATGTAGTTGACAAAGTCAATTAACTTGTTATAGTTGATTTTATCAACCAATGGGGCGTTGTGCAATGTCTGCTTTTATAGCAGCTAATTATTATACCAATCTGCTTATATATGGGGTCTATTTAAGGTTAAGAAAATTACGCTAGAACTAGGCTAAAATTTTTGTATCTAGTTGTTCTAAATAAAAAATTTTAACAACGTTATAGTGAAATTTAATTAATTAAATTGATCAAAGATTTATGCAAGTTGGTATTAAAGTCCAAGTTTTGTAAAATGAGGTAATGTATGGGTAAACAAATTCGCAAAGCTAACATATTAAGTACGCAGCAAATCACACCACATCTACAACGCATTGTTGTAGGCTCTGATGATTTTAACGACTTAACCTCACAGCACATTGGTAACTATGTAAAAGTACTGATCCCAAAAAATGGTGAAGTAGATTTTAACTTAAAAACAGCGTGTATGCGATCTTACACAATAAGGCATGTAGATGCACAAACAGGCGCGTTAACACTTGATTTTGTTATAAATATGCACCAAGGTCCGGCAACTGACTGGGCTAAAATTGCAAAAGTAGGTGATGAGGTAGGTATTGCAGGCCCAGGCCCTAAAAAGCTAGATAATTATGGGCATTCGCATTATGTGTTGTTAGGGGATTTAACTTCGGTAAATGCAATAAAGGGGTATATACAGCAATTACCTTTATTTTCAAAAATTGATGCCTTTGTACATGCGCCCACTGAGCAAGACATTATTGATTTAGAAACAAGCCGCGATGTTAATTGGCTTGTTACCGACAACGCTGACGAAGCGCTACTAAGCGCGCTTCAAAATTTGCACATTACAGCAGAGCCTCCTATTGTATTTATGGCATTGGAAGCTGGGCTTGTTCGTAAAGCAAAAGCACTGCTAACAGAGCAATTTAATATACCACGCGGTAATATTGTTTCCTCAGGGTATTGGAAAAAAGGCGTGGATTCAGAAGGCTATAAAAAGCTGCGCCAACGTGATGCACAGCTTGCTTGAATACCTTAGAGCAAAATAACATATACCTATTTTGCTCTAATACCACTGCGTAACTTGAATTGACCTAATAGGAGACCCATTTAAGTGTTTTATGCTAATGATGTAATACATTGTTAGCATGCATTTTTAGGAGCTGCTATTTTGTTAAATTCCATTCCTTTTTCGTTATTAGAACTTGCCCCCATGATCAAAGGGGACAGCGTTACTAACACTCTTCATAAAAGTACTAAATACGCTCAACGTGCTGATGAGCTTGGCTTTAACCGTTTTTGGCTTGCTGAGCATCATAATATGCCAGGTATAATTTGTGCGGCCACTTCAATTTTGGTTGGTCACATTGCAGGTAATACCAAAAAGATACGCGTTGGGTCAGGCGGTATTATGCTGCCAAACCACTCCCCATTAGTTGTTGCTGAACAATTTGGTACATTAGAGAGCTTATATCCAGGGCGAATAGATTTAGGGCTAGGGCGTGCCCCAGGTAGCGATCCTGTAACGAGTCGTGCATTAAACAACGATATGAGCCGCGCAGAAAATTTCCCAGGTGAGGTAACTGAACTGCAAACATTGTTAGGTCCTTACAATGGTACGCATCCTATACGTGCTATACCGGGGGAGGACACAAACGTTCCGATTTGGTTATTAGGCTCGAGTTTATTTAGCGCGCAACTAGCGGCGCAAAAAGGGTTACCGTATGTATTTGCAGGGCATTTTGCACCGCGCTTTGTGCACGATGCAATAGCGTTGTATAAGCGCGAATTTAAAGCATCAAGCGTACTTGATAAGCCATACGTAATGCTTGCACTGCCTTTAGTGGCTGCAGATACCGACGATGAAGCGCAATATTTATCGACTACTTCTAAGCAACGTGTACTCGAACTTATACGCGGTAATGAGCTGTGGCTAAAACCGCCTGTTGAAAGCATGGACGGGTTGTGGAGCGAACAAGAACGCGCTCATGTAGAGAACTTTTTAAGTCTAAGCGTAGTAGGCGGACATGTAAGTATTAAACACAAGTTAGAGATGATAGCTAAACAGCTAGAAGTGGATGAGTTTATATTTACCAATGATGTATTCGATAGTGAAAAACGCCACCGTGCACTCGAAATTTTAATGGAAATAAAACACTAAAATATAGTTAGTTAAGCAAGCGTACACTCTGGGCTTGTTAATATACAGACATCATCAAAAGTTAAACTTTTTTAACTTATTTTATTAACTTTAAGTGATGTCTGTATTTGTTATTTAAATATTCAAAGTAAATTTGATTGCTATTTTTAGTAAATATTTTGCTTTATATACCGTTCTGTTTTTTCAATTGAACTGATTTAAACAATCAATTTTAAGATATCACTTTTGTTTTTTATAATGTAGCTATTAAACCAGACATCATAAAATTAAAGGCAGGTACACCGTGAACTCTCTAAACACCGCAACAGCTAATTCAGTTAACAAAACAGCGCAGCCAAAAGTTGCTCTGATTGCTGAAGGTGGCGGGCAGCGAGGGATATTCACAGCTGGCGTACTTGATGCTTGGTTAGAGCAAAGCTATGACCCTTTTGATTTATTCATTGGTACTTCAGCGGGTTCGCAAAACTTAACTAGCTACTTAGCGCGCCAAAAAGGCTACGCTAAACGCCTGATCAGAGGGCTTTCGCGTAATAAGCGTTTTTTTCAGCTTGGTCGTGGATTAGTGGGTAAGCATATAGTTGATTTAGATTGGTACTTTGACAAAACCACTGAAGTAAACAGAGCTATAGATTTCAAAACAGCGAAAACTAGTTTAGGTGAGCGTGAACTACTTATAACAGCCACAAATGCACGAGACAGAAAAGCTTATTACTTATCGCCTACAGGTGATAGTGGTCAATGGCGTGATTTGTTAAAGGCTTCTAGCGCACTTCCGTTTTTATACAAACAAGGTGTAAAGTTAACACCTTGGTTAAACGCAAAAGCAGCGAATGAAACACATATTGTTGAAGAGCAAGCACAGAGCGATTTTTATCTAGACGGCGGTTTAGCCGCTCCACTCCCCGTGCGTGAGGCTTACAACCGAGGTGCTCGTAAAATTGTTGTAATAAGAACGGTTGACGCTAATTTTCAAGCGCAATCTGCATGGGTACAAAAGCTAAGAACATTTGCTATAGCATCGGGCTATTGTCCAAAAACATTAGACTACTTAATACAGCACGAGAAGGCTTATTTAGATGAGCTTGAGTTTATTGCAAATCCACCAGATGATGTAGAAATAATCCAAATTTTTGCAAACGAAAAACTGCATAGCAAATTATTAGGTAGTTCTAATAACGATTTACGTTTTGATCATAAATTAGGCTTAGCTGCAGGTCGGTCTTATTTAGCGCAGCAAAGCCAATTTGAGATCAGCAATACGCATAACTATACGCAAAGCGAATATAGTTACAATTAAACCAAATTCTTATACCTAGATTGCAAATAGTACTGCAACTTAAAATTGCAGTACTATTCTTCATTTAAATGACACCCACCTAAATTTGTATGTTTATTAAACCCTAGATTCTGGCGCTTCAATTCTTTAAAACTATAAATGGGTGTCATTCTAAATTTTTAAATTAGCTAAAATTATTGTGAACACTTAAATAATATAAATGGGTGTCATTTTAAACCTAAAAATAAACCTAAGTTGATGAGAGTAATATGCTCGTTTCACTATTTAAAATACCGTCTATTTCTCTTACTTGCCTAAGTACTCCATCAAACTCACTTAAATTCGCGGCCTGTATCTCTGCTACCAAATCCCAAGCACCATTGGTAGTGTGCAATTTTGTAAGTTCGGGTATACCACGCATAGTTTTAATAACTTGAGAAGTTGATTTACCAATCACTTCCACCATCATAATTGCACGAACGGCTTCGGTTTCTATGTGTTCATGCACTCTTATAGTAAACCCCAAAATAGCGCCTGAACTCACTAATCGATCTAATCTATTTTGCACTGTCCCGCGTGACACATTTAAAGAACTTGCTAAAGCAGAGATAGAGGCGCGACCGTCTTTTCGTAATTCAGCAATTAAAGCGTTATCAAGGGAATCGTAAATATAAGGAGTCATAAATCAAACCTTTTAGAGCATGGCCTACTAAAATACACAATTTGTATATACCTGCATAGCAAAGTGATAAAAATTAATAAAGTTTGTATAACTAATTGCCATATTAAATAGCATGCGGCCTCGCTAAACTTGTTTTAAATTAACTAATACATTTATTTAAGAGGTTTCAACATGAGTCATTTTATAGCACAGCCAAAACAAGGCGTTCCGTTTGTTAGCGTTCAGGCAATGGCTAAGCTTATAAATAGCTTAGGTATCGAAAACGTTTTGTTAGAGCTAACACATAAATTAGAAACCGACTTTGCCCGTTGGAAAGAGTTTGATAAATCACCTCGCTATGCAGCACACTCACCAGAGGGTGTAATAGAGCTAATGCCTGTGAGTGATGGCCAGATGTTCAGCTGTAAATATGTAAACGGTCACCCAAAAAACACCTTTCGAGAACTTCAAACAGTCGCTGCATTTGGTATTTTAGCCGATGTAGATAGTGGTTATCCGGTAATGATCAGCGAAATGTGCCTACTAACAGCGCTACGTACAGCGGCTACATCGGCGCTGGTGGCTAAGTATTTAGCACCAAAAAACTCAACAACACTTACATTAATTGGTAATGGGGCACAGTCTGAGTTTCAGGCACTGGCATTTAAAGCTGTATTGGGCATAACACATATTCGTTTATACGATATAGATGCAAACGCGTCTAAAAAAGCATTTACTAATTTAAGTGCTTACGGGTTAAACGTAACTATTTGTAATAGCGCACAGGAAGCTGTGCAAGGTGCGCACGTTATTACAACCTGCACTGCCGATAAAACCAATGCTACAATTTTAACAAACGACATGATCCCACAAGGTGTGCACATTAATGCCATAGGTGGCGATTGCCCAGGTAAAACAGAGTTAGATGCTAAATTACTCGAGCGCGCTAATGTATTTGTAGAGTACGAGCCACAAACTCGAATAGAGGGCGAAATACAACAAATGAGTGAAAGCTTTGTTGTAACTGAGTTTCATAAAGTCGTTAATAAGCAATCGCTTGGCCGTACTAGCCAAGACGAATTAACTATTTTTGATGGTGTAGGCTTTGCGAGCGAAGACTTTACAGCGCTTGTATTTATACGCGATCAACTTATTAAAAGCGGTGAATTTACATTGCTCGATTTAATTACACAGCAAGCCGATCCGCGCAACTTGTTTTCGGTACTTAATACAGAGCAAACATCAGCACAAGAGCACGTAGCATGAGCCACGTAAATCAAGCTCCGAGTGCGGTTGTTATGGTACGTCCGCATCACTTTACGTCTAACCCACAAACAATGCTCGACAATGCTTTTCAAAGTGAATGCTTAGCACCAAATCAAAGTGAACAAGCATATAGCGAAGTCACAAATGCAGTAAAATTATTAAAAAATGAAGGGGTAAAAGTTCACCTTTTTGAAGATGAGCAAACACAGACTCCCGACTCTGTGTTTCCAAATAATTGGTTTTCTACTCATCAAAGTGGGGAATTAATAATCTACCCAATGTTTGTAGAAAACAGAAGGTTAGAATATCGAAAAGATATTATTGATTTTTTAACGGATCACTATAAAGTGACGGTTGTGACTGATTATGCGCATTTAGCGAAAGAAAATTCATTCCTAGAAGGCACGGGCTCACTGGTTCTCGATCATCAATATAAACTGGCTTATGCAGCAAAATCTAAAAGAACAACTCAATCGGTTGTTAATACAGTTTGTAATTTGCTCGCATTAAAACCCGTTATATTTAATGCATATGATGAAAAAGGTACAGCGGTATATCACACTAATGTATTAATGTGCGTTGCAACTGAGTTTGTAATGGTTGGCTTAAACATGGTGCCAAGTGAGGAGCGTAAAGCGCTAGTTACTCATTTTTTACAAAGCCACCACGAAGTAATTGATTTATCACTCGATCAAATTAATAACTTTTGTGGCAATGCTATTGAGCTACAAGGTAAAAATGGTCGTATTTTAGCCTTATCGCAAACTGCGTTTAATGCACTTACACCGGCACAAATAACAGTTATACAAAAAACGGCTAAGCTTGTGCCATTACCAATACCTACTATTGAGTCGGCTGGTGGCTCAGTTAGGTGCATGATTGCAGGAGTTCATTTGCAAAATAAATAATGTATAGTTTTAAGGCAGCTTAGCTGCCTTATTTGCATTAAATTTTTAGTCGATGTCGTAAGCAAATGCCGTTATACCCAAAAAAGGGTATTAATATAAAAAATATAAGAAGGAATTAGCAATGTTCGATACCGTCGTCAAAAGCGTAAACAACCTTTTGTGGGGAGAAGGTCAGGTACTTATTTATATACTCTTGTTTACAGGGATATGGTTTTCAGTACGACTAAAAGCAATTCAAATACTTAAATTTAAACATATGTTTAGCCTTTTAAAAGGCAGTAGCAAATGTAAAAAAGACGACATTTCATCATTCCAAGCATTGTGTACAGGGCTTTGCGCACGAGTAGGCACTGGTAATTTAGCCGGTGTGGCTGTGGCAATTTCACTTGGCGGCAGCGGTGCAATATTTTGGATGTGGGTAATAGCCATATTGGGTATGGCTACAGGCTTTGCCGAAAGTGTACTTGGGCAAGTATATAAAGTGCGCGATAGTGGCGGCGAGTTTAGAGGGGGCCCTGCGTATTATATTCAACAAGGTTTGGGTAGCCGGGCGTTTGCAATTGTGTTTGCTGCGTGTTTGTTTTTAGGTTACGGCTTTACGTTTAGCGCAATGCAAACGAACACAATTACCGACGCACTTAATTACGCGTTTGAAGTTCCTACATTTTATTCAGGCCTGGTTATTACCGTGCTAGCCGGCTCAATTATACTCGGTGGCTTTAAAGCAATTGCCCGGTTTGCAGAGCGTGTTGTACCAATAATGGGCATTGTGTTTGTACTTGCTGCGGTAATTATTACGATTATAAATTTCACGCAAGTACCCGCCATGCTTAAAGATATATTTTTATCAGCGTTTGGTTTACAAGAAGCAGGCGCCGGTGCAATGGGCGCTGCCATTAAAAACGGTATTCAACGTGGTTTATATTCTAATGAGGCCGGTGCAGGTAGTGTGCCGCATGCTTCAGCAAGTGCCAGCCCTATTCCTAATCACCCTGTAACGCAAGGTTACATACAAATGCTAGGCGTATTTTTCGATACAATCGTACTGTGTAGCTGTACCGCGGTGATCATTTTATTAGCCGATATAGACATAAGCGGCGAAATGGAAGGCATTCGTTTAACACAAAGCGCCATGACTGCTCACTTAGCACAAGGTGGTGTTTATTTTGTCGCAGCTGCTATTACCTTATTTGCTTTTACATCGGTGGTGGCAAATTACGCCTATGCAGAGAGCAACTTGCACTTATTTAAGCTCGACAACAAAGTAGGGCGTGGCATTTACACTTTGCTTTATTTATCAATGATGTTGTGGGGCGCGTCGGCCACATTAAAAGAAGTATGGGATTTAGCCGATATTGCCTTAGGGTTAATGACAGTGGTTAACGTTATCGCTATTATACTGTTAACGCCGACTATTTTGTCTGTTACGAGCGATTACCACGCACAAAGAGACAAAGGTTTAGAGCCCGAATTTAAAGTAAAAGATGTAAAGGTACAGGGCAAATGCGAAGACGGCATTTGGGATTAACTCACGTATTTTAAGCACACTTAACTATAAAAAGCGGTTTTATGTCAACATAAAGCCGCTTTTTATTTTGCATAAGTATTCACTTTCAGTGTTGTAAAAATAACTGAAAAAACCAAAATTAAAGGCATAATTTTTTAGATGATCGAGATTCACGCAGGGAAAACAGCGGCTAAAATTATTAACGAACAGGGCTTTAAACCTGAACTTTTCACCTCTTTTTTAGGTGCAAGTGGCGGTCCTAAATGGTTTACATTATTTGGGTTAGATAAATATATTTTTGGTGAATTTTTTAAAAACCGTACCCAACCACTTAATTTAATTGGCTCATCTGCCGGCGCTTTTCGCTCTGCGTGTTTTGCACAAAACGATCCCGTTGCTGCCATTGAGCGATTAGCAAAATCGTATTCGCAAACTAGGTACTCAAGTAATAAACCAACACCAAATGAAATAACAATAAAAGCGCGCGCATTACTTGAAGATGTTTTTGGCGATAACGGCGTAACCGAAATTATAAATAACCCAACATTTAAAGCACACTTTATAGTGGCAAAATCAAATGGCTTTATTGCCAGCGAAAATAAATTAATACAACTACTGGGTTTATCAAAAAGTTATATGCTAAATCGCGTTAACCGAAAATTATTAGGTTCGCAGTATGAGCGTTTTATATTTGGCCCAGCAACAAGTGACTTATCAATTACCGACAGCTACAATTTTAAAACGCAAAACATAGCGCTTACTCAAAATAATTTAAAAGATGCATTACTTGCATCGGGCTCTATACCACTTGTTATGCAAGGCATAAAAAATATTGTAGGCTCGCCGGAAGGAATATATCGCGATGGCGGAATAATTGATTACCACTTTGATTTAAAAATTAATAATCCAGGACTTATTTTATATCCGCATTTTAATAGCGAGCCAAAAGCAGGGTGGTTCGATAAAAATTTAAAACGCAAAGTATCACCACTTAATTACGATAACGTTGTGATGATTACTCCATCAAAAGAATTTATAGCCGGCTTGCCTTACGGGAAAATTCCAGACAGAAACGACTTTACCGAGCTCGATGCAGACACGCGTATAAAATATTGGAATACCGTGTTTAGTGAAACTGAAAAGTTAGCTGAGGCGTTTGATAAAAAGTTAAACGACAAATAAATATAAAATAGACTATACAGATAAACTATTATTTTAGAAATCAATGAAAAGTTGGATGCCTTAATATATTAAGGCACAGATATATGTATAGATAAAAGTTCTTTTAAAACCGGAATATTATCTCTAATCCAATTTAAGTTTTCGGAAATATTCTTGCTAGTATCTACATCCATGATTAAAGAACCATTTTTATAAGGAGCTCCTCTATATCCACGAATTGCGACAAATCGTTTATGAAAATCATCTAATAAGTCATAAACACCAGAAGACTTTGGGAAAAGGAAAAATGAAGAGTTATAGCTTGTATTGAAATCATTAAATGTTTCTTGTTTGACTGTATTTTCCAGAGTTTCTTTGTAGAGCTTCATCGTAGTATCAAATACATCAAATCTTTTGTTGAAAAGATCTAGCTTAAGTTTGTGATGCTCGACATCATATTTTAATTTATTAATATTATATTGTTTAAAAGAAATATAGCCTACTAGTGTGGGGACTATTATGAGAGAAACGTTTCGAAGTATTTCAAGGTAATAGTTAAAATCACACAATATAGATCAGCCTTAAAGGATTAATAATATTCTGAGTATAAGTGACACTAGAGGACATAGTAAATAGTTTATTTTTAATGGTACAACTCTAGCCCATAAATTACGGTATGGAAAAACATAGTAAATCATAAAAATATTTATTTATGAATAACTTAGCGCTACTGTCCTTGTTGACAGTTTGGCTTAGGTATACTTTTAACCTTCATAAAGAAGTGTAATTTATGGTTTATTAGAGGTACAGTTTACTGATAAAATCGAGCTATATTAAGGTAAAAAAGGATTTATATGTCTTTTAAAGGAACTCGGTGGTTTTACGAAGATTCACCAGAAGAACTTAGTTCATTAGACGAGTTATGTGAGCATTTGCATTCATTGTTGTCATCATCGACTGTAGTTGACGATGACCGTGATCCCGATGGGCCCATTCTAATAGAGATGAAACATCTAGTCGAACGTCTAGGTAGTTTAAAAATTGAAATTTATTCCGATGAACATCCACCCCCGCATTTCCATGTAATAACACCTAATTCAAAAGCATCGTTTAGACTTGATAATTGCGAGCTGCTTGAAGGAAACTTACCTAATAAGTATAAGAGAAAAGTTGAATATTGGTTTTATGAAAAAAACGCAAAAAAAGCTTTAATTTCATTTTGGGATAAAACAAGACCTACTAATTGCACTGTGGGGAAATATGCTATACCTGATTGAAATAATAATTTATTAAACTTTCATAAATCATAATTAGAAAAACTAAAGGAAGATAAATATTGAACCCGTTAAAAAAAAGCAAAGCAAACTTTAAAAGAAAGGTTGCTAATAAAACAGGTATACCAACAACTAAATCTGGTAGAACGAGGAAAGCAAATAAATTAAAACAGTATCTTATATTAGGGGTTATTATATTTTTACTATATAAATTTAATACCTGATAAATTTAAAAGAGTTAGGGTTATATTCAGTATTAGTAATATAACAACTGTCAGTTTTATTTTAAGCTACGTTGAAGTTCTGACAGTTGAGTTCGCTATTCCTTAATTAATACTCAGCTACCAGTTCTATCCGATATTTCACCGATAATATTTAGTAATTGATCTTGAAGGTCAGATAAATATAAATCTTGTGTTTTATTATTAGCTTTCAGTGTTTTATACATCGCTTCGGATTTCCTTGCTGACCACTTATAACGCTGAACTAGCTGAACATCCGAGGGTTTAACTTTCCCCCAAGGAGTAGACATTGTATGATCTTCCATTGATATTTTACAGTCTGCCCATGCTCCTTTTTCAGGTAAATATCCACGATAAATAATAGCGACTAGTTTTTCTACTGGCGGGCTCGCCTTTCCAGCTATAACGTATCGTCTGATTTGTCGCTCACTCACACCTAGTTCATTCGCCGCTTTTGCATAGTCGTAGCCGAATAGTGAGAGTAACTGTTTGTGAAATTCCGATTTAAACATTGTGATTTTGTTCCTATTTATTAAACACAATGAAGATGTTACTTAAATGTAAATGTGCAATATATGTAAATTTTCGCTCCCCCCCTATTAGTATACGGGGGGAGGGGTTATTCTTAGCATCATCGTTATTCGAATTTCCGTATTGGTTTATCAAAGGCGCAAGCGCGGGATTAGTGTAACTAATTAGCTCGTTTACGCTTCGCTTAGATACGGCCAACAGGCAACTGAGGAATATTAACATTATTATGTGGCCTTTCATGAAACAAGTTTCATAGGTTCGTACGAACACTAACCTTTGGTTCGTATAATTGAAGTGGATTATTGCGTAAAATAAAAAGATTACGAAATAAGTTACATACCAGATAATCAAGCCGCTACGCTCAGGCTTCGCTTGGCGGCTTGATTTTATTGGTTATAAAGAAGTTAATAGAGAGGTTGTTTCAATATCGTCTTTTTCCTCAATAGGTTTGTCATAGGGGTTAGGACTGCATAAAGCACGATATGAAATAGCACTATTTTTTATTACTACATTACATGGACTAAAGTACTGAATAGTAAAACCCATACTTGCTAGTTCATATGAGTCGATGCTAAATACACCATACTTATCAGTGATAAATTCAAATATGTATTCACGGTGTGTTCGCTCTGGCCGTTTAACTTGTTGGATACCAGTAACAAAAATATCAGTAGCACCATAAGGTAAATTTAGAAAAACAGGGTTACTATCAGCAATCTGAATATCAGCATTATTACTATTAGAACTAGTATCTTTTTTAATACTTTCCAAATTTTGATTAGTGGGTTTTTTATCAGTTTCCACAGAAGTTGGAGAACTGGAAAAATACCATAACCAATACAATATGCACAAAAAGATAGCAGTAACTGGAAAGGCAAAAATAGGACTGAAAAGGAAATTTTTACCTTGTCCTTTTGTAATACCGCCCGTGGCTGTTGACTTGTAGCACTTGTGAACTTCAATTGGGATTTTTTTCCAAACGATCGTACTGGATTTGTTTGGGGTTTTTCCATCAAGTTTAGGGTTGTGTTCAAAGATTCGGGGCCTTCGGTTGTAGTATGGAATTGCTGCAAGTCCATCGAAGTATTTATGCGCGTATGCGTATTGGCTGACGTTTCTAATGTATTTATGCACACTGGTAATATCTGGGGTACAGACGATAATATCCCAATTGTATTTTCTGTGTCGCATGAAACACTCTTTAAGTGTTTTGGGGTAAATAATGTGGCCATGTTCGTTGAATAACTCCCTTCCTAAATCATCAGTATCACCACTGGTTAAATTTTCAGGTTTGAACTTTTCCAGTTGCTCGTAATGGTATGAATACCAGTTATCGGGTATCAAATCTTTATAGTTATTTATATGTTTGTAGTTACAAGACTCAGGTTTAAATGTAGCTTCTGTTGGATAAACGTCTTGTACTTCGTCTATCAAAACTAAAGCGCCAGTTGGCATCCAGTGATACCAGTTGCGCCAAAGTTTTTGACCTTCTTCATTTTGTGAAGATAATCGCCATAATTGTGCTGATTCAGGGAATGTTTCTTGAAGCTGAGTTTCAATTTCTTCAATAGGGAGTATGCCCTCAATATTAGTTACAACTAATCGACCTTTTCTTAAAGCCGGTAATACCTCGAACCAAGTTGCACTAGCAGATTTGAAAGAACCTGGCGCACCGTGAAAAATTGATGAAGCCATTTTAGATAAACCTCAAAACGTAACGAGCTATAAGGGCTTGAACAATAATGTTCACACCATCAAAAAGGCGCATATCAACAAGTGCTGCTTGAACATCTAAGGGTAATGCATTTGCAGCCGTAGCGATTTTAGAACCTATTTGAAAATTTTCAGCAACAGCTTTTGCAATACCCCAAGCAAGTTTTGTTGTTTCAATTTGAGCATTAATTTTGAAAAGCGTTACTTGAGTAATTACCCAATTTGATAATCGCCTTAAAAAGCTTGGTACATCTTGTTCTAAGAAAGACCATACATCAGTGAAGAAGTACCCGATTGCTTGAGCCGTTCCAGCTAAACCTTGATAGTCATCGGCCATTACACCAAACGAAGAAATTAAAATTAATAAAGTAAAAATTAGCTTATTCATTCTTTATTGCCTCCAAGTAATATAAATAGGGCAGTAATAGACGCTGCTAATAATATTGCAGGTGCTATTAATTTAAAAAAATTAGAAAAACGTGAGACGCCTAAATCAACTTCAACACCTTTTATTACTTGTAACCTTTCCTCGTAATCAGCTGATATATTCGGATCAAAAGTAAATAATGTTTCAGACTCATCTTGAATTTGAGCTAAATAATTTTCAAACTCTAAGTTCTTTTCTTCTATTTCTTCTTTAAGCTCATTAATTCTTGAATTAACAAATACAGTTGAAAGGCCTTTATCTTTTCGTCCTGCACTAATACCGAAATCTAAAGGCTCAGTATTATCAGCTGTTCTTTTGGTATTTGCTGCAATCTCAGCTAAGGCTTGATTATCAACGTTTCCCCCAGAGGAACCCGAACCACCATTAGCAATGTCACTTAAATAGTTATTACTAATTTGTATTTCAGAAGCTATTCTATTTAATCTTTCATCATTAGAGTTACTAGCTGAAATCTGATTTTTATTAATCGCATCTAAATTTATATTTGTTGTATTAACACCATCAATCACTTCTGTTTTTACTTCAGTGTCTAATTCTTCAGGGATTGGTTTGTCTTCTGGCTCTTCAGTTTTATCTGGCTCTGTTGGTTCTGTGGGGTCAATTGGGTCAGTTGGTTCTGTTGGGTCAGTAGGTTCACCATCCGATTCACCTGTACATTCATCTGGTTCACGAGCGCCAAATGAAGCGGGGAAATAATAACCGCCATTTTCGTCAGTTTCAATTTCACATTGACGACCTGATTCGACGTTATAGCAAACAGTGTGTGTGCCAGCTCTAAAGGAGAAAGTAAAAGGATCATTTTCAGTAGCAGGTGGGCAATCATTATCAAAATTAGATGGTACTTTTGCACAGTCGAAAGGGGGAATTGATAAGTCGGTAGGTTCATCAGCTTTATAAACTGGTACAACGTGAGCAGGGTAACCCTCAGGAGGACAAGTAAATGTATATGCTTTTGGCTGGGGTGAAAACTGTACGGTATACCTTGAACCTTCTTTTTGAACATAACCGCCAGCTACAGCACTATAAGTTTGATAATTTTCATGTAGCTTGTATGCGTAAGCATTAGTGTTAAATACGCATTCATAATAATAGTTAACATTATTTCCAAAATCAGGTTTAAAGCTTTTTTCTGCTAAATCTTCACATGCTAAACGGTTTGAATCAAAAGCTGATATTGCTGAACATCCAGCACCACCAAAACCGTTGATCTGTACTGTAGAAGAACAAAATTCCTCAGCTACGTTAGGTGATTTTAAATCAGTTAAGTCGGGTAATCTTGGAGCATCAGCAGATGCAAAAAAAGCGCTTATTAGCGCCAATAAAAATATTAGTAATCGCATATAAGCGCCTTTTAGAAATAGGCGGTTTTACCCGCCACTGTTAACTGGTTCTTACGCCACTTGAAAAGCCCTCGACAAAGCACCAAACAAGAAAAGACGCTAAACCAATTGAAGTAACCATTTTAGTTACGTAACTTTGAAACAATCATGCCGATAGCAAAACCAATAGCAGCAACAGTAATTACACCTGTAATAATCGCTGTATAGTTAGTCGTACCATCAGTTACAGCAGCGTTTATTGCTTCTGAATGATCAGCGGCAAAAGCAGATGTTGAACCAATAAACGAAGTTACTAAAAGACCAGCTTTAGCGCGTTTTGTAGCTAAGATATTTTTTAAATTTTTCATTAGGGTATTCCTTAAAAAGTTAAGTTTTTCCCATCACTCGTACTACACGACCGATGCAATGAGCAGTTATAAAAGCGACTAATGCCGCTGTATTTATTAGGCCGAAAGTGGCCAAGTCAAAAGCAAATAATTCATTAAGAACATTTACTAATCCGTTTTGCTGTAGTTCTAAGAACTCAGCTTGAGAAACAATGATGTAATCACAATCAGTACCTGAAACAGCTTTTAAAGTATTTTTTGCATTGATAACTACACATTGAGACATAATTATTTAACCAGTTGAACGTCTGAAACAATGTTACGAGACATGTTTTCTGGGTCAGGTTGTAAAACTAAATCAACTTCGCAGATGCCATTTTCAGAGGTTATTTTTTTAAACTTGTTGTACAGTTCTTGGTTATCCAGCATCGAAACACTTTTAGGTTCATAACCACATTTTTGAATATTGTGGTCGCCTTGAATAAAATCTTTCTCTTGTACCAAGTACGAAACAGACGAAAAAGCGTAATGCTTTGGTGCGCCCGACTTACTCGAAACGCCTTTACCAGTTGCGGCAGATAATAAAATTACTTTCATGTTGTTAACTCCATTTGGTTGGGTGGGGTAATACAGGCCTTATTAATAGAGTCGGGTATATCCCAAGGATTTAGGCCTTTGGTTAATCGATTTATAATTTCATCACTTGATAGTTCTTGTATGTGACGCAAGTAATTTACAAATTTACTGTAAGACTGAATGCAGTAACGCTCTAAACGTTCGGCAACTAAAGCCCCGTTGTTTTGTCTTTGTCTGCTGGTTGTTTTAATTTCAAGACGCTCAGCAGTAATAAAAGTAAAAGCGGGATAGGCAGCAGCAAAAACGGCATCGGTATTGAGAAGTGCATCCAATGAGATAACACGGTCAATACTGCGAAGCTCAAGCTCAGCACGAACCCAATTAGGCTGTGATTCACTTTCCATCTGTTTACCTTTTTCATACATACGTGCCATTTTTCCATTTTTTCGGCTTCCTACGTATAAAGTGTTACCGCCATTAGCTACACAGTCGTAACGCTTTTGCCAACCGTGTTTTTTCTTAAATTCCGCTTGTTGTTGGTCTGATAATTTTTGTAATTCACCAGTTTGGATAAATGAGAAAGAGGGCGCTTGATTGGTTTTACAAAAGCCGCCTTCTTCTAAATTTTGGAAGTAATCAAGAACAGTTCTGCTACCTTCATAATCATCGTAAGCAATATCTAAACGAGTAATTTTTACATTAGGCATTTTTTGTAACATTGAGTGAAGTTTAGGAATATCTAAACCAGCACAACCAGTGCCTGTAAATGAAATCATTATGCCGCCATTATTCGCACCCCAAGCAATAACGCCAGAGTTAATATCGTGGCGATATAGCGTGGCTGATTTTTCATAAGTAAACATACCACCAGTGTTATCACGATAAGACCAACTCAAAGTATCACTAGTTAAACGGTCTGCTTCGGTTGCTACTTCTGTATTTAAGAGGTGCATGAATTTAGAAATGTCACCTTCAATTAATGATGTTAAAGTTTTATAACGCTTTGTTTTTCTGACAATATTCTTAAGAAAATGTTTTCTTTCATCTTCTGGAATCTCTTTTATTGAACTGTATTGGCGGTACTTTGAAGAGCCTGCAAGATTACTTTCAAATAGCTCGTTATAGTAATAATCAGAGTTAAAAATTACAGTTTCACTTACATCAATCTCTAAATCATCAGTGGCAATAAGTGAGGTATGGGTATCAGTTACAAAGTCATCTGTAGGATTATTGGTGAACATTTCAGCACATAACATTGCGTTATAAGCTTCTTTGTAAGAAGAAAAGTCACCATTATTAAAAGCTAACTTAGCATCAAAGCGACATCGAGCAACTTCATTTGGAGAAAAAACGATTGTTAAATAATCTATTTTTGTGATGTTTTGAATTGGATTTTTAAAATTCTGGTTCATAGTCGAACACTCCAGAATCAAAAAGCTCTTGCCAATTACTATCGTCTACATCAATTATTTCAAAAGTTTCACCGTTACAGTAGTCAATGCAAAAAGCCATTGCTTCTGAACGTGATGAATACATAAGCGGGTGTTCAAGTTTATTGAAACCTAATGCGTATTCATCTGTGCCTTGAATGTATTGAAGATAGAATTTCAATTCGTAAATCCCTGTATACTGACAAACTGTCGTTCTTGAATGTTACGAGATTGTAGCGTTCGAGTTTGACAGTTGTCAAATATTTATTTATCACGTTTGACAGTTATAATTAACAGAGTGAGGAGATTGCTATGAATTTTAGTTACGAACTAATTGAAAAATATAAAGAATCCAAGAGTTATAGTCAGGATAAACAAGTTATCGCTGATTTTTCAGAATTTAACTCTGGGAACATGTCACAAATAAAAAAAGGTAAGCGCAGTTTAACCGCGAACCAGTGCATAGTAATAGCTAATGCTATAGGTATGGATCAAAAAGAAGCACTTTTGAAACTTGCTATCGAAAAATCGAAAAGCACAGAAGAAGGTAAAATTTGGTCTGATATTGTAAAAAAGATTAGTGCAGCATGTGTAGCGCTAACACTAGTTGCAGGATTAGCGAATGCACCAACTGAGGACGCATTTGCGTAATAGCGATAGCCCATAAATTACGTTATGTTAAATTGCATGAATTTTAATAAAGCGAGCGTGATTATACAAACCAGCTCGCTTTTAGGAGAGTAATTTGGAGGTTAATTAAGCTCTGAATCAACCCAAAACTTGGTACCTTTTAATACAGCTTGTAGTGCAAGGCCATTTTCGGTTACAGAATATACAGTCACTTGATCTGCAATCGCTTCGGCAACCAGTGCACCGCCTTTATCTTCATATTTTGCTGCTGCATCAGCGTTTCCGCCAAATGCCCAACCATGTTCAATAAATCTATTTAGTGCAGCTTGGTTATGAAAAACCATTACAACGTTAAAATCTTTTACACCTAAACCAAGCCCTAAACCGGCTTCGCCCATATTCATGTAAGTCGATTTACCTGTAAGGTTATTCTTAACTACGCCGTAACCGCCACCAAAACTGGCTAAAACAACATTTACGTTCGCGTTATCAAAAACAGCGTAACCAGCCGAATTAGCAATTTGTTTTTTAACATCAGGTTTTTCAGCGTATAATTTATCTAATGTATTTGTTTTCATACTTTGTACAAGTGAACGTTTTTCGCTTGGTGATGCGCTACCTGTAGTAGCACACCCAGTTAACGCAACAGTTAAAGCAAGTATGCTTAGTGTAATTAGTTTTTTCATAATGTTTTCCTTAATAAGATATAGCAAGCAACAACCATAGAATAGTCACAGTATTAAAATAATTAGAGCTTTACTATGTCCAATACTAGACAGTATCGGACTTTAACGTTATTCTGTAAGTCTATTATTTAATTGAATATTTATACATTATGCTTGTTGCTTTGGTTGATACGTTAAAACAATTAAGATATCAAATTGCCCATCTAGATGACGGTACTCTAAATTCAGAATACCCAGAACTTGCATCCTTTATACAGGAAGTTGGCTTGACTGTAACTGAATCAAAAGCCGATCTGACATTCTTATATCAGTTTTTATATGTTTATGGCAGAAAATCAGAAGCCACTTATAGTCGTTTTCGAAATGAGCTTGAACGCTTTTATTTATGGTCGTGGTTAATAGCAGAAAAATCAGTATTCGATTTAAAACGTGAAGATATTGAAGCTTACGTTGATTTTATGGTTGAACCTGATAAAGAATGGGCTGCAACTTCAGTGCAATGGCGTTATAAAGATGAGCAAGGAATTCGTAGATTAAATCAAAATTGGCGCCCTTTTATGCTAAAAGAATCGACTGCCAGCCAACAAACTTTATCAGCCATGTTTACTGCCTTAAATGTATTTTATAAGTTTGCCCTACTCGAAGAAAAAACATTTGCGAACTTTGTCCCTGTTGTTAAAAAAAATAGCCCGTATTTAGTTGTTCAATCACAGATTCAAATTCCTGATACATTAAGTGATATTCAATGGGAATACGTTTTTGGTGTAACGCGTGATTTATGCGAACATAACCCTGATTTAGAGCGAAACTTATTTACGCTTGCCTGCTTAAAAGGTCTTTATTTACGAATTTCAGAATTATCTGAGCGCCCACAATGGTCTCCGGTAATGTCTCATTTTTGGCAAGATAATGATGGATTTTGGTTTTTACGTATAATGGGTAAAGGTAATAAATTACGAGATGTAACCTTAAGTGATGATTTTGTTGAATATTTAAAACGATACAGATTATATCGAGGGCTACCTGCCCTTCCTCGGGTTGATGAATCTGAGCCGTTAGTTCATAAAATTCGCGGTCAAGGTGGCATGACCGTAAGGCAAATTAGGCGTTTAGTTCAACAAAGTTTTGATTATGCTCAGCAATCATTACTTGATGATGGTTTTAAAGATGACGCTGAACAACTTGGCGCTGCAACTGCACATTGGCTTCGTCATACTGGTGCTACACATGATGCGCAAACCAGACCGCTCAAACATTTATCAGAAGATTTAGGCCATTCTAAAATTGCGACTACCGATCAAATTTATATTCAAACAAATATTAAAGAGCGAGCAAAATCAGGACTTAAAAGGAAAATTTAATGGAGTATTTAGTAATAGCATTTATAGGCGGACTATTTTTAATTTATTCTTTAACACTTCGCCAGTTAGAAAAAACAGAAGTAACAGGTCCAATGTTTTTTGTTGTCGGCGGAATATGTTTAGCTTTTATGCTACCAAACGAAGGACATAAAATAAAAGAAGGCGTTGATCTTTTATTACCATTTATAGAGCTTACGCTAAGTATATTTTTATTTTCAGATGCAGCTAAATCAAAGCTAAGTGTATTAAGGCATAGTTTTCAGTATCCTAGTTTACTGTTGTTTGTTGCCCTACCCTTAACTTTATTACTCGGTATTGCTGTTGCTTTATTTTTCTTTGCTGAGCTTTCACTTATTCAAGCGGCGTTGCTCGCTATTATTTTAACACCTACCGATGCGGCATTAAGTAAAGGGTTACTAGCAAGTACACAAGTGCCTGAAAAAATACGCGAAGGAATAAATACTGAAAGTGGTTTGAACGATGGATTATGTGTGCCCATATTTTTAATATTTATATTACTCGCTAAAAATCCTGACTCAGCTATTACTGCAACACAAACATTAAGTGTGTTTGGCCGAGAGCTTGGCCTGGCTCTATTAATAGCTATTACAAGTATCGCTGTTTTTATACCGAGTTTAAACTTTGCAATGAAACGTCATTACTTTGCACAAAATACCAGTCCATTTTTATTACTCGGTTTTGCTATGGCTGTTTTTTCTGTCACTCAGTATTTTCATGGCAGTGGATTTATTGCGGTGTTTATTGCAGGCTTATTATTTGATAAATTTTCGACTGAAGAAGTTAGAACAGAATTAATTGAAGACTCAGAGCACATTGCAGATTTTACATCGCTAATGATTTGGTGCTTGTTCGGGTTTGTTTGTGCTTACTTAGTTATTCCGAAATTAAATACTGAAATTATAATTTACGCTTTGTTAAGTACAACATTGATTAGAATAATTCCAGTTATGTTGTCACTGCAGTTTACGGCATTGAATATTAAAGAGCGTTTTACATTTGCGTGGTTTGGACCAAGAGGATTAGCATCAATTGTTTTTACATTGATGGTGATTGATACGCAAATAGAAAACAAATATCAAATAGCGACAATAGCAATGACGACTATTTTGTTTAGTGTATTTATACATGGTATTAGCACTAAACCTATTGCTGATAGTTTTGTTAAAAAATAATTATTTAAACTAGGTAAATTAAGAATACGTATTAAAAAAGGCGTAACGTTTATTTTCATCACTGATGAATTTAATCGTTGCGCCTTTTTGTATTTAATAAATAATTTACTAAATTCGTATTTAGATAAAACTATTTAAGTACTCTTATATAAGTGATCTTATTTAAGCACTCTTATTTTATAAAGTTATTTAAGAACCTGTGCTAGTAATTCAATTGGGTGTTTTGGTTTAAATTGTTCAAAACGTTTAACTTGGCTACGACAAGAAAATCCCGTAGATAAAAGTTGCTCTGGTTTATTTTTATCTACAATTGGTTTCCAACTCATTTCGTAAAGTGCACGTGAGTTATCTTGATTTTGTGCTTCGTGGCCATAAGTCCCCGCCATTCCACAGCAACCTGTATTTGTTGTTTTTAATGTTAAACCAATATCACTGAAAATTGTTTGCCAAACATTTGCCGCTTTTGGCAGTGCAGTTGTTTCAGTACAGTGACTCAGTAATGTAAATTCGGTATCTGTATTTTGTTTTGCGCTTAGTGATTTAAACGATTGTGTTTGTAACCATTCATGGGCAAGTTGCACATTAAATACACCACGGTTATTTTCTAAAATTGTATTATATTCATCGCGGTAGCACATAACGAGTGACGCATCTAAACCGACTAGGGGTGCATTAATATCATTTAATTTATTTAAAAACTCAGCTGCATTTTTAGCTGTAACTTTAAATTCATGCAAAAAACCTTTTACGTGTTGCGGTTTACCATTTGGTTTAAAAGGTAATAGCATTGGTTTTTTGCCAAGTTGGGTTATTAAAGTAATAAAACTTTCTACTAGTTCGGCTTCGTAAAAGCTCGTAAATGGGTCTTGTACTATTAATACATATTCACTTTGTTGCTCTACATTTAATTTATTTAATAAATCAAAATCAAATTTTTGTGTTTTAGTAATACGCTTTGAAAGTGCAGGAATACTTAACTGTGGTGTATCAACATAGCCAACTGTTTTTTTAATAACATTGCTTACTAATGATGTTTTAACAATTGGGTTTATAACTTTTGCAAACTTTGCCATTAATGGCGCGCTGTTTTCTATGTTACCAACAAGGTAATCTTTTAGCGGACGCGCATAATAACTATGATAATAATTTAAAAAGCGCGAACGAAAAGTAGGAACATCTACTTTAATTGGGCAAGCAGTTGTACATGCTTTACATGCTAAACATTCATCCATTGACGCTTTTACTTCGTGAGAAAAGTCGTAAATACCTTTTCGTTTTTCGCGGCTGTGAACAAAACGTTCCCACCAGGTGATTACTTCACCTTTGTTAAGCTGCTTTTCTACTTCGAGTAAATCTACATTTTTTGACTCTTGTAAACGAAGCCATTCGCGCATTAAACTTGCGCGTCCTTTTGGTGAATTACGACGATCGCCAGTTACTTTATACGATGGACACATAGGTGAATTTTCATCGTAATTAAAGCATATGCCATTACCATTACAGGTCATTGCATTGTTAAAACTGGTTTTAACTTCTATTGATATTTGCTTATCGAAGTGCGATCTCTTTTGTCCATCAACACTAACTAGTGAGTCTTCACTATCGATAGGAGTGCATATTTTACCGGGGTTGATGCGGTTGTTAGGATCAAAAGCTGTTTTTATTTTACGAAGTTGCGTATATAAATGCTCACCAAAAAATTCAGGACTATATTCACTTCGGTAACCTTTACCGTGTTCGCCCCACATTAAACCACCGTACTTAGCGGTTAGTTTTACTACCTGATCTGAAATAGTTCTAAGTAGTTTTTCTTGTTCTGGGTCGCACATATCAAGTGCTGGGCGTACGTGTAAAACCCCCGCATCAACATGGCCAAACATACCATACTGTAAATTATGGCTGTCGAGTAATGCTCTAAATTCGACAATATAATCTGCTAAGTTTTCAGGGGGTACAGCGGTGTCTTCTGCAAAGGCGAGTGGTTTTTGACTGCCTTTTACATTACCTAATAAACCCACAGACTTTTTACGCATTGCGTAAATTTTTAGTATATCGCTTTTATCACTGGTTAACTGATAACCAATAACGCCATTAGTTTGATTTGCTACGCATTCGTCTAGAAGCTTACAAAGTGTGTCTACTTTGTCTTTTATATCATCGTTTGATACTGCATTAAACTCGACCATGTTAAGGCCTTGCATATCTTTATTTGGTACGTCGGTTATTAAGTCCGATACTAAATTCCAAATGATGTCTTCACGTGCTAAGTTTAAAACTTTGCTATCAACGGTTTCTACCGATGTTGCGCGTGCATCAACTAAAAACGGTGAATGACGAAGTGCTGAATCAAAACTATCGTACTTGATATTTATAAGGGTTTTAAATTCAGCAATCGGTGTTAGGTTTAATTTAGCTTCAGTTACTATACCTAATGAGCCTTCTGAACCTGTTATTAGTCGGCTCATATCAAAAGTTAGTAAGTCATCACTTAGCACATGCTCTAGGTCGTAGCCGGTTAAAAACCTATTTAACCGTGGAAACTTAGCTAAAATAGCAGCGCGTTCATTAACTGAAATATTTAAAACTGTTTTATATAAACTACCAATTAGAGAGTCTTGCTCGGCTATAATTTTTGCTTTGTCGATGTTTATTGGTGAGGTACACATAGGTGTACCATCGACTAAATAAGTTGTAAGCCCTAAAACATGATCGCTTGTTTTTCCGTAAACTAACGAACCTTGCCCAGAGGCGTCAGTACTTATCATGCCACCAATAGTTGCCCTGTTACTAGTAGATAAATCGGGTGAGAAGAAAAAACCATAAGGTTTTAAAAAGTCATTAAGTTGATCTTTTATTACGCCGGTTTGAACGCGTACCCAGCCTTCTTCTACATTTATTTCGAGGATTTCGCGCATATAGCGAGATAAATCTACAACAATACCTGGTGTTAACGATTGACCGTTAGTACCTGTTCCACCACCACGAGGGCCAAAAGTTAAAGATAAAAATGGGTCGCGAGATGCAGTTTGCAGTGCGAGTTGAATATCTTTTTCATTTTTTGGAAAAATAACACCTTGGGGTATTTCCTGATATACACTGTTATCGGTTGAAGCAGTAATACGCGTTGCATAACTTGCATCGGTATCTCCACTAAAACCTTGGCTTGCAATGGTATTTAGGTAATTTGCGACAAGTTCTGTCGCGGCATCTTGCTGTGTAATTGTTGCTATCATGACGGCGATATTTTAGGGCATTTGACTAATTATATCATGGTGATGGCGAATAGAAATTGAAGATTTTACAGTTTGTAACACTCTTTTAGTCGATTTTAATGCAGCTTAAATTATACTCAAGTTAACGAGTAATGAGGTGTGTTATATGAAAAAATTACTATTACAGATCAGTGGCGTGCTATTTATTTTACTAGGGTTATTTTTTGCGGTTGTACCAGGACCATCACTTATATTTTTTATGGCGGGTTTATTGTGTTTTTCGTTTTATTACCCTAAAGCGCGACATTACTTATCACTTTGCCAAAAGGCGTTAACTAAATCATGTGCTTATTTAGATAAAAAATTAGCCCGTTAATTTAACTTTTAATTGGGTATAAAAAAATGCCAGCAATACATTGCTGGCATTTTTTATAGCTTACCTATTTATTACTTTGCTAATTTTTTAGCTAGGTATAACCATGTTTCTATTACTGTGTCTGGATTGAGTGAAACAGAGTCAATGCCCTGCTCTACTAACCATGCTGCAAAGTCTTCGTGATCTGAAGGACCTTGACCACAAATACCTACGTACTTGCCTTTTTCTTTAGCTGTTTTAATTGCCATAGAAAGTAGTTTTTTAATTGCTGGGTTACGCTCATCAAATAAATGTGCGATTAAACCTGAATCACGATCAAGACCAAGCGTTAACTGTGTTAAATCGTTAGAGCCGATAGAAAAACCATCAAACATTTCTAAAAATTCATCAGCAAGTAATGCATTTGAAGGCAGCTCACACATCATGATTACTTTAAGACCATTTTCACCCCGTTTAAGGCCATGCTCTTCTAGTAATTCAATTACGCGTTTACCTTCTTCAAGGGTACGTACGAATGGGATCATGATTTCAATGTTTGCCATATCCATGTCGTTTCTTACGCGTTTTATAGCTTCACATTCTAATGCAAAACAATCGCGGAAGTCTTCAGAGATATAACGTGCGGCGCCACGAAAACCAATCATTGGGTTTTCTTCTTCTGGCTCGTATTGCTGGCCACCAACTAGGTTTGCGTATTCGTTTGATTTAAAATCAGACATACGCACAATTACACGCTCCGGTGCAAAAGCACAACCAAGCGTTGAAATACCTTCAACCAGTTTTGTTATGTAAAACTCTACCGGTGATTCGTAACCGGCAATCATGTCAGTAATTTCTGCTTTTAATGCATCGGTTTGCGCATCAAAATTTAATAACGCTTTAGGGTGAACGCCAATCATACGGTTGATAATAAATTCAACTCGCGCAAGGCCAACACCTGCATGCGGTAAGCGTGCAAAGTCAAAGGCGCGATCGGGGTTACCCACGTTCATCATTACCTTCATTGGTAGTTCTGGCATTTTATCAACGCGTGACGTTAGTATTTCAAAATCT
Organism: Pseudoalteromonas sp. SR43-3; assembly: GCF_014163875.1. NCBI lineage: Bacteria > Pseudomonadati > Pseudomonadota > Gammaproteobacteria > Alteromonadales > Pseudoalteromonadaceae > Pseudoalteromonas > Pseudoalteromonas sp. SR43-3. The sequence goes on along the minus strand of NZ_JACJEC010000004.1, from coordinate 139,584 downwards.
AAAATACCTTCGTAAATAAAGCCGGTATCGCCTTCGGCGCACGATACTGTTACTTCTTGTCCCGCTTTAATTAAATCAGTTGCATTACCACAACCAACAACTGCTGGAATACCAAGTTCGCGTGCAATTATTGCCGCGTGACACGTACGGCCACCACGATTTGTAACAATCGCTGCTGCACGTTTCATGATTGGTTCCCAATCAGGGTCGGTCATATCGGTTACTAAAATGTCGCCTACTTGTACCTGGTCCATTTCTTTAATTGAATCAAGAACACGTACAACACCGCTACCAATTTTGTGACCAATTGCACGGCCTTCAACAAGTACATTACTTGTGCCATTTAATTGAAAACGTTCCATTACGTTTGAGTCTTCGTTTGAGCGGACAGTTTCTGGACGTGCTTGAACTATATATAGTTTGCCGTCGTTTCCGTCTTTTGCCCATTCGATGTCCATAGGACGACCGTAATGTTTTTCAATGATTACAGCTTGTTTGGCAAGATCTTGCACTTCTTCATCTGTAATCGAAAATTTATTAGAAAGCTCAGGGTCAACATCAACGATGTCTACTTGCTTACCATGTGCTTTATCTTCTGAGTAAATCATTTGTATGGCTTTAGAACCAATATTACGACGTACTACTGAAGGTTTGTTTTTAAGGAGTGTTGGTTTATGAACATAAAATTCATCAGGGTTAACCGCGCCCTGTACAACCATTTCACCTAAGCCATAGCTTGATGTAATAAATACAACGTCTTCAAAACCAGACTCTGTATCAATACTAAACATTACGCCAGATGCTGATTTATCTGAACGTACCATGCGCTGTATACCTGCTGATAACGCTACACCACGGTGATCGTAACCTTGGTGAACACGATATGAGATTGCACGGTCATTAAATAATGAAGCAAATACGTGTTTAATAGCGACCATGACTGAATCGATACCGACAACGTTAAGGAAAGTTTCTTGTTGGCCTGCGAATGATGCATCTGGCATATCTTCAGCGGTAGCTGATGAACGTACTGCAAATGAAACATCTGCTGCAGTATCGCCATGGAGTTGGCTATATGCGTCGCGAATGGCTTGATCTAGGTTTGGTTGGAATGGTGTGTCGATTATCCATTGGCGGATATCGGCACCGACTTTAGCGAGTGTATTTACATCATCAACATCAAGTGTATCTAGGATGTCATGAATTTTGGCGGTGAGTCCTGATTGATCTAGAAACTCATTAAAAGCATCTGCGGTAGTTGCAAAACCACCCGGTACTTGTACACCTGCGTTTGCGAGGTTTGAAATCATTTCGCCAAGTGACGCGTTTTTACCGCCAACTCGAGGAACATCTTGCATACCAAGCTCTTGATACCAGAGAACGTATTCTTGCACGGATCTTTCTCCAAAAAAAACAAATTGTAGGTCTAACTGTGAGAGTTAAGAAAGAAAACCTTTTATAAAGGTCGTCATCATTCTACACTGGCAACAGTCCTCACGTAAACCGTGGGAAACCCATTTTAGGGATTTAAACGCAATAAAAAGGTTAATTATGAGAACTGCTTTTTATATATCAGATGGAACAGCAATTACTTCAGAGGTATTTGGGCATGCGACTTTGTCGTTGTTTCCTATCGATTTTAATCATAAAACAATTCCATTTGTAGAAACTGAAGAAAAAGCGCACGAAATTAAAGCTTTAATTAATGCAACCGCTGCAAAAACAGGTGAAAAGCCTTTCGTGTTTTTTACTTTTGTAAATCACAATTTAAGTGAAATTATAAAATCGGCTGATGCAGTTACGTATGATTTTTTAACTACGTATAGCGAAAAAATAGAAAAAGAGCTCAATGTAGCCCCTGTTCCAAAAATGCATCGTACGCATTCTATCCACGAAAAAAGTTATGATTTTAGAATTGATGCGGTTAACTATGCTCTTATGAATGATGATGGTGGAAATATTAAAAACTTTTCCGAAGCAGACATCATTTTAATTGGCGTTAGCAGAAGTGGTAAAACACCGACAAGCTTATACTTAGCACTGCAGTACGGCATTAAAGCGGCTAACTACCCTATTACAGAAGAAGATTTAGATAATGAAGATTTGCCTAAATGTTTAGTCCCTTATAAACATAAGTTATTTGGACTGACGATTGACCCTGAGAGGCTTGCGGCTATAAGGCATCGACGTATGGCTAACTCTAAGTATGCTTCAATTAAACAGTGCCGTATTGAGGTGCGCGAAGTAGAAATGCTGTATAAGCGTCACAATATAGCTTACTTTAATTCTACGCATCATTCTGTTGAAGAGATTTCTGCAAAAATACTGATAGAAACAGACTTGGAGCGACGTAAGTACTGACTTACTCATCAAATTTGAAATAAAAAAACCGCAATTAAGCGGTTTTTTTTGTATCAATAAATATTATTTACGTGCGTCTTTTAGTAAATCAGCGACTAAAAAGCCTAACTCTAATACTTGGTCGGCGTTAAGGCGTGGATCACACTGTGTTTTGTAACGCTGTGCTAAGTCATCGTCAGATAAACCGTAAGCACCGCCTGTACATTCTGTTACGTGCTGACCTGTCATTTCTAGGTGAACACCACCTGCGTATGAACCTTCTGCTTTGTGTACAGCGAAGAACTGACTGATCTCGCGCATGATATTATCGAAGTTACGCGTTTTGTAACCTGAAGTCGCTTTTTCAGTATTACCGTGCATTGGATCTGAGCTCCAAATTACTTTACGGCCTTCTTGTTGAACTCTTCTTACTAGTGCTGGGAGTTTTTCTGGCAGTACGTCTGCACCCATACGCGTAATTAGCGTTAAACGACCAGGAATATTATCTGGGTTTAATGCGTCAATTAAACGAATTAGGTCGTCAGGGTCCATACCTGGGCCAACTTTAACACCAATTGGGTTTTTAATGCCTTTAAAGAATTCAATATGTGCATGGTCTAGTTGGCGTGTACGTTCACCAATCCAAACAAAGTGAGCAGAACAATCGTACCAGTCACCCGATAAATGGTCGCGACGTGTTAGTGCCTCTTCGTAACCAAGTAGTAAAGCTTCGTGAGAAGTGTATAAATCGGTTTCTTTTAAGCTTGGCGCAATTGTAGAGTTAATTCCGCACACTTCCATAAACTCTAGTGCGTCTTGAATTTTATCTGCAAGTTGTTGGTATTTTTCTTTAAGTGGATTTGCAGCAACAAAGCCCATGTTCCAGCGGTTAACCTGGTGAAGATCGGCTAGGCCACCTTGTGCAAATGCACGTAATAAGTTTAACGTAGCAGCACTATGATGGTATGCAGTCATTAAACGTTGTGGGTCTGGAATGCGCGCTTCTTCTGTAAACTCAATATTATTAATAATGTCGCCACGGTAAGATGGTAAAGATACGCCATTAATTGTTTCTAAGTCTGCTGAACGAGGTTTAGCGTATTGACCAGCCATACGCGCTATTTTAACTACAGGGCATTTACCGCCATAAGTTAATACAACAGCCATTTGTAAAATTGTTTTGAATGTATCGCGAATATTAGCGGCATTAAAATCGCTAAACGACTCGGCACAGTCACCACCTTGAAGTAAAAATGCACGACCTTCGCACACGTCTTCAAGTTGTTTGAATAGGCTTCTTGTTTCTTCTGCAAAAACTAGAGGCGGAGCCGTTTTTAATTGGCCTTCTACTGATTTAAGTATTTCTTGATCTGGGTACTGTGGCTGCTGCAGTATTGGCAGCTCTCTCCAGCTATTTGGGTTCCACGATGACATAATTTTTCCTCATTCCTACATTACCTGTTAAGAAGAAATTAACGTATGCAGACCCCTATGTTCAAGGACTAAATTCACTATTTTCCAATTATTTAGTTATGAGTTAAGTATAAAAGTAATTTTATTTAACTCAGGTGATTATATAACAATCACTTTAGTTTTATTTTAAATAAACTAAAGTGATTAAAAACATACAATTAGAGTTAATTAGTTTCAATTTTAACACATTGAGAATAAATAAAGCACAAGGGTATATTATATGTATTTTATATAAGAACACATCATACTTAAATTGCGTCAAATGTAATCTTAACTTTACGGGCTAAATTAATTATTAACTAATAGGGACTATGTGCAGGCCTAAATATATGATATGGGGTTTTGTGTTGCTCATTTATATGCACTTTAAACCTAGTAGAATGGCGCTGTTGATTATTCTGATGCCAGAATATACTTACAACTGACACAAGGTTAATCTGCTGATTCAGCACTCATCTTCCCACCCTGCCGACAGCGTTATTTAGCAAGTTGTCATAACTAAAAACTTAACTGCCAGTGATGCCTTAAATGACTCTCATGCAAAAAGCATGTACGACATGCTGAGCTTTTGGATGATAAACCCATAGACAAAACACGTTATAATATTAATAACTAATTAGAGAAACAACCAAGCTAACACTATTATTTAGAACTTAACCGCACCAAGTTCATTTTACATCCCTCATTTATTACACTACATAGGCAATTAAGCTCTAAGCGGACTAACTCTTTAATCAATAAAACAGTACTAAATTACAGGAATAAGTAGAACCACTTACTCCAGAAAGAACACATCATACATTATTTGCTTTTAATGATATCTGAACGCCGAGTATTATTTTATTAAATATTTACTCAATGCAAAGTGCATGCAATAATATGGAGTTAGTAAGATGTGTTCTTTGAGGTGTGCCGTGGTTACTAAAGTGCAAATTAGGAGTCAGTTTGATTTAATGAACGAATTAACTTTAAGGTTAATTGAGGAATTAAACGAATGTGAGTTTTCCAGAGCAGAGTACTATCAGTTACCTGATGTAAGTAATTTAGATGAAAATAAGGTTCCTGAGTCCATACTTGTCTCTAAAATAACTGGAGCGCCGGCTCAAAAGGCAATTTTAAACTCCTTTTCTGACATTTATAAAAAATCGGGCTTAAGCAGTCGCGTGTTAAAAAGGCACCCTGGTTTACTTGTTATTAAAAATGCAGATAAACAAGCTTTAAATAATCGTATAGCACAAGTTAACAAAGCTAAAGCTAGCTTCAAAGAGTGTATATTGGCAATTGATAATAACGATGCCCGATTTGAGGCTGTTCATAATGCAATACCAAATTTAATAACACTTGCTGCTTATCGTAAGATTCACAGTGAGAGTGAATCACCATTTTCCGTTAGGTTTACTTGGATGCACAAGCACGCAACTAAAACATTGACTAAAAAAATGGCCCTCGAAATGCTCGACAAATCGGCTAGTTATCGAAATCCAAGAATGATAGATCAACAAAAATGGCAATCACTTGTAGCTCAAGAACAATTACGGGTTGCTAGTTTAGGTGAAAAGGAAAAATTAAGAATTCGTCGCCCTACTCGCGTAAGCCCTCAAGTTAACGTGAGATACACAGCACAAAACCGCTATCATGTGAGCGCCGCATTACCATTTATTCTGATTAATCCAGAACCAGACGTTAAACTAGGTATCTTACCTGATTATAAGAAACCCGAAGCTCATCCTCGAAAACGTGAGTATGATTTTTTAGTTGATAGGCTATATTTAGAACAAGTTGACCGATAGCTATTATGTTAAAAAGGCCACATATTGTGGCCTTTTTAGTAAATATGTACAGTATTTAAAATAACGTTTATTATTTTTCTACTATCTCTTCTATTTTATCTTCATCAATTAGCACTGCATTTTCAACAATACGTTTACCGCCTTGAATCTCAATGCGTTTGTTGTGTTTGTTCAATGTAAGTATTTCATCGCAAAACTGATCAGAGGGGTGCATTTCGTATGTGTAATCAATAATGTTACCAGTTTTGTCATCTTTGACGTTTGTAATGCTGTATTCTGATATAGCACCTTTTTCAATCAGATCTTTCATTGTGGTGGTCATATCACGACGAAGCGCTTTTAATTTATTTTCCGTAATATCATCAGTTGAATAAATAGATCCATATTTTTCCATAATAGAAAGTAATCTAAAATGATACGTTTTACCTGGAGCTGCATAACGCCAAAGGTGATACAAACGAAGCATCATCCAACGCGACAATCCCCGTTTTAATTCTTGTGCACTGTTAAAGTAATATCCTTTGTATTCAAGGTTATCAATCATGTTATGAACAAACGCGTTTAAGCAGGCCACACACTTTACATTGCCACCTTGACCTTTTTTGCCACTAAAGTGAAGTGACGATAAAAAGTTCATATTTGACTCGTAAAACGAATCATCTATATCGGAGTTTTTAGTATCGGTTGCTGAATATTTAAATGAAAGTTTAGAACCTTGCAATGCTTCAAGTGACTCTTTAATTGCAGGATAGGGCATTGACTGCCCTACCGCTTTGAGCTCTTGCGCTAATTCGTTCATAGAAAAAACAACCGCGTATTGAATACCGGACTTAAAATTAATTTTAACTATTTTGCCTTTAGAAGCTAAACGAATAAGTGCTCGTTCTACTTTTTCTTCTCTGTCCGATGGCCAAACAAGATACTCAATATCTTCACCATCTTTACGAGTACTGACAACAGCAGGGGTAATTTTTATCTCACCATCGTATAAAATACCATCTACTTTCTCTGATATTTTACGCGTAATGATTGTTTTTTTAGGCGCTTCTTCAAGTGGCAATTTTTTATAGCCAGAGCGAACAAAACGGCCCCACAAATCATAATGATTAAACGTGTTTGAATATGCACGTAAACCATGAGCTGCATTTTCAATAGAAATTCGCACGTCTTTGTTGTCTGTAAATAGTGCTAAACTTTCGTTATCAATTGCACTTTCCACCCCGTGGATTTGGCCCCTGAGTGTATCGGGCAAATTATCTACCGAGATGTTGACCTTTCGGCTCATTGTTCTTATTTCCATTTTTATTGCGACATCTAATAACAACACATTAAACAACAAAAGTTAAATGTTTAAGTTAGTATAAAAGTGATCTGACTTTAAATAAAACGTTTAGATCACTATTATACTAAGTAATGTACATAACTTACGATTTCAGATCATATTTTTACTAACTAGGTCATCTCAAATCGGTTTTTTACTAACTCAGCTGTTATTTTGTCCATCACAATGGCTTTATTTCAAAATTTAGCACGACAAATTCATACGAAAATTAATATCCCTGTGGATAAAGGCTTATCGAGTTAGCATAGATCTGATCTGTACCAAGTACAGATCAGATCTATACTAATTAAACGGACCTATTGACGCTAAGGTTAGTGCATAACTTTATAATTTACTTAGTAAAAAATTGATCTCAAGGGCTCTTTTTGTTCATAACCTTATGCACAACCTGTGTATAACTTGATTTAAAAAATAAGGCTTAGTAAAAAGGTGATCTGCAGGTAGATAAAGATCTGATCTTAACCAAGTATAACGCTGATCTGCTTTTTTTTTATATTGTTTATATTAATCATAATGTTATGTGTTAATTTAAGGTCCTTAACCTTTACTACCTTATATATTTAACCACCTTTAAACTTCTTTATTTATACTAAGCAATATTAAAAGTGTAAAAGTATTTTTAAATGTCTTCTTTTTAAAATGCATGTCGTCTTAAATAGTTGTTTACAGCAATTTGAATGGACATTATACTAACTGCCTAACTTTGAGGAAGAAAGTATGCCTATCAATAATAACGCGTTAAGTACCTACCGGCTTTTAAAAGCAACTGCCGAAGTAGCTGAAAAATCATTAGAAGGTCGTATTCAGCACTATCGTGCTCATCTTAAATCAGAAGAAAAAGAATTAAGAACTTATACGCAAAAAGCAGCTGCCGATTTATTAGGTTGTAATAATCGTACTTTAAAAAGACGTCATGACAACGGTGACTTTGATGATTTAAACATAAAACGCGGCGCCAATGGTCATTATGCTTACACATTAGTAAACATTTTTGCTATGGCTGATATTATGGATATTAAACCAGATCATCGTACTGATGATGACAAACTGCAAGTTATTGTCATTAATTCTCTCAAAGGTGGCTGTGGCAAAACAACCAGCATGGTTAATATTGCAGCAGCGCTGGCAACTACCAATATTAAGCGCTATCGCATTGGAATAATTGATTTAGATCCACAAGGCTCTTCTTCAAGCTTTTTTCCTTCAAGTGAACATGACCCAATTACTGTTGGTGATTTAATGCGTGATTGTATAGATTTAGATGAGGGCGAAACATGGCCTGAATTTGTTTCATACTCATTTTTACCAACGCATATCCCAAATATTCGTGTACTACCATCAGGTATGGACGATTTTTACTTTGAGCATGAAACTGCAACATTGCTCAAAGACACCTCAAATTATGAGCAAACTCGTCATTACCATAAGTTACTTGAAAAAGTAATTAACCCTGTTAAAGACGAGTTTGATATTATATTAATAGATACAGCTCCAACTCTTAACTTTATGTTTTATAATGCATTAATGGCTTCTACTGCGATGCTTATCCCTGTTCATCCAGAAGCTGTAGACTTTGATGCTAATAATAAATATTTAAAACGACTAGGCGAGATTTACCATACCGTTGCGGCACTTGGCCATGAGGGATGGGACTTTATGCAGTTTTTAGTAACCAACTATGTAAAAGGTAATCACTCACAGCGCGATATTGTTAAAGATGTTCGTAGTGCATTCGGTCGCCAAGTTATGAGTTACCCAATCAACCACAGCTCGGCGATTACTGCTAGCTCTTCGTCTTTCAATACTATTTTTGATCAAAAAGCGTCAGACAGCTTAGCAAGCCGTGAATCACTAATGCGCGCTCAAGAAAATATTAAAGATGTGGTCGATGAGCTAGAAATGCTTATTCGTTCAAATTGGCAGTCAACTCAATCAACACTCAATACCCCTAAGTAAGGATGTTAAATAAAAATGGCTAAAAAACGTAAAAATGACACCCGCTTAGATCCATTTGCAACAGCTGTAGGAAGTAGTAGCCTTGACGCATTACTTGAACAAGCAAATGCTGGTGATGTAATTCGCATGCCAGCACCGAGCGATCCTGAGCGCCAAATTACACTTGTTTGCAAAGTGATCGCACACGCTGACATTGAATCTACAACAGGTGTGTACGGTAAAAATCGCCGTGTACAAGCACTTCTTAACGAAAAGTCAGTATCGGATATTCTACCTGCCATTGCAGAGGATGGCCGTAATCAGCACCCTGCACTGCTTTGGGATCAGGGTGATAAAAGCTTAGTTTTAGCGGGTTCTCGCCGTCGTATGGCCTGTATTTTAGGTAACGCCGATTATTTAGTACTTAGTTCAAGTGACTTTACTGAGCAAGACGCTAAAATTTTAGCTGTATCTTCAGATCAATATATCGCTCCAAGTTTATGGGAGCTGGGACAAGCTTACCAGCAAACTAAAAATGAGCTTATTGAACAAGGTAAAAAAGGATCTTACAGAGAGATTGCTGCAATTGAAGGTGTATCACACACCGCCATTGCTGATTCTGTTAAAGCCTATGAACAAATACCTGCTGAAGTTATTGCACTCTACCCTACTGCGAATCACGTGGGTCGCGAAGTGGCTAAAAAGCTCATGAGCGCAAAGGAGAGAGACCAAGAGGCGTTTAATCAACTTGTTAGTGACCTAGCTAGTGATGAAGAGCTAAACGCCATTACAAGTGACGACAAGCGTGCAATGGCAATCACCAAACGCCTAACTGCTGAGCCTCAAGTTGCTGTTAAGCGTGAAGCTGTACTTGAAAATAAGTTTGTATCGGTACAACGCAATTTAAAAAGTGGTGATGTGTCTATCAAAATCGACAATAAAGTGATGACAGACAAACGCTTAGAACAATTAACTAAGCTATTAAGTGCCTTTAATTAGTTAGTTAAATAATGATCTGTCAGACATGTCTACTTAGTTAAATACTGATCTGACAGATTGTTTTGTTAGTAAAAATCTGATCTTTACTAGGCTAATCCTACCTTTAATAATCATATTTCCTCTTCAAGATCACTTTTTTACTAACTAATCGCCCCTTTTAGCTATTTGCTCTTGGTTTATTATTATTGTTAGTAAAATTGTGATCTATAACGTGTGGTTTAATCTTTATATTTGTATGTAGTGCCTAATATTTTGCGAAATTTTATACTCATTTTTACCTATAAACCGATTTTTTACTAAGTTATCAGCTCCAACCAGTTTATATCTTGTTAATAGTGCTTTAGCTCAGAGCACATAAGGCATATACTGGCAGAATTATTTTTAAAATTTAATGCTTAGAGTGACATGTCTGCTAACTTATCAAAAAATGATTTAATGGCTATTTTTGAAGAAATTAAAAATGAGCAGGCTACCCAGTTTCCTCTTTCTGAACGCTTTATTAAAAAACTTTTCCGCGAAAATGTCTTAGATAAAGGCAAAGAGTACTACAAGAAAGGTCAAATTACCTGGCTAGAGCATACCCCTAATTTTTCTGTTGTAGACTCTACCGTGCAAGTGGATAACGGATCATCATTTAACCAACGTATTGAGATCAGTAAAGTACCAACTGGTTATTCTGTTGATACACACTGTACGTGTAATGCAAAAACCAAATGCCGACATTTAGCTGCTATTTTGTTTAAGCTTAAAATAGAGCACTCTGGTGAATACGGTGAAGATTACTTCATTAATGATTGGTTTAGTGAATTAAGCGCTCTTAAAAGTGGTGATCAACATACACCCTCGCAAGTATTATTATTTGTATTAGATATTGAAAATAACAAAGTATTTTTAACACCTAAAATAGCTAATTTTGAGACTAAAAAAAATTACACGTTAGGCCGAAACCTCACTGAGCAACAGTTAAATAGTTTCGTAACGCCAAATGATTTACTCGAAAGTGATTTTAGATTATTTAGTTGGATACGTTCACAAAATGCAGTAGGAAGTATTGAGCTAAAAGGCCAATGGGGCTTTAGTGCCCTACAACAATTGATAGCTACTGAACGCTTGTTTTTTCAGCGCTCTCGCGTGCCAATTAAAGCGCAATCTGGCCAAGCATTGAGTTTTAGTTGGGAGCAAGATAAAGATCTATCACAATTAGTTATTAAGCTCGAGCAAACTCAAAACTGGGCTTTATTAAAAACAACACCGCCTACTTACCTCGATTTAGATCATTTAAAAGCGGGTCGTCTTCGTACACCATTGAGTGCAGACGAAATAGCGCATTTACAGACTATGCCTGCTTTGCATGACGCTAATTTTGACAGAATATATAAACAGCTTGCCGATAACTTTGGCGCAGGTGTTATACCGCACCCTACTAACTTGCAGCCAACGTTACCTAAGTTATCTAGTAACGCTGTTTTAAAAGTAACAATGGGCGAGCAAGGTTTATCACTTTCGCTGCTATTTAAGTATAAAAATAAAAACTATTTAGCTGGTTCTGCCCCAGCAAGTACTATAAATAGCGCATTTGAAAACACCGTAACTAACGAGCTAATCAATCTAGGGTTTGAATTTTGTAAAGGGGGTTTACAAAGTGAGCTTGTATTTACAAAGCAATCTCCTATCCATTTGCATTGGCTAATACACGAAGTATTTCCCGGCTTTAAGCAGCGTGGTTGGCAAGTCAGTGTAAGTAAAGTAACAAGCCCTAATCCACAATGTGAAGTGAGTTTACATGTACACCGTGCAGCAGGGCATCAAATGCACTGCAAAGTATTGTTGTGTGACGCAAAAGCAGCGCTGTTGTTTACTAATGCTGATTCGCTTTATCAGTCATTGAATCGCCAAAGTGAACTGTTTTATTACTACCCGCTTGGTCGTCAATTTGGGGTTATTAATAAGTCTGCCATTAACTTATTAAACGAATTTAAAGAACGCTTTGAATTTGTAAAAACACGTGACGAATTTAATATTCCGCTTTCGTATTTACCTGAACTAGTAAAGCACACAGCTATTAACGTAGAGCTTCACGACGATTCACTTGAGCTATATTTACAAGAGTTAAATAATACCGATAAGGCAATGCCTAAGGTTTCATTACATGGCTTAAATGACTCTGTAACACTTCGTGAGTACCAACAGCAAGGCGTTGATTGGCTTAGCTTTTTAAAACGTCATCAATTAGGTGGTATTTTAGCTGACGACATGGGGTTGGGTAAAACACTCCAAGTTATTGCATTTTTAGCGAGTACATTTAACCGCCCTCAAGCAGGCCCTACACTTATAGTGTGCCCAACTAGCTTGGTGAGTAATTGGAAAAACGAAATTACTAAGTTTGCTAAAAGTTTAAAAGTTACCACTATTTTTGGATCAAACCGTAACGATCCTTTACAACACTTAGCACAAGCGCAATGCATTCTTACTACATACCCGCTTTTAAAGCGTGATATTGCATATTATTCGCCATTATATTTTGAAAATATAATCCTCGATGAAGCACAATACATTAAAAACGATACCGCACAGGTTTCACGATTAGTTAAACGCTTAAATGCCGACTTTAAACTTTGTTTAAGTGGTACTCCAATCGAGAATAATTTACTTGAGCTTAAATCGTTACTCGATTTTGCTATGCCATCGTTACTTGGGTCTCAAGCCCACTTTAAGCAGCACTTTCAAACACCTATTGAGCGTGAAGCTGATATGCAGAGGGCTGAGCAGTTAAAAGCGTTAATTATGCCCTTTATAATGCGCCGCACTAAAGCACAAGTAGCGCAAGAGTTACCTGAAAAAACAGAGCTTACAAAAGAGTTTGAGTTTGAGCCTAAGCAAAAAGAAATGTATCAAGGCATTACACGTTCATTAGAAGAGAAGCTAATAGACTTATTTGCCGAGCAGGGCGCCCAAAAAAGTAAGCTTGCATTTTTAGAGGCACTTTTAAAGTTAAGGCAAATTTGTTGCCACCCTAAATTAATAGATCCAGATACTCAAGCAGGCTCCGCTAAGCTTGAATGGTTAACAACACACTTACCGCTTATGCTAAGTCTGGGTCGTAAGATTATTATATTTAGTCAGTTTACATCGGCACTCGATTTAATAGCCCAACGCCTTGAAGAAATAAACATTAACTTTAGTATGCTTACAGGGCAAACGCGTCAACGAGATAAAGTAATCGACGAGTTTACCAGTGGTAAAACATCCGTGTTTTTAATTAGCTTAAAAGCCGGTGGAACAGGCCTTAACTTAACACAAGCAGATACCGTTATTCATTTTGATCCATGGTGGAATCCCGCAGTAGAAAAGCAAGCGACTGATAGAGCCTACCGTATTGGTCAAACTAATCCTGTATTTGTTTATAAGCTCATAATGAGTAACTCAATAGAGCAAAAAGTATTTAAAATGCAGCAAGACAAGCAAGCCCTTGTTGATGCATTATTTACTGATAAATCAATGAGCTTTACAAAGTTTGATGAGCAGCAAATGTTGTCATTAATTAAAAACTAAAAAAGATCTAAAAAGTTTTGATCTTTTTATGAACTTAATTAAAAAGCGGACGTCTATCATTATGCTTGTTGATTAATTGCAGTTAACACAAGCATCATGTTGATTTCCCATTTAGTTACTAATTTTAGTAATGATTGAGCCAGCCCATTTTGAGTTGGCTTTTTTTATGTCTAAAATTTAGCGCGCAGCACTTATTTTAAAAGTTTTTTTTTTATGAACTTAATTCAAAAAGACGCGTCTACTATTATGCTTGTTGATTAATTGCAGTTAATACAAGTTTTCATGTTGATTCCCTATTTAGTTACTAATTTTAGTAATGATTGAGCCAGCCCATTTTGAGTTGGCTTTTTTTATGTCTAAAACTTAGCGTTCAGCACTTATTTTAAAAGTTTTTTATTTTTTTTGAACTTAATTAAAAAAGACGCGTCTACTATTATGCTTGTTGATTAATTGCAGTTAATACAAGTTTTCATGTTGATTCCCCCTATTTAGTTACTAATTTTAGTAATGATTGAGTCAGTTCATTTTGAACTGGCTTTTTTTATGCCCATAATCTGATTTGTTTAAATCAACCCGAATAAAAATAAATGATCTTCCGCAAATTAATTTGAATTAATTATTTTGTTATCCGGTCTACTCTAATGCCTGTTGCTATATAGCCTCACCTAATAATATTAGTTATTTTGGTGATTATGTATTTAAGTTGCAGCTTGCTCGGGCACATGTTGATTATCCCTTTGATTACTTAACTTAGTAATATTTGACCAGCTTATTTTAAGCTGGTTTTTTTATGTCTGTAATTTCTTAACTCCCCTACTTCTGTTGTTGGTTATTGGTTATGATGGCATGTCTCTAAATTTTATAAGTTTATTTTATGCTCACTCAAGTACTCACTAATATTGATTGGCTAAGCGCTGGTGCTGGTGTTGCTTTAGGCGCCCTATTTTACGGCGCTGTATCAACACGGCTTCGCAAAAAGCTACATCTACAAATAAGCGAACAGCAGCAACAGCTTTCCCTGTTACAAAACCAATTTGATAATAAAGAGTTGCAATACAGCGCCTTGCTAGAAGATCATGAACTGCTAGAACATACTCACCAAGAGCAGCGCGATGAAGCGCAGCATTTTAAAACGCGTTTTAGCGAACAAGAAAAACAAAGCATTCAATACAATCACTTTTGGCGTAAAGCCGAAGGCGAGCTGGCAGCGCTTCGTGAACAATACAATCAGCGCGATGTTGAATATAATAATATGCGCACTACCCTTGAGCAAAAACAGCAAAACTTTAGCGAGCAACTCGCGCAAATTGAGCAAAGTAAAAATACGCTCAAAAAAGAGTTTGAAAACCTAGCCAATAAAATTCTAGAAGAAAAATCACAAAGCTTTAAAACCTTAAATCAAGAAAGCATTGAGCAATTATTAAAACCAGTTCAAGGCGAGCTAAAAGGCTTTAGAGAAAAAATGGAATCAATGCACGTTGAAGACATAAAACAACGGACTGCGCTTAAAACCGAGCTACTGCATTTGCAAGCTAAAAGCCAAGCTATAACAGATCAAGCCGACAAGCTCAGTAACGCCCTACAAGGGCAAAAGAAAACCCAAGGTAATTGGGGCGAGCTTATGCTCGAAAACGTATTAGATAGTGCTGGCTTACGTGCAGGCGTTGATTATAAGCGCGAAGTGTCGTTTAACACTGAAAATGGCCGCTTGCGCCCTGATGTAGTTGTGTACTTACCACAGGGTCGCCACTTAGTTATTGATGCTAAAACTTCATTAAATGCCTATACACGCTACGTGAACGCTGAAAATGATCTAGATGCTAATCAAGCAATTAAAGAGCATGTAAACGCCGTTACAGCGCGTATTAATGAACTTGCGAGTAAATCGTACGACCGCTTACCAGGTATTAACTCGCCAGAAGTAGTGGTTATGTTTGTACCAATAGAATCAGCTTTTGTAGAAGCACTCAAATATCAAAGCGATATTTACCAACAAGCAATAGAAAAAAATATACTGGTAGCTACACCCACTACCCTGCTTACTAGCCTTAATATTGTTAAACAGCTTTGGCGTTTTGAAGAGCAAACCAAATATTCAAAAGAGCTGGCAAGTCGAGCGGAGCGTTTTTATAACAAGCTCAATGGTTTTTTATTGAGTATGGAAGGTGTAGGTAAGCAGCTTGATAAAGCAAAAGAAAGTTATGATAAAGCATTTTCGCAGCTATACCGTGGTAAAGGTAATTTAATTAAACAAGCATCAGAGTTTAAAGAGCTAGGTGTGTCGGTACAAAAAGAGCTGCCTAGTGAGAGCGTAGAACGTGCCCAATTAGAGTTAGATTAACCCTGATTTATTTTTTATTTAGTTTATGTAAGTTAAACCTTAAGGGTATTTATGAATAATAAGATTGTAGGAATTGTTTTAATCGTTATAGGTATCGCTTTAATTATGTGGGGATACGACGTGTATGATGCGGCGGCTTCGCAGCTTAGCCGTGCATTTAGTGGCGACACACCAATAGAAGCATGGGCGGGTATTATTGGCGGTGCCATCTGTGTGTTAATTGGTATTAAAAAGCTCAAGTAACCTGAACTTGAATAATTGATCTATTTAAGCAACTATTTTCAGCGCTAACTACGTTGAATTTAGTTGTAATAGGCAGCACTGCACAGTGTTACTTGGCAAGATAAAACTCTTACAGGGCTTGCCAGCAATTGCATTGTGAAAGAGAAAAATACGCCGTGTATTGCAAGGCAAACCTTCAATAATAAACGCTTCTGTAATATTTCCCAATTATTTCAACTACGCTCGGTTAAATTAGCCAATTATTGCCGCAATCGCTTTGCTAGTGAAATTATTTGTGCATCTTTAATTTATTGCGGTTTTGTCTACTAATTTGTACACATTTAATAAATTTAACCATTTTATGTTGTATAAATGAGTATTAAAGCGTGCACCAATTTGGAAGTATGCTTTTTTATCAAGCTATTAAAGTGCACTGTTTTGTGCATTTAAAAGGACTATACGAGTAAAGAAAATAATCAGTTTTAAATGTTAATTCAAACGTCTGTTCAGTGTTTGTTAATTTAACTATCTTATTGATAGTATTGGTATTTATTGTCTTCTTCTTGCTTGGGTTTGGTTGTTATTTATACTAGCTTATAGCGTAGATATTTAACCTACTCAAGGAGAATAGTCACATGGTATCTCGCAGAAATTTTATTAAAGCAGGGGCTGCTTTAAGTTTAGGCTCTATTTTTAGTGCTTCAGCTTTGGCTGAGCAACTAAAGGTAAAAATGTCTAACGGCAGTGTTATGCAAACTAAAGGATCAATAGATAAAAGCGCTGCTCTACCCACAAACGATGTTACTAACGCTAAGCATTACCGGCCGGAATCAAGAATGGGCTTGGGTGGCCTTGCCGCCGGGAATGGCTTTAATACTATATCAAGCGATACAGAAATTTTAACAATGCTAAATGCAGCATGGGATTCTGGTATTCGTCATTTGATACGTCACCTTTTTACGGTTTGAGTTTAAGCGAAAGGCGCTTCGGTGATTTACTTCGAAACAAAAAGCGTGAAGATTATGTTTTATCCTCAAAAGTAGGCCGCCTTCTTACCCCTTCAGCAGAGCCTGTAGAAAATAGTTGGCATTGGGCTGATCACTCACCGTTTCATTATAAGTATGATTATTCAGCCTCAGGCACGCGCCGTTCAATAGAAGATACTTTGCATCGTATTGGAGTAGCTTCACTCGATATTGTCTATATTCACGATTTATCACCACAAAACAGCGATATGGGAGATGACTGGCTTAAGTATTTTGATCAAGCGGCTAAAGGTGCTATTCCTGAGCTGACTAAAATGCGTGATGAAGGAATAATTAAAGGCTGGGGTTTTGGAGTAAATACACCTCATGCTGTTTATAAAGCGCTTGATATGTCAGACCCAGATATTTGCTTATTAGCGCTGCAGTATTCAATTTTAGACCACAAGCAGGCACTTGATAAAACCTTTTCTATGCTTGATAAACGAGGTATTTCAGCAGTCATTGGTGCGCCGCTTAATGGTGCTTTTTTAGCCGGTCGTAACCGCTTTAATTACTCGCCTAAAATTCCAGGGCCTATGCAGCAAAAGTTTAATGCAATAAGCGACATTGCATCTAAACATGGGATTGATATTAAAACAGCTGCACTGCAGTTTGCAGAGGCGCCTTCAACGGTATCCTCAATTATTCCTGGGGCACGCACGGAGGAGCAAATTAAAGCTAATGTAGCCTCAATGAAGGTTACTATTCCGGATGCGTTTTGGAGTGAGTTAAAAGCTAAAAACTTGATTGAACAAAACGCGCCAGTGTAAGTTGGCTATTTAGGTGTGCTACTTAAATGCGCCAGTGTAAGCACACCTATTTATAACTAATGTTTAATTAAGCCACACTTGAGAGGGTTGATTGTTGAGTGCTTGTATAAGCCCAATTAACACACTCTTGCGCTAAAATCGCGATGGTATCTAAACATGTATCGGGTGAATTAAATACTTGTTCATTTAAAACTAGCGGTATTTCGGTGCAACCAAATAGTACTGTATCGGCACCGTGGGCTAGCATTAGCTCATAACTTTGTTTTAAAAGATTATGTCCTGAGGTTAAATCTCCTGACTTAACCGCCGTTATACCTTGCATTATAAATGTTTGCTGTTGCTCGTTAGGCTCAATAAATTCAATATTGTGCTTACTAAATGCCGTCTGATATATCCGCATATTGAGCGTGGCTGTGGTCGCTAATATCCCTACCTTACGTTTGCCCGTTGCCTTTGCGCGCTTAATAACGCTTTGTACAATACTAATGGTATGCACATCAGCATTTTGCGTTAGTGCGTTGTACCAATAATGCGCGGTATTACACGGTATAACAATGCAACTTACACCTAAGCTAGTAAGTTGGTTAAAACCCTTTTTAAGCTCAAAAAATGGATTTTCATCTTCAATACCCATTAAAAATTTTGTTCTGTCAGGAATTTGCGGGATATTCCTTATAAACATAGGTATGTGCTCTTGATCACTCTTAGCAGGTGATAACGCAATTACTTGATTCATAAATGAGGCGGTAGCCAAAGGCCCCATTCCTCCCAATACTCCTAGTGTTCTAAGCATTGTTATATTCCGATAAGTTGTTACTGTATGGGTTAAATTTATCGTGTTTTTTTTGTTTTGAATAATGCTATTATTTTACTGCCCATGCTTAAATTGCATATCTTGAGTGAGTATTATGAATATAGAGAGTAAATGGTTAGAAGATTTTTTGGCCTTATCTAATACAAAAAGCTTTTCGCAGGCCGCAAGGCTTAGGCATATAACGCAACCTGCTTTTAGTCGACGAATTAAAGCATTAGAAGAAGCCGTAGGTGCAGAGCTAATAGATAGAGAGAACTTACCAATTACACTTACCTCAAGCGGTAAAATATTTCATATAACAGCGCGTAATCTAATAAACCAAATGAATAACTCAGTGAGTATGTTAGAAGAACTCTCCTCTGAAGAAATTCACTCAGTAAAGGTTGCTGCAGCGCACTCATTAGCTACGTTTTTAGCGCTAAAGCTGTCGAACTTTCATAGTAAAAGTGATCGCAAAGTAGTCCTCAATATAGAAGCCATTGATGTTGATAAAGCCACTGCTACGCTCGAACAGGGCGCATGTGACCTACTTATTGCTTTTGATAACGAACGATTAAAGTTACCTCCGTTTAGTCATCAAAAAATAGGCAGTGCAGAGTTATTGCCAGTGAGTGCCTGCAATGCAAACGGTAAGGCAATATACAATTTAGAAAGTGATGGGTTTGTACCTCACTTAGCTTACAGTTTAGATTCTTATATGGGTAGGCAGTTAGAGCCGATAATATCGGGCTCTAAACTTAAAAAAGTATTTGTATCGTCGATGACAGAGCTTTTAAAAATACAGGCTTTAGAGGGTAATGGCATTGCTTGGTTACCAAACTATGTCATTACTAAAGAGCTAAAAGAGAAAAGTTTAGTTGTGGTTGGCCAAAAGCATCATTGCGTACCTATTACATATTATGCGTATCGGTACCATGCAGCGCTTCACCCTGGCGGCGAGAGCGTCTGGAATAAATTAAAAGAGCTAAATGTATAACGCAAAAAATTACTGTAAACCCCCATTACAGTAAAATGGGCGTTATTAATTTAACGCGCTCACAGTAATATGAATCTGTATTTTAATTATATTCCTATTTTATTATGGATTTTTACTTCCATAATAATTGGGTGTTTTGTCCCTTTTTTTATTTGCTTAGATAGTGACGAATTATCCATATCATGCAGTGCTGCGGCTTTGGCAAATGAGCCTTGTTGCACTACATCTACAAATAACGTTAATTGATTAGTTATCGACATATCACTGTCCTAAATCCCAGTAAGGTGTATCGCCATAATAGCCACTTGCAAAATCAACAAACGCACGTACTTTACTGGGTAAAAACTGTCTGTTTGCATACACCATGTAAAGCCCCATTGGCTCGGGTTCGTAGTCATTTAAAATGCGCACTACTTTACCTTGAGCCAGTGCTTCCCCTGCTATAAATGTTGGCTGCATAGCAATACCACCACCCGCAATGGCTGTATTTAGTAGCAAATCACCATTGTTAGCCACAAAGTTACTTTCAAGCTTTAGCTCGCTTTTTAACTCATTAACCCCAAATAATCGCTTTGTGGGTTCGCTGTGGGAATAGCGTAAATAATTATGTGACTGTAAATCTAGCAGTGTTTGTGGCGTGCCATGGCGTTCTAAATAGTCGGGTGATGCAAACACCGCTAGGTGTATAGGTGCAATTTTTTTAGCTATCAACGTTGAGTTTTTTAATACACCAATGCGCAGAGCAATATCAATACCCTGCTCTACTATATCTACATATTGGTCGGTGAGCCGTAAATCTAACTTTAAATTTGGATACTGATTTTGAAAATCAACCAACAAACCTGCTAAATGCTTAGTACCAAACGACATAGGTGCACTAATACTAAGCACACCCGATACACTTTCGCTTAAGTTGTTTAGTGAGTTTTCCATGTCTTCAATATCAATAATCACTTGCTGACAACGCTGATAATATTGATTTCCAGCCTCTGTAACACTTACTTTTCGCGTTGTACGGTGTAATAAACGCGTGCGTAGATTATCTTCCAGCGCAGAAATATATTTGCTGACTAACTGCGGGGAAATATCGAGCTTATCGGCCGCTTTTGAAAATGATCCTTCTTGCACAACGGCTAAAAAGGTCTTCATGGTGGTGAGCTTATCCATATTTAACAATACTTTGTTGATAATGTATAAATAAGTATCATATTTATCGTCAAATTAGAAACTTATATAGTGTTTATAACACGTCTATTTGTTTAAGGTTTTAGTATGACTCAGCCTGCTTTATTTATATCTCACGGCTCGCCAATGATGGCTGTACAGCAATCGGCTACGTCAGATTTTTTTGCATCATTAGGTCAAACGCTTAGTAAACCACGAGCTATTGTGGTGTTTTCTGCCCACTTTGATGAAGCGCACGATATAGTTATTACATCCGGAGATGCGCCGCATACTATTCACGACTTTTATAACTTCCCCAAGCCCCTGTATGAAATTCAATACCCAGCACTAGGAGACCCTAAGCTTGCTAATACTATTAGTGAGTACTTTTACAAAGCGGGTATTAAAGCGGTGCAAAATGCAGATCAAGGGTGGGATCATGGTGTGTGGATCCCGCTGTGCTTAATGTACCCAGCAGCTAATATTCCCATTGTTCAGGTGTCTATTAACACGCGTTTGGGCGCTCAGGCTATGTATAAATACGGGCAGTTACTTGCACCACTGCGCTACGATAACGTATTAATTATTGGCTCAGGCGGTATTAGTCACAATCTACGTGAAATATTTAAAAACCCTGCTACACCTAATCGTGTTCAAATGGTTAATGAGTTTACCCATTGGGTTGAGCAAAAATTAATAGCGCAAAACACCCAAGCGTTACTTAACTATTTAAATGAAGCACCCAATGCTTTATTTAATCACCCTACCCAGGAGCACTTTTTACCTCTTTTTGCAGCGCTTGGAAGTAGTGACGGTAAAGCCAAAAAAATACATGAAGATATAGAAATGGATATTTTAGCGCTTGATGCGTATAAGTTTTATTAAATTGAGCGTTCGTTCAAAGTAAGTTAAGCTGTAAGCAAGTACTCTAAACCAACTTAATTTATTTTATTGCGGAGCAAACATGGCAACTACACTTGCATTTGACGTATACGGGACGCTAATAAACACTCACGGCGTACTGTCCTTACTCGACGACATGATTGGCGATAACGCCCAAGCATTTTCAAATACATGGCGCGAAAAGCAATTAGAGTATTCATTTAGACGTGGATTAATGCAAAATTATATTCCTTTCTCGCTATGTACAAAACACGCACTCGATTACGCCTGCTTAGCGCACAAAACCGAGCTAAGTGAAGATCAAAAGGGGCAACTGCTAGAGCTTTATAAAACGCTTCCTGCGTTCGATGATGTAAAAGCAGGCCTTGAGCAATTAAAAGCGAAGGATTACCGTTTGTTTGCATTTTCAAACGGCGCTGCCGACGCAGTTCATACCTTATTAGAAACCGCTGGCATTAGTGAGCTTTTTGAAGGGGTAGTAAGTGCCGACGACGTTAAAACCTTTAAACCAAACCCAGGGGTTTATAGCCACTTTTTACGCGAAACTAATTCAACAGGCGCAAACACGTGGCTTGTATCAAGTAATCCGTTTGATGTAACCGGTGCCATATCGCATGGTATGCGCGCGGCGTGGATTCAACGATCTAAAGAATCTATTTTCGATCCGTGGGAAATACAGCCAAATACTATTGCAACCGACTTACTCGATTTAAAAGCAAAATTAGAAAGCGTTAACTAATTTTCTATTCCCTCTTTTGCTCAGGTATTAAGTGCCATGAGTGTAAAGGGGGTTTACGTTTTAACTATTTACTCCCGCCTTTATTAGCTCAATCACTGTATTCATACGTTTTGCCAACGGCCTATTTCGGTGATGGCACACATAAATACTTTCGCTAATTGGATTAGCTAAATGGTGCGTTTTAATAAGCGCAGGTTTATTAAATGCGCTAACGGCATGCGCAGGTAAAACCGTAAAACCTAGCCCTAAACTTACCGGCTCCAGTATTAAACTTATCTGGTTAGAAAACCCCGTGCGTTTAATTTGATCAACATGTTCAAACTCACTGTAGTTTTCGCTTAGTAATAGCTGCGCGTGGTGTTTTGCATCGGGGTGGCCAATAAAGCCAAGCTCACATAAGACCTCCCACGTTGGGTTTTTAATATGTGCGGGGGTGACAAGTAATAAGGCTTCTTTACCAATTTTGTGGCTGGTAACTTCGCTAAGCGTCGGAGCTTGAGTTAAAAAAACTATGTCGGCACTGTGGTTTGCCACAGCTTGCTCTACACTTGTATTGGGTGCAAAGCGATAATCAATATTAAGCTCGGTATGCTTTGCCTGCAGCGCTAATAATTGGCTATAAAATTGTAGCCCACAACTACCAGGCGATTGTATTTTTACCAAGCCGCTGTAAGGCGAATCATCTTTTAATTGTTGTTCTAAAAATTGCCATTCTTTTAATAACAAACTGCCTTGCTGATACAAATTTTGCCCATGTACGGTAAGGGTAAATTGTTTGCCGTGACGCTCTAATAGCGCGCAGTTTACTTGTTGCTCAAGCTTTTTAATATGCTGGCTTACGCCAGATTGGGTCATAAAAAGGCGTTCGGCGGTTTGGGTAAAGTGATTTACCTCAACCAACGTACAAAACGTGTTTAACCATGCAGGGTTTATCATTACAAAACATACTCAAAATGATGATTAATGATAATTTTACTTAATATTGTTCAGTTCGTAAACTAACTCCTTCAACTAGCCACAAGATAAGTCACAAGTTAAAGAGGAAGCATTATGAGTCATACATATCCACGTAGTTTTTCGCACATTGGTATTTCGGTTCCCGACGTTGAAAAAGCAGTCGAGTTTTACACTAAGGTTATGGGTTGGTACACAATAATGGAACCGACTTTAATTACCGAAGACAAAAGCCCAATTGGCGAAATGTGTACAGAAGTATTTGGCGAAAAGTGGGAAAAATTCAAAATAGCGCACCTATCTACAGGGGATCGTATTGGTGTCGAAATTTTCGAATTTAAAAACCAAGAAAACCCAAAAGACAATTTTGAATACTGGAAAACAGGCATCTTTCATTTTTGTGTTCAAGACCCTGATGTAGAAGGTTTAGCTGAGCGTATTGTAGAAGCTGGCGGTAAAAAACGTATGGAAGCCCCTCGTTATTACTACCCGGGTGAAAAGCCGTACCGCATGATCTACATGGAAGACCCGTTTGGTAACATCCTTGAGATTTACAGCCACAGCTACGAGCTTATTTACAGCGCAGGGGCTTACTAAAAGCACTTAGCTTAAAAAAGCATTTAGCTAAAAACAAAGACCGCAGTATTTATTACTGCGGTCTTTTTGTTTCAGTTATAGAGTTTTTAAATACACTTCACCGTCTTCTTATTCTCTATAACTTGTTTTTGCTTAGCTTGTGCAGCATGTTTTTCCCTGAGTTGAAAATATTATCAACCTCCAGAAAAGCACTACCAATCGAACTGTGTCCTAGTGAATTTATGAACAACATAATGTATTTGTCAGGAACTTTTGCTCTTATCCACAAACAGGCTACATGTCAGTACCGCTGAGATTAAAAAACAAAACATTACGCTTAATGTAAATAATATAAAGTTTTCATTTTTTGATATAGCTGCTCCTTTAAGGAGTATTTCACCGCTATTAAGTGCATCTACTCCTACATAGATCATCAACGGAATTACAAAAAATGCATTGCTGAGCTTAATAAGTAAGTCCTTTGATGAAAGACTTACTAATTGAGAAGCTTCATGGTCTTCTTCGTCTCTATTTAATAGTTCGGCTTTTAATAGCTCAAAGCGTTCAGGGTACAAAGCCCTATCAATAGACGTAATAGCTTCTTGCAATTCGGTAACAGAATATTCTGAATAATTTGGTTCCATCTATTAAACCTTCTCCAGTGCCTAGCACCTGTGTAAGCGTTAGTCTTTGATACTTATTAGAAAAATGATTTTAAAGTGTAGCCACATTGAACTAACTCTTTTGCTACTTGGTTTTTCCATGCACCAGGATCATCAATAGTGACATACAAAACACCACTTATATCATTTGGAGTTTCAAGAGCCCCTTTAACTAAAGGGCAGACATTTTCTCGACCAAGCTTCGCAATAAGGTAACCATGTTCAAACACTACATTTTGTCGTGCTCTATTTTTTGGAGGGTTTGGCTCTGTTATAGCTCTCCCTAAATCACATGGAGTATATAAAACAAGAGCAAAATCAGCATCATTTGAATAATGTTCAATTTTTTCAATAATTGTCATTCCTGCGTTAGCTTGCTCATGCAGGATAATAGCTTCTAAACCAAGTTGCTCGACAAAGCGACTTACTTCTTGTTTTACTTCGTTGTTATGTCCATGAACAATAAACACTTTCCGTTTGTTACGAGGAACTTCTTTAGCTGGAGGCACTGGTGTATTTGTAGTAGTTGGCATTATTCCCTGAGTTGGTTGCCCGAACTCCAATTGATCTAATATTGGTGTGAACTCACCAGATAAATACGTACGTCTTTCGGCGTAACTACTAAATTTGGCTGAATAAACCCCCAAAATGAATCTAAATTACGGTGCTGTCGTAACCACTGAGGAAGCATTGATGCAAGATTAGAATTACTCAGCAATTCAGAGCGTAATACTTCAAATTCACCTGAGTCAGATGCAAGTCCAGTTGCTCTTGCAGTGAGCAAATTCAAAAGGTAGCTAACCTTATCGAAATCCGTTTCTAAAAATTCAATACTCAATTAGATCTCCTATAATTCAATCTAGAACTTAAAAGCACAACAATTTTGCGTATATTCCTGCGGTTGTCACGCTCATTTTATACTTTACACAGTTTTAACAAATTACCTAAGATATTGCTATCAAAAGCTATTTAATATTTACAAGCAAAGTTAAGGCATATAAATGCGCATTTCGCTCATTTCCTTGATTATGTAAGTAAGCTGCAGTTTGGCTGGCTTAATACGCATTACAAGTATATGATATTGATAATTATTTGCATTAAAAGGTTTTGAAAGGTGTGTATGAAAAAGTCTATGTTAACTCTGGCGTTAGTTATGGGTTTGAGTGGTTGTAGTACAACAATTGTGCAGCCTGATAAAAGCTCATCGTTATATTTTTCAGCACTTTACAATGCACAAGCAAAACCTGTTAGCTCTATATCATTTGAGCCAACTCTTTTAAATGCCGATGTGATTTTAGTGGGAGAGTGGCATACACATCCAGGTGTGCATTTATTTCAGGCTGAGTTATTTGAGCAATTAAGTAAAGATAATAAACGCGCTGCCCTTTCGCTTGAGCAATTTAGCCGCGCCGATCAGCTTACTTTAAACCAGTACGTTAAGGGTGAAATTGGCGAGCAGTATTTAATTGATAACACGCAAGCGTGGCCTAATTACAAAAGCGATTATCGAGCGCTTATAGAGCTGGCTAAAGCGAACAATAGCGATGTAATAGCTGCCAATGCGCCTAAAAATATTGTTACCTGTATTGGCAGGCAAGGCATAAATTACCTAAATGAACTTGATGAAACACAGCAGAGCTATATTGCAGCCGCTATTGATACGTCCCCCAGTGATTATAAACAACGTTTTATGACCTCAATGCACCATGGTTCGCCCAGTTAAAACGAGAATTATTATGCTGCGCAAGTTACATGGGATGAAACCATGGGGGAGTCTATCGTTAACTATTTAAATAATCATAAAGATGCGCAGGTAATGCATATAGCGGGCGATTTTCATGTGAAAAATGGCGAAGGAATAGCGCGCGTTATTAAGCGTTTAGCGCCAGAGCTCAGGGTTGTGTGGATATCGCCGGTTACAAGTGTGCAAGCTAATCAAAGTGGATATCAGTTGCAGGTTAACTCTTTGCCAACCCGTTATGTACAAAAAGAACATCAGCAAGCCGCTTTTAAAGCTTTAGCCAAACGAGGCAAAAAAACACAGTGCCAATAATAGGTTGGCACTGTGTTTGTGTAATACAATTTTTGCTATTTATTTAAGTGTAAATGTGCCTTTCATCATGGCGTAATGCCCCGGAAAAGAGCAAAAATAAGTATAATCGGTTTCGGCGGTTAAGCCGCTGGTATCAAAGGTCACTTCGGTTGTTTTACCGCCACCAATAATGTCTGTTGCGGCAAGTACGCGGCTATCGTTAGGCTTTAAGTACTGGTTGCTAAGCCCTGCTGCGTTGCCATCGGTGATAATACCTTGCATGTTTTGCTCAGTAGATAGCACCCAGTTATGGCCCATTACATTGGCGGGTAATTTACCGGTGTGGCTAAGCTTTACGGTTACTTTTTTACAGCTTTTAGGGGCGCTTAGTGTTTTAGTTGAAAACTGCATCATGTCGTTTGCATCTACATTTAGTGTACATTCGTCTGCATATGCAGCATTGGCACTAAGTAGTAGTGCAAAGCTTAGTATTAACTTTTTCATATTGTTTCCTCTATATTCGCTAAGTTGTTGCGTGCTTGATTGGTTAGTGCAACCAACGCTTTACGAACCTCTAACGGGCTGTTGCACTGGGTTTTAAAGTTAATAAAGTAATTACGCTTTTGGTTTTGTATATAAAAACCAGTGGGTAATAGGCCGCTCATTATTGGGGTGTTATCGGCTACGCCGTAGTGCTGCATTAATATGAGCGACATAGCATCTTGGTGATCTTCATTCATATGGTTAATCATGCTTTGCTGTTGGCTTTCATCCCAGTTTTTTGCCTCGCCCTGCCACTCGATTTGTTCAAGCCAAAATATTTTGCCAAAGCCGCCAATGTAACGCACTCGCACTACGTCTAATTGCCATAACTGAAAGTCGTGCGCATTGCGATAGCTAGCGGCTTCGGGGTATAGGGCAATATAGTTATCAAGTAAAGTGTGTGCTTGCTCACTTGGCACAATAGAGCCATCGCCTACGAGTGTTACGCGGCCGTGCTCGTTTTGATCGCCGTAGTCGGCGGCATCATATACAGTTAGGCTCATACGAGAGTCGTGCTTTAGATTTTTAGTGTGCTGGGCTATATCGCTAATAAAAAAGTAAACACGGCCTTGTTCGTCGCACATATAGGGGGTTACTGAGCCAAACGGGTAGCCGCGTAAATTATTAGAAATGGTCGACATAACACCGGCATTGGTTTTGTAAACCAAGGTGCGTGCATCGTTTAATGCTTGCTCTCTCATAAAAACTCCTGACGTTGAGAAAAAACCATGGGTGCATCGTTATAAGGATGAGAATTTACGTGCAGTTTCATGGCGTACATTTGTTGTAAATTTTGTTCAGTTAATACGGTGTTTATAGGCCCACTTTGCAGCACTTTTTTGTTGTGCAGTAAAATAGCGTCGGTTGCATAAAGGCTGGCCAAATTTAGATCGTGTATTGCAATAATGGCGCTGTTACCCTGCCCTACAAACGCTTTAACGCAGCTGAGCAAAGCATGTTGATGGCGCATATCAAGTGCTGATGTAGGTTCGTCGAGCAGCATTAGTTTTGGCTCGGCTGATTGTGTAAAAGCGTTTAGCTGCGCTAAAGTACGCGCCATATGCACGCGTTGTTGCTCTCCGCCCGAAAGCGCACTTACGCGGCGAGTTAAATAATGGCTTAAATCCATAATAGCGGCGTATTTATTTACTTTTTCGCTTTGCATTTTTAATGACTCTACATACGGGTAACGGCCCATTGCAATAAGCTCAAATACAGTAAAATCAAACCCTACGTGGTTAGCTTGCATCATAACTGCGCGCTGTGTGGCAAGGCGCTTTTTAGCATGAGCAGCCAGCGGCTTAGCATTAAAAAGTACACTGCCTGTAAAGGAATGCATACCTGCTAAGGTATGCAGCAAGGTAGATTTACCTGCGCCATTTTCACCAAGTAGTGCTACAAGTTGCCCTTGTTTAGCGCTGCCATTAATAGCGTTTAAAACGCTGTGATTATCAAAGCCAACGCTTAGATTGTTAAACGTGATCATGACCAACCTCGCTTATTTTTCACTATTAAATAAATAAACAATGGCGCACCCAATAATGCAGTAATAATGCCAATGGGTAGCTCTGATGGCATGATCACAATGCGTGCTAGCCAGTCAGAAAGTAGCAATACCACTACGCCAATTAGCATACAAAGCGGCAGCATATTACGTAAATGCGGCCCCACCATTAAGCGGGCAATATGCGGGACTACCAATCCAACAAACCCTATTAAGCCGGTAAGTGCCACAACCGCCCCTACTCCTAGTGCAACAAGTATAATTACATATAGTTTGAGCTTGTTGGTGTCTACCCCTAGGTACTGAGCTTGTGACTCGCCAATAAGGAGTAAGTTCATGGGCTCTTTTAACCGCCACAGGCCAATTAGGCTGATAAACAGTAACGGCGCAGCTTGAATAATCGTGCTCCAGCTTGCTCCGCCTAATGAGCCCATGGTCCAGTAATTTATTAATCGTAATGCACTGTCATCGGCAAAAAAGCTCAGTAGCCCAATAACCGCAAAGGCTAATGCGTTAATAGCAACCCCCACCAATATAAGTGTGGTGATATTAATTTGCCCTTGCTGCTTGGCAATAAAATATACCAGCGAGGTAACACCAAGCGCCCCTAAAAACGACGCATAAGGTAAATACAACTGCGCGTTAAAATTAAACTGCGCGCTAAGTGCTATAAACGCCACAGCAACCATAGCCGCACCCGCACTAATGCCAATAATAGATGGATCGGCCAATGGGTTGCGGCACAGCGCTTGCGTTGACGCGCCTGTTTGGGCAAGCACCACCCCTACAAGCACTGCAAGCACAAAGCGTGGCAAACGTATTTGCATTACGACATTTATTTGCAGCGCATCAAACTGATTAAAGCGCTCGGGTGCAAGCCAAGCAATGGCTAAACGCCAATCCCACCCTGCTGGCCCATACCCTATGCTAAGTAGCGCCAAAGCAAAAAAACACACAGAGGCTAATAGCATCCATTTATGGGTTTGGCTAAGTGTTACAGGGTTAAAACGGCTCAATGTTAGGGTGTTCATAAGCGGGTTTTATACTCGTTAAGCTCATTAATTGCTGTGGCTATACGCGGCGACATGCCAAGCGAAAGTAGGCTATCCATTACAAGTAAGTTACAGGTTTGCGCCGCTTTTAATAAGTGTAGTGTAGGTTGCTCACAAAAAGCCTGCTTACCGCCAAGGCTTTGTACAACATGGGCTGAGGCTACTAAAAAGTCGGGCTGATTTACAGCCAGTACTTCACTATTTATTGCTTTAAAGCCTGAATGCGTAGCGCCTATATTGGTAATGCCTGCATAGCTAAATAATAAATTAGGGACGGTTTCTTGCCCGGCGGCAACAAGCCCGCGCTCATTAGCTGAGAGTAAAAATAGCGCGCTGTGTGTTTGCGCTTTTGCTTTTTCAGGTAACGATTTTGTAATGTGTGTAATAAGTGTTTGTGCTTTTTGCTTGGCGTTTAAATCGTCACCTAAGCGTTTTATTAGCTCAAGTAGCTCGTTAACTGAGGTCGGCTTTTTATAATGAATGAGCTTAACCCCTGTTGCCTCAATTTGCTTAAGTGCTTGGCTTCGCCCTGCGCCTTCAAGCGCTAACAAGGTGGTTGGACGCATTGAAAGTACGCCTTCTGCAGCTAAATCGCGATAATAGCCCACTTGCGGCAATTGCGTGGCTTGGTGCGGGTACATGCTCGATTGATCAACAGCTACAAGGGTATTTTGTTTGCCTAGCGCATAAATTATTTCAGTAAGGGTGCCGCCAGCGCTAATAACGCGCTCTTGTGCAAGTGCAGATTGGGCCATTAAAGCAAACAATATAAATAGGTATTTCATTACACACTCCGGTTTTATTTTTTGGCTATTATAACTAGTTAAATCTAAATGAAAATGATTATCATAATTAATTGATCTTATTTTGACTTAGTTGTAACATCTCTGTCGTAAATAATAACTATTATCATTTGGAGTTAAAATGAATCCCTCTGCGTTTAGAGTTACTGCTATAGCAACCTTACTACTTGGCTCGGGCACTGCCATTGCCGAAAACATAATTGACGATCATATTGTTGTAAGTGGCTCGCGCTTTGAGCAAAAACTTAAAGATGTAACAGGCTCAGTCACTGTTATTACCGAGCAAGACATAGAGCGTCAGTTAGCTGTAGATTTACAAACCATGTTTAAGTACGACCCAAGCATTGCAACGACAGGCAGTGGCGCAGGCGCGCAAACACTTACAGTACGTGGTGTTGGTGGTAACCGGGTTGTATTTATAAAAGATGGCCGACGCACCAACGATGGTTATGCAGGTGGAGGGGGCTATTTAGTTGGCCGTAATTATTTTGACGTAGCAGGTGTAAAACAAGTAGAAGTAGCCAAAGGTGCTGCATCGTCATTATATGGCTCTGATGCACTTGGTGGCATTGTGGTTATAACCACTAAAGATCCTAGTGATTATTTAAAAAATAACAGCAGCTTTGTAAAAATGGCGCTTGGGTATCAAGGTCAAAGTAATCAAGTTGCCGCCGATATTACTGCTGCAAAAGACTTAGGCGACTTTGCAGTAAGCGCCGTGTATAGCCACCGTGATAGCGAAGAAGTACAAAACTATGACGAAAACTTACCCGGTTATGATGCTAAGTCGGATGCTTTATTAGTTAAATTTGAGCAACAGCTTGATGAAAAACGCACACTTAAATACACCCTTGATTACTTTAATCAAACAACTGAGCAAGTAATAACCCCCGCTGTTCAAGAAACCGAAGAAGATGACACGAGTTGGTCACTGGCGCTCGATTACCATTCAGAAGTAGCAACCGCTGCGTTTGATAAATGGTACGGGCAAGTGTCTTATAGTAGTTACGAGCAACAAAGCGATCAAATTAGTGGCGCAAGCACCTACACCGATTATAACGACTATCGTTTTGAGCAAAATATTTTAGGTTTAAAAGCGGTATTTAATAAAGGGTTTAACGCAGAGAGTGCCGATCATGAAGTGGTATACGGTATTGATATAGACTTATACGACACCACCCGCCCACGTTTTAAAACCCGTATTTTAGCCGATGGCACTGTTGATTTTACAGATCAAAAACAAAAAGCATTCCCGGGGGCTGATACCTCTTTAATTGGCGCTTATGTACAAGACAGTATTTCGTTTAATAATAGCGCGTGGTCAGTTATTGCGGGTGTGCGATATGATTACTACACCCTAGAGGCTAAAAATGATGAGCTATACGCTGATGCGCAGCTTGGTGATATTACCGAATCTGCTTTTTCGCCTAAGCTAGGTGCTATATACCAAGTGGATGATAACTTGTCGTTGTACGGGCAATACGTACGAGGCTTTAAAATACCACCACACGACCAAGCCTATCAAAGCCACGGCGTTGAACCGTTTTATCAAATATTACCAAACGCCGATTTAGACCCTGAAAGCAGTGATTCGTTTGAGCTTGGGCTAAGATACGCCAGCAGCGATATTAGCGTAAATTTAAGTGCTTTTTATGCAGCATACGATGACTTTATAGAAACCGCCGTAGTGGGTGTTGAGCCAACGTACATTCCTGGCGTAAACAAAACGCTGTATCAGTACCAAAATATTAGCGAAACACAAATAAGCGGTGTTGAAGCAGGAATTGCCATGTATGTAGCTGAAAATATACTACTAGAGGCAAACGTGGCTTACGTTGATGGTGAAAATAAAGAAACCGATCAGCCACTTACCAGCATTAGCCCGTTAAATGGCTCAGTATTGTTAAGTACAGAACAGGGTAATATTAACTGGACCGCCGCGTTGCGTTTGGCTAAATCGCAATCGGATGTAGTACTTGATACAAACGGTAATAAAACTACGCAAGGACATGGCTACGGCGTTGTTGATTTATACGCAAACTACGAATGGCAAGCGTGGCAGCTAAATGTAGGTGTACTTAACTTGCTCGATAAAGAATATGTACCTTTTGAGTTGATTGCAGGTCAATCACAAGGTGCTGATTTTAGCCAATATACCCAACCTGGGCGTAACTTTTCAGCCAAAATAAGCTATGAGTTTTAATTAGCTCCTAGAAAATTAAATAGCAACAAACGCTGCATGAAGCTGCAGCGTTTGTTGAGTTTATTTTTATGATGACACCCAACCTAATTTTTTATTTATTGATTCCTAGATTCTAATTGGAAGTGCACCACCTAATTCATTATGGCTAAAGTACAAAATTAACGGTGGGTGTCATCTCAAAATTTCATCTTAAAATTTACTAAAAACAAAGCAACACTTCATAAAACCAGCGATTTAAAGCCAAAATTACTGGTTTTATAAATTAATTAACTGCAAAGTCTTTTGTTTCTAAATAGCTTGGTACGGTTTTAAAACATGCCTCTAGTTTGCTTTTAAGCGCAGTGCTTATCGAAGCATCACACTTCAATTTCCCGTTATATTTACTCATAGTAAGCGGTACTAAGCTTAACGAGTCATAGCTTGGCTTGCTTTGTATTTTATGAATTACTAAACCTTGCTGCTCTGTTAGCTTTATTAATGTAAACACATTTTTTTGTGCTTGATTAGTCGTTATTTTTTCAACATATAGCGGGTTTTTAAAGGTTAGCTTTGTAGTAAAAAGTGCGTTGCCACCGCGTTCAAAATGGCCGTTAAATACAGTTACATTTAAGGTGGGTGTCTTTTTATTTATTAATAAATTTAGGTCAAATTTGGTTGGTAAAATAGTGATCTGTTCTTGCTCGTCTGCTGCTTTATTTAAAATATTTTTGATTGTTTTTAAGTGGGTGTCATCCGTAGTTACTTCATACACTATTTGGTAGTTGTGTGGAGGGGCGTATAAAGGCATGTGGCTGGCAAGTACTTTATCGCCGGCTAAAATAAGCGCCATACCATGGAAGCCATTATAGCTGTGGGTTTTGTGTGAATTGTGTTGAGGTGTATTTGCGTGCGCTGCACTCGATAATAAAATAAAAAATAGCAGTATGTGTTTCATGTTAGTGCTCAAAAAATATATATAGCGCCACTATAAGCTGATTTTTATATACAAATAATCGATAATAAGTGATTGGTTGTTTCCTTTTAGTTAATACGGTTTGGCGCTATGCATTTAGATGACATTGAAAAAGTAATTCATATGGCGGGTTCGCAAAATCTGCATACAACCGCTAAGCACTTTAATATTACCCCAGGTGCGCTGTCTAAAACGCTAAAAAAGGTTGAGGCAAATTTAGCCACGGAGCTGTTTAACCGTGTAGGTAAAACCTTAGTACTTAATGATAAAGGCAAAGAATTTGTTAAGCACAGTAGCGATTTAGTTCATAATTACCAGCAGCTTACTAGCCGTTTTAAAAGCGATAGTCATAAATTTAATGCGGTTATTGCAGGCCCTGCCATTTTACTCAACAGTGGCGTTAAAAAGCTGCTTACACCTCTTAGCAACCTGCCTTGCTCGGTGCGTATTAATAATGTATTTGAAGGTGAAGCCATAAGCCAAGTTGCATCAGGTTCGGCGCATATTGCGCTAGTTACTCGCGAGGCATTAAACAACAGCTCACATACTAATTTAGTGGCGGTTGACGAATTTAATACTGAGTTTAGTGTAGCTGCGTCTCCTTCACATCAGCTAGTACAAAAAGGCTTTTTAACACTCAATAAAAACCAATTACTACAGTTGTCTTTTGCATGCCCGTTGTTTTCACCACTGTGCGGCCTTGAACAAGGTATTGGCTCCGACGGTTGGCAAGATGAAATAGCCCCGCGCAATATTGTATTTAGATGTAGCGATTACAGTGCATTAATAGAGGTGATACAAAGTGGCTTGGCGTTGGCATATTTACCAAATTTCGTGATTGATGATTTAGGGCTTAAAAAATTAACTGTAAAGGGGGTTAACAGTCGCTACAGCGAAGACATAGTAATGATTTACAAACCATCAAAAGCTGATGGCTGGCTTAATAAACTCATGCACTCTTTGTAGAGAATTTATCAATTTAAGTTCAATGTAAAGTATTACTTAGCTAAGCAGTGGTTAGCTAATATCAGCAACAATGCACTGATTACGGCCATGTTCTTTTGCATGGTAAAGTGCTTTGTCAGCACATTTGTAAACTTGGTTTATGTCGTTACTGTGCTCAGGACTAAAAAAATCAAACTAAGTGCATAAAAAAGGCCAGATGCAAACGCTACTGGCCTTTCATTAAAACCGTCATGTATTTAGAGATGACGGGATGTTATTTAAACTTATTTACTTACGTTTTTACGGCGTCTATTAAACCATACTAATGGAGTAAGTAATAAAGCTATAAAGCCAAAACTACCACCACCGCTAGATTTTGATTCAGTTACAGGCACTGTTGCTACCGCTTCATTTTTTACCATTACAGTACTTTGTTGAGTCACAGTTGTTACACCATCACTTACGGCAACTTCAAAAACAAGCTCTTCATCTGCAGTAATAGCTGCAGGTGTGAAGCTTAAAGTTTCAGTGTCAGTACCAGTGAGCGTAGCAGCACTACCGCTAACCTGAGTCCAAGCATAAGTTAGTGTTTGACCATTGCGATCTGTAGCTGTTGCTGTAATTGTTCCTGTAGCAGATTCAGTAATTTCCGCCGATGCACTTTCGACTAAAACAAGTGGGGCTGCGTTATCACATGCTAGTGAATCACCCGCTACAAGCTCTGAAAATACAGGAGATAAAACGTTAGACATAGTTAGGTTATCAATCCACCAACCTAAATCATCAACTGCGCCATCTGATGAGATTCTAAAGCGCACTTTTACTAAGTTGCCGTTTAGAGCATCACCAAAGTTGATAGTTTCATAATTACCATACGCGCCACTATCTTGTACGTTATTACCTGTAAAAGTTTCACGTTCTTGAAGTTCTTGCGAATCGTTTTCGATTAGAACAGCGTCGTAGCCAACATCAAATGTGCCGCCAATTTCAGTAGCATCAACCCAGTCACCGCCATTAACACTAACTTCTACAACACCACCATCCCAGTTTTGCTCAATACTATAGAAATGCCAAAACGAGATTTCAAAGTCGCCTGAGTAACCAACTTCGAATGGCTTACTCTCTATTGCTACATCTGATTGGAAGCCATTATTTACAAGGCGCATTGCCTGTGTGCCTAGCTCAAACCCACCTTGTTCAAAGAAGGCAATATTACCACTATTATCCATAACCTGAGTGCCAACAGCTAAGTCACCGCCAAACATTACGTTTTCTTTTAAATCTAATAGTGATGAACTTGCTACTTCCATATCATCTGAAACTACAGCTCCAACAGGCATTTCTGACTTAAAGCCCATATTTACTTCAAACGTAAGTGTTTGATCAAGTGCTTCAACGATATCATCGTCCGTTTCAATTTCAGGGAATGTGACTTCAATTTCTAGTGTTTCAGCTGTACCCGCTTCGTTCAAAGTAACTTTAATATCGTTACTAGTTATTGCTTCGTACGGTTGAACTTCACCAAAAGTAAGTAAACCATCATTTTCAAATGTTACATCATGATCGCTTATAACAGTCAGTTGTGCTGTTGTACCACTAAGTACTTCACTACCACGGTTAGTAATTGTTACGCTAACCGTACTCGTTTCGCCTTTATCTAAAATATTGTCGTTAGTACAAAAACCAAGCTCTGTACCATTGTACATGTTGTTTAAGTCAGCACTTGCAAATGCATAGCTAGAAAGCTGTGTTTTATCTGATTCAACCACACCAGTAAGGTCATTACTGAAACGATCTGGCGATACTGCGCCAAGACCCATACCACGTTTAGCAAATGCACCTACCATTAATTTGTAATCAGCAGGGTCTACTGCATAGGCAGCAGCTAAAATAGCATCACGTGCTTCAGTGTAGGTTGGTGCTATAGGTGTTAATTTGTAACCTGCAACTAAGTAATCTGCCATTCGAGTTTGTGCTTCATTAAAGCCATGCTCGTTAATAAGCGCTACATAGTTTTCCCATAATACAGTTGCCCAAATTTCGCCGGCAGCATGAGGAGAAGCCACGCTTGTTGGTGATATTCCAATATCAGCACCAGCATTTTCAGTAATATGGCGGAACGACAATGCATTTACATCTGTATCAGTTGAATAAGGAAGACGACGAATACCGAAGTAGAAGTCTTCTACAAATGTGCCGCTACCATATGCTTTTTGGAACTTATCGTTACCTGTAATATTTATATCGCTTTCTTTAGCGATAAACATTAATGAGTGGAAATCGCCCCAGCCTTCGCCCATTGCGCGGCCTTGGAAGTTAATAAGGCCTGATGAATTACCGACTAAGCGGTTACTAATGTAGTGACCCCATTCATGAGCAATAATACCATTATCAAACGTACCATCTTTTAATGTTGCTTTGGTAAACATGTCTACAGTAACAACTTCACCAGCATCAATTAGGTCATACATTGCATGACCATCAGCGTAATTTAAACCCATATTTGGAATGGTTACAGTATCGTCTTCACCGCCCATTGGTGCCGGTTCTGCCGTATCTGGGTCATTATTAACAACGATAGTTGCTATTGCACCTGCATCTTGTGCATTTTTTACTTTAACCGTAAAAGCACATGAGCCACGATCTACAATTGCAATTTTCCCTGCTAGTTCAGCAGCATTTATAGCAGGCTCACAACCATCATTAATACTTGTTGAATCTACTGTATTTCCATCATCTAAACGAACAACTTCTGCAGCCACATCACTGAATTGGTATTTACCAAAGCCAGATTCTTTTGTTGAAGCTAAAAGGCCTAAAGAGTCATGTGAAGTTACTGTAATACCAAAATCTACACCTACAGTGGCATCTTTACTGTTGTACAAGTACATTTGCATACGTGGGCTAGCACCATCGGCTGGTGTAGACATATTTGCATTATTACGACCTGAGTTATCTTGAGCCTGTGCTTCAATCGGGTCACCTTCTACGCCGCCACGACCAAAGTTAGATACCTGCGCTACATTTGATGTTTCATCAAAACCATGATCATAGAAAAAATCATGTAAAAAGTTATTCATATAAAACAAGTTAACAATAGCTGCTTTACGGTTTGCGTAGCTATTTGCAACTTCATCTACTTGGTAAGGGTAGTCAAATGTGAAGTCTGCAGTTGTTTCAGCGGTAAAGTCACCTTCACTAAAGTCTTGAGGTGCAATCACATCGGCGTAAGCAAATACGTTATTACCTGATGTTGTCGTTGCATCATCAGCTAACCATGGGTCCATTGTGCTTAGTTTGCTGTAGTAGGATAGAGATACCATTGGCGCGTCTAAAATCTCAGTCTCGTCTACTTGTCCTGGGCCATCTGCAGGAATTACGTCACCGTGCGGGCTTTCCATTGGGTAGCCATCTTGGTTAGCGTAAACACGGTAATTAAAGTCAGCTGCATGAGATTTCAAATCTTTCGCAAAATATACTTTGCTGTTATTCGAATCTACTACGTAACTAAAGTAGTCACTTTCTAAAGAGCCAACTTCTGCTACTTCTACTTCAATGTAATAAGCAGATTTAAGCTCGCCTGCCACTTCAAAAAACACTTCTTTTGCACGTGGCGTACCTAAAACAATCTTAGAGTCATCTAATGATTTAGCCTCATATTTTGCATAGCCACCTTCATTACCAATTTTACGAAGTGAGACATCAATATTAGCTAATTCACTAAATGCTTTTTTTATACTTTGCTCAGAGTTTACAAAACCCGTTAATGCAGCAAGTTTATTTTTAGATGACGACGTATCAGCAAAATACCCCGAGCTTGCTACTAGGTTGTACTCTTTATCCATTAACAAGTTGTATTCGCGGTTAAAAACTTCAACACCGTTTACTTGTTGCTTGTATTTTGCACTAATAGAGCCACGTTTTTGCTCTGATAAATCAACCATAACAGCAGAAGATGCTGTTGCTTTACGATTACTAATACCTGTTAAAGTTTCAATATAAAAGTCAGCAGCATATTGGTTACGGTTATCAGCAGCGATTAAAGCCATGTCAGGCTTACGCTGACCTATTGCTTGCCATAAAAACGTTGCTTTACCCATTTGTGCATCGTAAATTGATTTTTGACCCGAGACAGTGGCGCGTTCGGCTAAGGTTTTCTGCTGAACAGCAGCTAAAGAAGTACCCTGAGTAACTGCATTTGTTGCACTTACATCATAAAATCGAGTTTGTTCAGCGGCCGTTAGCTCACCTGCTGCTAATGTAGATGCTACAACCATGGCAATAGTTGTTAATTTAAATTGAGACATGTATCCACCTGTTTGTATTTATTATGTTTAAACACTTAATGTTTTTAAATTGATTATTTTATGTAAACGCCTGGTTAAGTTGTTAATATACAGACTTGAATAAGGCTGAATAGCTTTAAATTTAAAGAAAAGTAAACAAAGGTAAACGAATGCAAAAAATAATTTTTACAAGTGCAGTGCCAATAATCGCAGCTTTATTACTATCTGCATGTAATAACAGTGAAAAAACAGAGGTTAACAACTCTCAGGCACAACCTAAAACAGCAGAAATCATTATAAAAGAACCATCTAAGAACCAGAAAAGTGACACTATTTTCCCTAAAAAAGAAAGTAGTCAAGGTGTTATTAAAAATGCATCTAAAAGCATAAATTCATCGGGTGATAAACTTATCTTTAACTCTGAGCAGTTATTTAAAGGCGACGTTATTTATAATCAGAACTTAAAACAAAAAGGTGTAGTAACAGGTACTCTTACCATTACATTAAATACCGATTCTGTGCCTGATGAGTTAAAAAATAATTATGAATTAATCAAGTCAACAGCTCACAATTACACATTACTTGTTGAAAAAGGTGTTGATATTGCAGGATTGTCTAGTGCTTTAAACAGCTATAAATCAGTGACCAATGTAGAAATTGCAATTAACTATTCACCTATCGAAACACACTTTTAATCAGCAACAATGCACTGATTACGGCCATGTTCTTTTGCATGGTAAAGTGCTTTGTCAGCACATTTGTAAACTTGGTCTATGTCGTTACTGTGCTCAGGCCAAGTTGCAATCCCAATTGAAATTGTTATAAAGCCGATAGTTTCCATATTTGTAGACTCAACAGTTTTACGTAGTCGCTCTGCTATTTTGAGCGCACTTTGGCTGTTTTCATTAGGCAAGACAAGTACAAATTCTTCACCACCTATACGTGCTACGATATCGTCTTTTCGAGATAATTTTTTGATAATATCAGTAAGCGATTTAAGAGCTTCATCTCCTTTATCATGGCCAAAGGTATCGTTAACTCGCTTAAAGAAATCGATGTCTATCTCTAAAATAGCAAATGGAGTTTGCTTAAACATCAACTGGTTTAATAAACCGTTTAAACTCCTACGGTTGTGAGTATCAGTTAGGGGATCTGTTTGCGCATCATGACGAAGCTGACCTATCTGCATTTGCAAAGTATTAACTCCATTGAGCATTGCAATTTTTAGTCTTTGGCTTTCAAAGTACCAAGATTTAACACTTTTTAGCTCTTCAATACTTGTTGGATCGTCAAGTGTGTTTGCTTTGTCTGCTAGTTGTTTTAAAGGCCTAGAAATAAAGTGAGCAAAAAAACCGATTAAAAGAAACGTAATAACAGCCATCGGTAATGTACGTTTTATTACTTCAGTTATGAGTAAATCAAGTGACGAAAGCGTTGCTCTTACAGGGCGCTGAGCGACAATTACCCATTTTGCTTTAGGCACAGAGGAAAAGCCTGCTAGCATTTCTATCTCTTGGCTATTTTTAACAATAGAAGTACCGCTTTGGCCTGTAATCATATTATTAGTGATTGAATTATTTGTGACGACTGTCCCTATTAGTGCCTGATCTGGGTGATAGAGAATTCGCCTACTGGCGTCGACCACATAAATATATGTTCCACCCTCATAATAATGCTGCTCTAATAAGCTATTTAAAATATTACGCTCTTTTAGATAAAGAGAGCCACCAATATAACCAAGGTAATCTCCACTTTTATCAAACAAAGGATGAGAAATAAAAACAATAAAGTTCCCAGCAGCCGACATATAAGGCGCGCTGATTAATGGTCTTTTTTCTTGTAGCGCTTGTACAGCGCCAGGTGAGTGGATTGATTCACCAATAAGTTGCGGAAATTTAGGAGAGGTTGCGACAACAACACTATGCTTATTAATTACAACCGAGTTAAAGCTATTCGTTTGTAAGTGTAAGCGGGTCGCTTCTTGGTTTAATAAATCTTCATCATCAACTCTTTGCTCTATTTTTTTAGCTGAATAGGCCAGTTGTTGCATTGCGGATTCTAAAAAATTATCTGTTGCTGATGCCAGTTTATTGGCATAAGCATAGTTACTTTTTAGCGTGTAAGCTGTTAACTGCTCTTTTTGTACTTGGTAGGTAGAATAAAAGCTACTTACTAAAGTACTAATAGAAGCCGTAATCGCTAAAAGCAAAATAAGAAATCGAAGATTTAAGGCCGTTAATAATTTTTTTCGCAAACGTATGCCATCCTAAGTACAGGTATTCAGTACCCGAACCTATAATTGTATATAAAGCCCGCAATTATACCCTCTGGAAAATTTATTATCTAATATTAACAAAGCCACAAAAAATATAACTAAATATAACTTTTCGCTAATAGCAAAATTATAAATTTTCTTTAACTTTTACAATATGTTATTGGTTCCTCTGCAAAAAATCCTTCTTTTGCAGTTACCTCAAAAAGTAGTTAAGCTGCTTACACTTATCTACTTTTTAGCTTTGGAGTGTGTTTTGCTAAATAAGTGTATTGTATCGTCTATCGTTTTTTTATCTGGGTGCTTAATGCCATTACAATCCTCGCTTGCTAAACCCGTGCTTTCTCTTGAACAAAAACTTGGGCAAAAGCTAATACTCGACTTTCGTTACTTCTGCCAGCAAGGAGTAAGTAATAAATGCCGAACTCCAATGA
The DNA here is from genome assembly GCF_014163875.1 of Pseudoalteromonas sp. SR43-3. Classification (NCBI taxonomy): domain Bacteria; kingdom Pseudomonadati; phylum Pseudomonadota; class Gammaproteobacteria; order Alteromonadales; family Pseudoalteromonadaceae; genus Pseudoalteromonas; species Pseudoalteromonas sp. SR43-3. The sequence continues at coordinate 97,981 of NZ_JACJEC010000004.1, read as the reverse complement.
CCGAGTTACCTAATGAGCTCGCTACCGCTATTGCAAAATACGATATTGGTGGGGTAATTTTATTTTCTGAAAACACTCAATCGATAGAGCAAACAATTACGCTTAATAGCCAATTGCAAACAGCTGCAAGTAAATCCAGTAGTAAGCTGCCGCTATTTATATCAATAGATCAAGAAGGCGGACGTGTAGCGCGTTTACCACGCGATGTTGCCACCTCATTTACCGGTAATATGTCGATTGGCGCAACCTACAAAAAACACGGTACAAGCTTTGCGACAAAAACAGCAACAGTTATAGCTAAAGAACTAAACTCGCTGGGTATAAATGTAAACTACGCGCCCACGGTTGATGTAAACATGAACCCCGACAACCCAGTTATTAACGTACGCTCGTTTGGTGAAAACCCAGCATTAGTGAGTAAATTGGGCGCCGCACAGGTTGCAGGATTTGAAAGCAATGGCGTGATTACCTCGTTAAAGCACTTTCCGGGTCACGGCGATACAAACGTAGATAGCCATACAGGCTTGCCTAAAGTAAACCATGCAAAAGAAGTTATTTACGAGCAAGACCTAGCACCGTTTAAACACATTATCGCCAAGCAAAACCCAGGTATGATAATGACGGCGCATATTCAATACCCAGCGCTTGATAGCACAACGTTTATAAGTGTTAATGGCAAAACTATGGTAAAACCAGCAACAATGTCGCGCGCAATCATTACTGATATTTTACGTGGCGAGCTTAATTACCAAGGAGTTGTAGTAACTGATGCGCTTGATATGGCTGGTATTAGTAACTTCTTCACACCAACTCAAGCGGTAATAAATACATTTGCCGCTGGAGCTGACATTGCCCTAATGCCTATTGAAATTAGAACACCAGATGATTTAAATAAACTCGATGATCTTATTAAAGATCTTGTTGCAGCGGTTAAATCAAACCAACTTGATGAGCAAGAAATAGCACAATCGGCACAGCGTATAATTACACTTAAAAATAAATTTAGATTAAGCACTAATTTTGACCCTATTACCGCGCTCATAAATGCAAAGCAAACAATTGGCAGTGCAGCACATCGCGAAATAGAAGCGCAGCTTGCTGTAGAGGCAATAACGCAGGTTAAAAATAATAACAGTACTTTGCCACTTAATTTAAAAGCAGGAAGTAATGTTCATATTATTATGCCCGACACGCGTAAATGTATGGCAATGCAGCAAGCGATTGAAGCTATCAGCCAGCAAAAATTCACTTATAGCTGTAGTAGCTTACAAGGGTTCGACCCTGCACTCGCAAAAGCACAAATACACGCTGCTGATGTAGTTATAGCCGGCAATGCAACACCTAATCAAAGTGCGGTAGAAATTGGCGGTATGGATGATTTAAAAGACGACCCTAATTTTGCACTTAATAATGCAGAGCAACCAAAAGCACTTGAGTCATTATTAAATATGGCAAAAGAGAAAAACAAAAGCACTGTTTTTATAAGCCTAAGAGCCCCTTACGACATTGCTAAATTTGGCAATTATGCAAATGCTGTACTTGCATCCTACGCATATAATATTGATGTAGATAAAAACGATATTGTATCTGGTCCTGCTTTTACCGCACTTGCAAAAGTGTTACTAGGCGAAGCAACTGCTAACGGCGTATTACCTGTCACAATAAAACCGCAAAAGGCGCACTAATATGAAGCTCAATTGTGATTTAGGTGAAAGCTTTGGCGCATGGAAAATGGGACTAGACGATGACGTTATGCCACATATTGATATGGCTAATATTGCGTGTGGGTTTCATGCAGGTGACGCCGATGTAATGGCAAACACTCTTGTACTTGCCAAGCAACATAACGTACAAATTGGTGCTCACCCAAGCTACCCAGACAAGCAGGGCTTTGGTAGACGCTCAATGGTACTTAGCGAAAAAGAGCTTACAAATTGCCTGCACTATCAAATAGCCGCTATTGAGGGTATGGCAAAAGTACAAGGTTTAACACTTAGCTATGTAAAACCCCACGGCGCACTGTATAACGACATGATGGCAAATGATCAAATATTACAAACCGTTATAAATGCAATTGCCAGCTACCCAACAGATTTAAAACTAATGGTTTTAGCGACTAAAAATGCCAATAAGCACATTCAAATAGCTAAAAGTTTAGGAGTTGAGTTAATACTAGAGGCCTTTGCAGATAGGCAGTACACCGACGATGGGCATTTAGTGTCGCGAACACTTGAGGGCAGCGTTCACAACAAAGCCGCATTACTAGAGCAAGTAACTCAGCTTTTATCCGATGGTAGTGTAACAACACGAACAGGAAAAAAACTAACGCTCAACGCCCATAGCTTATGTGTACATGGCGACAACGCTGATGGCATATCACTTATAAAAGATATAAAAGCCCTGTGTAACTCAGCCAATTAGGCTTTCCACACAACCTTAAATTATAAGCTGTAAAGCCCCTTTACAGCTTTAACTCATAGAGTTAAATAAGAGCTTCATCGCATCCTACTGTTAATTTAATAATCCCTAACATATAACTACTTAGAAAATTAAAAAAGTAACAACAGGGATAAAAATGAAAAAGTTTTTAACACTTAGCCTCGTTTTAGGCTGTAGCAATTTAGCCTACGCTGAAAAAAATACACTACAACTGCAAGATGTATTTAATTTAGAATATGCCAATCAAATAGATATAACCGAAGACGGTAAAACGGTTTATTTTGTGCGTAATCGCATGGATATAAAAACAGATCGTAAAGTGGGGAATATTTGGTCTGTTGATTACAAAACCAAACAAATGCAGCCATTAACCTCTGGCGTGCACATGGATTACTCGCCAGTACTCTCTCCTGATGGCCAACGCCTTGCGTTTATATCAACCCGCGATGGCAGCAGCCAAATATATATTAAATGGCTTAAAACAGGTGCTATGGCAAAAATAAGTAACTTAACAAGTAGTCCTCGTTCGATTACATGGAGCCCTGATTCCAACCAATTAATATTTAGCATGTTTGTTCCAAGCGCTAATTCAGCACCAGTGAGCTTACCAGGTAAACCAAAAGGTGCAACGTGGGCAGAGCCTGCTAAATTTATTGATGATGTTTACTACCGTTCAGATGGTGGCGGTTACACACAAAAGGGCTTTAGCCAATTATTTTCCATAGATGCTAACGGTGGTAATGCCAAACAACTCACTCATGATGAGTTTGATAACGCGGGCGATGTAAGTTTTAGCAACGATGGTAAGTCGCTTTATTTTTCTGCAAACAGGCACACAAACAACCAACTAAAACCCACAAACAGTGAAATTTATAAACTCGATTTAGCTTCGCAAAATATAACAGAAATTACCGATAGAAATGGTCCTGACGAGCAGCCTAAAATCTCTCCCGATGGGCGTTACTTAGCGTACACAGGTTACGATGATAAACGCACTAACTACGAAAACGCTCAGCTTTATATTCGTAATTTAAAATCTGGAGAGACAGTTAGCTTAACGCCGAATTTTGACCGCAGCGTAGGTCAAATAAAGTGGAGTGCAAACTCCAAAGGCATATACTTTAGCTATGCAGATAAAGGCCAAACTGCCCTTGCGTATCAACCACGCAGTGGCAAGCGTAAAATAATAACAACCCAAATTGGCAGCGTTGCATTTGGTCGCCCTTATTCTGGTGGCGACTTTGATGTAAGCGAAGATGGCGAAATAGCCTTTACCCTTGCAGATACTCAGCGCCCTGCTGATATAGCAACAATTAAACGCGGTAAAGCGCAGCGTTTAACTACCCTTAATGCTGATGCTCTAGGTGATAAAGCTTTGGCTAAAGTGGAAGAAGTTTGGATTAAATCAAGCTACGATGAACTCCCTGTTCAAGGATGGATTGCCTATCCGCCAGGTTTTGACAGCAGCAAAAAGTATCCGTTAATACTAGAAATACACGGCGGCCCTGTCGCTAATTATGGGCCGCATTTTAGCGCCGAAATTCAACTGTTTGCAGCAAAGGGGAATATCGTTCTATACATGAATCCACGCGGAAGTGATTCATACGGTAACGAGTTTGCACAAACCATTCATCATAATTACCCAAGTAACGATTTTGACGACTTAATGACGGGCGTTGATGCGCTAATAGGGAAAGGCTTTATCGACGAGTCTAAATTGTTTGTAACCGGTGGCTCTGGTGGCGGTGTATTAACTGCATGGATTGTGGGTCATACCGATCGTTTTGCTGCAGCTGTAGTTGCTAAGCCTGTTATCAATTGGATCAGTTTTGTACTAACAGCAGATTTTTATCCGTTTTTTGCTGATTACTGGTTTCCGGGTAAACCGTGGGATCATATTGAACATTATATGAAACGCTCGCCTATTAGCTATGTTGGAAACGTCAAAACTCCTACTATGTTGCTCACTGGGGAATCTGACTACCGTACACCAATTTCAGAAACTGAGCAGTTTTATCAGGCATTAAAGTTACAAGGTGTTGATACCGCAATGGTGCGAATTCCTAATGCATCGCACGGCATTACAGCTCGCCCATCAAACTTAATGGCTAAAGTAGCTTATATTCAATGGTGGTTTGATAAACACTCTAAATAAACTCTGGGTAATAAATTTTAGCTCAAATAAAAGCCACTCTAGTTAAGTGGCTTTTGTATCTACCGCCGTAGTATTCAAACTGTAAACCCCCTTTACACTTCTATGACAGCTAAATATCGGACTTAGCTAAAACTTCAGTTAGTAAAATTTCGGTTTATAGCATTTTTTGTAACTTGAGTTGGTAAAAAATCGGTTTGAGTCACTGTTTATAACCTCTCAGTTAGTAAAATTTTGTTTTATAGCAACGAGAAGTTAGTAAAAAATCGGTTTATAAATTATCTGCGTTTGCCTATTAAAGCAAAAATCAGTCACTTATCCGCTTTTTTTAGTTGCCGTAAACGCTAATTACAGCAGAATCACCTAAAAAAGGTTGTTTTATGAAACGTTAGTTAAACTCTGATCTGTAAATTCACTCAGGTAGTTAAATCGTGATCCAAAATTATTTGGTTAGTTAAAGTCTGATCTGTAATTATGCTTCAATGTTCTAACTTTACTTAAAGCAATAAAAAAGGGCCTATTGGCCCTTGAGTAACACTATCTAGTTAGGAATTAAAATTGGTTCATGGTGTTGTCTTCACCACCGGCTTTTAGCGCGTTATCACCAGAGAAGTATTCTTTGTGCGTATCGCCCATGTTAGACCCTGCTAGGTCTTGGTGTTTAACAGAAGCTTGCTCACGGCGAATTTCTTGGCGTTGTACATCACGCACGTAAGCCAGCATACCCATATCGCCAAAGTAACCTTCTGATAAAATATCAGTGCTTAGCGCAGCTGTATGGTACGTAGGCAGAGTAATTAAGTGATGGAAAATACCTGCTTCACGTGCGCCATCGCGCTGAAAGTTTTGCACTAGTAAATCGGCTGCTTGTGCAAGCTCTGTTGCATCCATTTCTGGTGCCATAAGGCCTTTATTATCGCCAAGGCTTGGGTAAGCACTAAGGTCACGGCCTGCTTCTTCCCACTCTTGATACACTTGCTCACGAAACTTAAGCGTCCAGTTAAACGAAGGCGAGTTGTTGTATACCAGTTTTGCATTTGGCACGTGTTCTTTTACACGATTCACCAGTTCTGCAATTTGTTTAACATGTGGTTTTTCTGTTTCAATCCACAGTAAATCAGCGCCCGACTGCAAGCTAGTAATACAATCTAATACTACGCGGTCTTTTTCAGTGCCTTCGCGGAACTGGTATAAACCGTTATCTAGGCGAGTTGGTTTACATAACTGGCCATTAATTTTCATTGCCGTATCGCCTTCATTTAAATCATCAACACCGTTAATTGGCGTAGTTTCTAAAAATGCATTGTATTGGCTTGCTAAGTCACCAGGTGTTTGCGACACAGGTACTTTTTGAGTAAGGCTGGCACCCAATGAATCTGTACGTGCCACAATAATGCCGTTATCAATACCTAGCTCTAAAAAGGCGTAACGTACTGCGTTAATTTTTGCTAAAAAGTCTTCGTGTGGAACGGTCACTTTACCCGCTTGGTGACCACATTGTTTGGCGTCAGATACTTGGTTTTCTATTTGAATGGCACATGCACCGGCTTCAATCATTTTTTTAGCCAGTAAGTAAGTTGCTTCTTCGTTACCAAAACCGGCATCAATATCAGCAATAATTGGCACAACATGGGTTTCAAAGTTGTCTATTTTATCAATAACAGCTTGAACATCGCCGCCGTTCGCTTTTGCTTCATCTAGGTCGTTAAACAAGTGATCTAGTTCACGTGCATCAGCTTGCTTTAAAAACGTGTAAATTTCTTCAATTAGCGCAGGTACCGATGTTTTTTCATGCATGCTTTGATCTGGCAGCGGACCAAATGCAGAGCGAAGCGCTGCAACCATCCAGCCACTTAAGTATACATAGCTGCGTTTAGTTGTTTTTTGATGGCGCTTAATAGCCATCATCATTTGTTGGGCAGTAAAGCCATGCCAACAGCCTAAAGATTGCGTGTACTGGCTTGTGTCGGCGTCATATGCAGCCATATCTTCACGCATTACGTCTGCTGTGTATTGCGCAATTTCAATCCCTGTACGAAAACGGTTTTGTAAACGCATACGGCTTGCGTATTCAGGGTTAATAGCTTTCCATGCGCTGCCTTGTGTTTGGCAAAGAGTAGAGAGTGTGTCTGTTTCGCGTTGATATGTTGTCATAATAAAATCCTTCGAACGAGTGTGTAAATTATTTTAATGTTGTGAGAGTGGCTAGGAGTGTGTTCCATAGCGCTTAATTCAACATTAGGCTCCTTTTCTAGATTTAGTAAATTTATAGTTGTTATTGTGGCTATACATTTTGTGAATAGCTAAAAAGCACTCAACATTGCCTTTTTGAGTTATTGTTGCCTTACGCACAAGCACACAACAACATCGCGACCGTTTAAAGGAAGGCAACTATGTCCCACACTCTCACACATTCAGGACTCAGCGTAGATACACAACTCGCTGATTTCGTTAAAAATCAATTGCTACTAGGCACTCACTTAAGTGAGTCACAATTTTGGCAAAGTTTTGCACATATCGTTCAAACACTTACCCCTATTAATAAGGCACTGCTTGAAAAGCGAGAGCTGCTTCAACAGCAAATAGACGACTACCATCTTGCTAATAAAACCTGGGATAGCGCTAAATACCAAGCCTTTTTGCAAGATATTGGCTATTTAGTTAAAGAGCCTGCCAACTTTGAAATTGAAACCCAAAATGTAGAGCCCGAAGTGGCCCTTACAGCAGGCCCTCAGTTGGTTGTGCCTGTAAGTAATGCACGCTTTGCACTTAATGCCGCTAACGCTCGCTGGGGCTCGTTATACGACGCTTTATACGGTACTGATGTGTTAAGCGAAGATGACGGGGCTGAAAAAGGTAATACCTACAACCCTGTTCGTGGTTTTAAGGTAATGGCCTACGCTCGCCAGTTTTTAGATAAAGCATTGCCGCTGACCAATGGCTCGCATATAGAAAGCACGAATTACTCAGTAGTAGATGGCGCACTTTTAATTACCTTGCGTGACAGCTCTCAAACCACATTAGCTAACCCATCTCAGCTTATTGGCTATCAAGGAGAAGCACAAAACCCAACTGTAGTGTTATTAAAAAACAATGACTTACACATAGAGCTACATATCGATCACCACCACATTATTGGCCAAGCTGATAAGGCTGGTTTAAAAGATGTAGTGCTAGAGGCCGCTCTTACCACCATTATGGATTGTGAAGATTCAGTAGCTGCGGTAGATGCAGAAGATAAAGTACAAGTTTATAAAAATTGGCTTGGGTTGATGCAAGGTAACTTAGTTGAATCGTTTAAAAAAGGCGATAAAACTGTTGAGCGTACCCTGCAAAGTGATAAAACATACACCGCACTTGATGGCGGCACCGTTACTTTAAAAGGCCGTAGCATGATGTTTGTAAGAAACGTTGGCCATTTGATGACGAACCCTGCTATTACTGATGTGTTTAATCAACCGGTGTTTGAAGGCATTATGGATGCGATGTTTACAGCCACTGCTGCCCTGCACGACCTAAATAAAAAAACAGGTATCAAAAATTCAAGCGCGCAAAGTATTAATATAGTAAAACCCAAAATGCATGGCCCAGAAGAGGTGGCATTTACTAACACTTTATTTAGCTTAGTAGAGGAAGCGCTAAGCTTACCTAAAAACACGCTTAAAATGGGTATTATGGATGAAGAACGCCGCACTTCTGTAAACCTAAAAGCCTGTATTTGTGCAGCCAAAGAGCGTGTTGTATTTATAAATACTGGATTTTTAGACCGTACCGGCGATGAAATTCATACCTCTATGCAAGCGGGCGTTGTGCTTCCAAAAGCACAGATTAAGCAGCAACCATGGATACAAGCTTATGAGGATCGCAACGTCGATATTGGCCTTGCTTGTGGCTTAAGTCATAAAGCACAAATAGGTAAAGGCATGTGGCCAATGCCAGATAAAATGGCATTAATGATGGAGCAAAAACAAGCGCACCCTAAATCAGGCGCTAATACTGCATGGGTGCCCTCCCCTACAGCCGCTACCCTGCATGCAATGCATTATCACGATATAAACGTATTTACTGAGCAGCAAAGTATAGCTAAACGTACTATTGCGAGCCTTAATGACCTGCTTACACCGCCGCTAATGGCAGACCCTAAAACGCTTTCAAAAGAAGATATTCAAAGTGAGCTAGAAAATAACGCACAAGGTATTTTAGGTTACGTTGTACGTTGGATTGATCAAGGCGTAGGCTGCTCAAAAGTACCTGACATTAACCATATAGGTTTAATGGAAGACAGAGCCACACTGCGTATTTCAAGCCAGCATATGGCTAATTGGTTGCTAAATGGCGTGTGCTCACAAGCGCAAATAAAATCAACAATGGCTAAAATGGCCAAAGTGGTTGATGGACAAAACGAGCATGACACTGCGTATACACCTATGGCAACAAGCGAAAAAACCCTTAATAACAGCATTGCCTATCAAGCCGCTACGGCATTAGTTTTAGAGGGCGTAACGCAACCTAGTGGGTACACTGAACCACTACTACATAGCTACCGTATAAAATATAAAGCACAAAAATCGAATACGCTTTAACTGCTTAATCAAAGTTAAAATTAAGTACTAAACCAGCTTTAAAGCTGGTTTTTTATCGCCTAAAATTAGAATAACAGCACTTTTAAGGCATTTTAAAAATATATATTCAAATAAGCATAATACACATGAATATCTAACATTTATTTAAACGTAAAAAAGCGTGTTTTGCATACACAAAACACGCTTTTTAAAGCTTTTAACCTTTTACGTTTAATTTTTTACAATGGCATTGTGATAAATATTTTGTACATCGTCACAATCTTCAAGCATATTTATAAACTTATCAAAGTTAGCAATAACTTCTTCGTCTTCAATTTCAATATTAACTTGAGGGATAAACGTAATTTCATCTACTTCAAAGTTAATGCCTTCAAATGCGTCTTCAAGGGCAGTTTTAGCTTTAAAGTATTCTGTTGGCGGTGCAAATACTGATATTTTACCATCCTCGGCTTCAACATCGCTTACATCAACATCAGCCATCATTAATGCTTCTAATACGACTTCATCGTCATCGCCTGCAAAGCCAAGTACCGCATAATGATCAAACATATGCGCTACACAGCCAGGAGTACCAATTTTTGAGTCTGTTTTAGTAAATGGTAAACGTACATCTTTGATAGTACGGTTCGGATTGTCAGTTAAACAGTCAACAATAACCATGCAGTTACCAGGGCCATAGCCTTCATAACGGGCAACAGAGTAATCTTCTCCTGCGCCACCGGCTGCTTTTTCAATTGCTTTTTCGATAACGTGTGCGGGTACTTGGTCTTTTTTAGCTTTTTCGATTAGACGGCGAAGTGTTTGGTTTACTTCGGGATCGGGATCACCACTTTTTGCTGCAACGTAAATCTCTTTGCCGTACTTTGAGTTTACTTTTGTTTTTGCATTGGCTGTTTTGATCATAGAACTTTGACGAACTACAAATGCTCTGCCCATTTTGTGCCCCTAATGAATACGTTACGTTTTGCGGTATTTTACCAATTCAAAACGTATTGGGCTAGCTCCGCAATGGGCAAAACTTGATTAATAAAAACTTTTATAACTACATACTCATTTCAGAATAAATCAAATGGCATGCTATTTAACATAACTCTATTTTTTCAGAATAACTCTCAACTAATGTCACTAAGTCAGCAAAGTCATGTAAAACGTAATCGGCCTGATCGGCGTAAGCTGGCGTTAACTCTGGAGCGTATAAACATGCACGCATATTTGCATTATGCGCAGCTTGAATATCGTAAAGGTAATCTCCTACATAAAGTAAGTTTCTGGCATTTATGTTCCAAAGTGTAGCAATAGCATTTAAAGCGCTGGGATCTGGTTTTGCAGGTGCATCGCTTCTTGTTAAAACTGTACTAATAGGAAGTGGGTTATTTTGTAATTTAATTGCAGCCGCTTTATCAAAATTGCGAGTAACAATTGCCATCGGTATATTTTTAGACTTTAAAGCATTAATAGCTTCACTCACCCCAGGTAAAATACTGGCATGTTGTGCGTCTATTAATTCGTGTTGGTGAACTATATTCATTGCCTCTTCACGCATATACGGTGAGGGCAACTGAGCAATGTAATCAAGCAAGTCTTGCTCGCAAGGGCAACCTATTTGGGCTTTAATTAATGTAAAATCTAGTTCGGATGAAACTAATGTTCCATCTAAATCAAAAATTACTCCAAAAATAGCCTCAACCTGAGTAGTCATATCATTCCCTGAATTTAGTTATTACTAAATAAAATTTAAACATAAAATTCTCTACTGCTTATGCCCAAGCCAGTTATAGCTAAAGGGATAAATGAAACTAACTATATTTAAATTATTTATTTGCACTGCTATCAATCTATTGATAATACAGTAAATATAATTGGTAGTTGTAGCATGCGCAAAAAATGGTAAATATACAAATTGAACTACCAATTTTTACGTAAATTTACATATACCAGATCAAAAATGAACGTAGTTTAAACGTATAAAGAAAACGCGCACATTAACTGCAGTGCGCGTTGGTTGGGGAAGTTTTAACTGTTAATTTTGCTCAAAGCGGGCTTCGAGCCAAGTATCATCTTGTGCAAAGTTTAAAGTTTTAATCTTACCTTTGCCCTCAACGTTTACCATATTTACCTGAGATGGCCATAAATCACGAAGCGCGCCATTACTCATTTTGATTCCTTCAATGTTTTCAGGAATTGGTGCTTCTTGGTAAACCCAAAAAAACTTACCATCTACTTGCGCCCCTACAAAGCTAAGTGGTAAAGGTTCACCACTTAATGTTTGTAGAGCAACATGCGATTCAACATATTTAGCAAAACGTTGTTGGTCGGCTTTATTGCTAATAATATCGATTTTGCCTTCAAATAATGTTCCTACGGCGTGTTCGGTATCATGTAAATAAAAGCGATGCATTAACTCAACATTATGCGTTCGTTTATTAAAAAGCACGGTTGTAACTGACGATTTTAGTTGATGCGCCATACTCGGCGCAGCAACTAAAAGGCAAACAATAATAAGCAAAAAGCGCATTATTGCGGCTCCTCACCGTTATCTTTTTCGTCTTTCTTCTCATCAGTTTTAAGCTCAGTTTTAATATCTTGCATGATATCGCGACTTACTTTAGCTTTACTCTTTTCCTTTTTAAACACTTCAATACGTGAAGGAATAATGCGACGAGGGTAGTTATTATTTTCAATATCTACATCCGCAGTTTCCCAATTAGGATCTACAGTAACTGATACAAGCGGTTTGTTTTTATCGGTAACAATTAGCTTTTGAACATTTTTATAATTACGACGCCAAATTTCAGCAGGAATATAACGCTCTTCAGTTGTGCCATCTTCATATGTTAGCTCAAGTAATATAGGCATTACCAAACCACCTAGGTTTGAAAACTCCATAACGTAGTAGTTTTTATCTTCTTCTAAAGCACGTTCAAGCGTTTTACGCTCCCACGGCTCTAAGCCTTTTAAAAACTTATTGTACGAGTTACGTTCTTTATTGGTTACAGTAAAGCGGTCATTTTCGTCATAAAAATCGGTAACATCAGGGTTTTGCTCAACCCATGTTTTTTTACCTTCGGCGCGGTTACGCTCAACAAATAATGACGTAGGCTTGTCTGCTTCAATATCACGTAAACGGCTGTAATCAATATCAGGGTTTTTAGTGTCTAAACGTAGTTGATATACTTTATCTAAAGAGATATCAACATGGTCTGTGGTGTAAAACCAGCCACGCCAAAACCAATCTAAATCAACACCAGAGGCTTCTTCCATTGTGCGGAAAAAATCAGCTGGGGTAGGGCGCTTGTATTTCCAGCGCTGAGCATACTCTTTAAATGCAAAGTCGAATAAGTCACGGCCTAAAATTACTTCACGTAAAATATTAAGGGCTGCGGCAGGTTTAGTATAAGCATTAGGGCCTAAACGTAATACGCTGTCTGACTGAGTCATAATTGGTACTTGGACTTCTGACTTCATGTAGCTCACTATATCGCGAGGTTCAACACCCCAAGGAATAGTAGGATCCCATTCACGACCAGCAACACCATCTAAAAAGCTGTTTAAGCCTTCATCCATCCACGTCCATTGGCGCTCATCTGAGTTCACAATCATCGGAAAGTAAATATGACCAACTTCATGAATAACTACGCCAAGTAAAAAGCGCTTTTCAGCCTGAGAATAAGTACGAGTACCGTCATCTTGTAACTTAGTACGCGGACCGTTAAAGGTGATCATTGGGTATTCCATACCACCAACGGGGCCATTAACCGACTGTGCAGTTGGGTACGGGTAATCAAAAGAATACTTAGAGTACACTTCCATTGTGTGTACTACCGCTTCAGTTGAGTACTTTTTCCATAAGTCACCACCTTCTTTAGGGAAGAACGACATTGCCATAACTAAAGGCTGAACGTCACCACCTTGTTGATAACCTTTTGCATCCCACATAAACTTACGAGACGACGCCCAAGCAAAGTCACGAACATTCTGCGCTTTAAAGTGCCACGTTTTAGTTTTGTCGGTGCCTTCTTTTTCGTTTTCTAGCGCTTCTTCTGCGTTAACAATAAACACAGGGCGCTTAGATGTTTCAGCTTGCTTTAAACGTTTGCGCTGAGTACTTGTAAGTACTTTACTCGCGTTATCAAGCTTACCTGTTGCCGATACAATGTGATCCGCAGGAACGGTAATCTCAACATCGTAATCACCAAACTCAAGCGTAAACTCACCAGAGCCTAAAAATGGCTTGTTTGTCCATGCTTCGTAATCGGTATAAGCCGCTAAGCGAGGGAACCACTGAGCAATTAAGAATATGTCGTTGCCATCTTCTTCAAAGTGCTCGTAACCAGAACGTGCACCTACAGCATCTTCTTCAACAATGTTGAATGCAAAGTTCATGCTAAATTCTACTTCTTTACCTGGTTTTAATGGCTCGTTTAAATCAATGCGCATTAAAGTATCAACTACAGTTACGCGTAGCTCTTTACCATCGTCATCCTTTACGCCACTGATTGTATAACCCAGTTCGTTGTCGCTCATAAATTGCTGACGGCGTAAGTCACCTAAACTTAATTTAGCAGGCTTTTGAGCTGGTAGGCTTTCTAAAGTGCTTTTAAACGTTTTAGTTGTTTCGGCAATAGAATCACTTTTAAAAATATTTTGATCTAACTGTAACCATAAATATTTAAGTGTATGCGGAGAGTTATTTTTATATTCAATGCTTTGGCTACCGGTAATACGGTGCTTTTTTTCATCTAGCTTTACATCAATATCGTAGTTTACACGTTGCTGCCAGTATCTTTCACCTGGTTCGCCAGCGGCACTACGATAAACGTTGGGTGTAGGAAGCGCTTCGTCTAATTGACGAAATTTATCAACAAAAGAACCTTTTGTTTGCTCAACCGAAGACGCCATAACCGCACTAGATATTGCCAAAGGCAATACAAAAGCACTTAGCGTAAGACCTATTTTTTTCATTGTTAGTCCTAATATAATTTTGTGAGCATACTTTGACAAATATACCAGTTAGCTTCAATAAATTAGCGACCAAGTACCGTATTTTTAGGGTGATGTTCACTTAGTTTATTAGATTGAAAAGTACAATTATTTTGTAACAAAATACGAATAAATAAAAACTGTAAAGGGGCTTTACAAAAGTGGGTTTTAATAATGGTTTTGAGCTGTTAAATACAAGTTTTAGAGCTTGGTAAAAGCACATTAATTTTACCTACGTTGCTAAAAAAGTATTGCTTTAACATTATCAGGTAAACCAATAATCCTATGTATAAGTGTCTCAAATTTCCAACAAGTAAAATGAGCTAAAAGCCCACTCTACTGAACAAAAATACAGTGAAAACAGCTGAATTATTGGCTCAAATATTGCCGAACTTCCTTAATGTTCGCTATTTTTACGATAAATGATAAATAGTGCAATTTTAGGTTGATCTTTAGTGCAGTTTATATTTAAAATCGCCAACCTTTTTATTTGAGGCAAATAAATTCGTCACATTTATCCTCAAATTAATATCGATTACTAGCAAGAAATGCGGTGGGCTTATGGATTTTTACATCCTAAAAAAACAACAAGAACTAATTGCGATTCCAGCAAGTGAGAATAACTGTAAGCAGTATCTCGATTCGGGTTATTTTTATATCGATAAAGTAGCAGCGTGCAACGAAACTAATGCATTAAAGGCGCTACACGCAAAACAAACTAAAACGTTAAAAATTCCATTATTAATGGCACTTTTAGCATTACCGGTTGTTTTTTCAGCTTGGTACAGTTTAACCTAAGGTAATACACGGCTTGGGCTTGCATCTTTAACTGCCTTGGGTATATTGGCGCTCTTACGGTTTAATTAAGAGCGCGACATGAAAGTCCTCCACACCTCAGATTGGCACCTTGGCCAACAATTCTACGAACACGACCGCCGTGTTGAACATCAAGCCTTTTTTACATGGTTATTAGCCACTCTTGTTGAACAACAAATAGACTTACTTTTAGTTGCTGGCGATATTTATCATACCGCGACTCCAAGCGCTAGCGCCGAAAATCAGCTTTACCAATTTATTAAAGACGCCAAAAAGGCATCCCCACAATTACACGTAGTAATTATTGCGGGTAACCACGACTCTGCAAATCGTATTTTGGCAGCTCAGCCATTACTAGCGCAATTTGATACGCACGTAGTAGGGCGCTTTGATGTCGCAACACCCGATGAAACTGTTATTACCATAAATACCAATGGTAAACGCGCTGTAATCGTCGCTATGCCATTTTTACGTGTAAGCGATGTAAGTTTACTTAGCCAAACCGAAAGCGGCCCTAGTTATGCTCAAGGCGTTGCAAAAGCTTATGAACTTGCATTAGAGCAAGCTACTAATATAAACGAGCAAAACTCACCATTAATAGTTATGGGGCATTTACACGCAAAAGGCGGGGATATCTCAAGTGATTCTGAGCGTAACTTAGTAATAGGTGGTGAGGAGTCTATTTCAGCCAATGTATTTGGTAAACAAGCCAACTATGTTGCCCTTGGGCACTTACACAAAGCGCAACAAGTCGCTAAAAGCGATATTATTCGCTACAGCGGCACACCTATACCTATGTCGTTTTCAGAACGTAACTACACGCACCAAGTAAATGTTGTTGAGTTTATTATTGATGAAAAACAACATATTAGTACAACTGTAAACCCCCTTTACATTCCGCGCTCTGCCGATGTAATTGTTTTACCAAAAGGGGAGTGTGTGCCATTAAGCGAACTATGCGAGCAAATTAAAGCGCTCGACACTGCACAAAATACAATAGCGCCTTATTTACGTGTAAAGCTTAAATCAAGCGATACCGACACCACCTTCAGAGAACAAATAGAACAAGCACTTGAAGGCAAGCATATTAAATTTTGTGGTATTGAACGTGTACGTGAGCAATCGACTCAAAATGACGACAACACCGTATTTGAAGATTTAAGCGAAGTTGAAATGCTCAACCCGCTTAACTTATTAGAACAAGCATTTGCAAACGATAAAGATATGGCAGGGCAAAGCGTACCCGATGAGCTAAAAGTACTTTTAAGTGACGTGATAAACGAGCTAACGGAGCAAGAACAACTATGAAAATAACCGCAGTTCGTATTCATAATTTAGCTTCAATAGTTGATGCTGAAATAGACTTTACTCAAGCCCCATTAAAAGATGCAGGCTTATTTGCAATAACAGGCGATACCGGCGCTGGTAAAAGTACCTTTTTAGATGCGATTTGTTTAGCCCTTTATACAAAAACAGCGAGGCTACGCGGCGATAAAGGTAACTTAATTGAGTTTAATGGCGACAGCATTAAGCTTAATGATGCGCGAAACCTACTACGCAGAGGTACATGGGAAGGCCACGCCGAGGTTGACTTTTTAGGGCAAGATAAACAGCTTTACCGTGCGCGTTATACAATTGCACGGACCCATAAAAAAGTAACTGGCAAACTTAAAGTAGCAGAGCACACATTAGTAACCCTGCCAGACGAAACCCTTATAGCTGACAAAAGCCACACAATAAAAGAAGTTGAGAGCAAAATAGGGCTTAACTTTGAGCAGTTCTCCCGTGCCGTACTTTTAGCGCAACATGAGTTTGCTGCATTTTTAAAAGCCACTGGCGATGAGCGAGCGCAACTTTTGGAGTGCTTAACAGGCACCGATAAATTTAGCCGTATTGGCGTGCGTATTTTTGAGCGCCATAAAGAGCAAGTGGCAAAGCTTGAAGCGCTTAAAGCAGGCCTTGAAAGCTATACCTTATTAACACCAGAAGAACTCGAGTTACAACAAACCAAGTTAACCGATTTAAAAGCGCAAACCGAACACACTAAAAAAGAGCTATCCAAAACCGAAAAAGCACTTAACTGGTATCAGCAAGCTACAGTACTTGAGCAAAACTTACTGCAAGCACAGCAAACCCAGCAACAAGCAAGCTCAGCGCTTGAAAGTATCGTTGTTCAAAGCGAGCAGGCAAAACAAGCTAAACAAGCGCTTGAAATAAAAGATAACCGCAGCCGTTTTAATTTGTTAACCGATCAAAATACGGCGTTAGATCAGCAAATAGCATCGCTTAAAAGTGTTGATCATTTAGCGGTAATTAACGAGCGTAATACCGCGCTTACTAAACACACCGAGCTGCTTAATAACGCCAATGAGCAAAAACAAAATGCAGCGCCCGTTATAGCTAAAGCGCGAGAGCTCGACAGTAACATTGCCTTGCAAAGCCAAAGTGTAAAAGGTACTGAGTCGCAAATAACCAAAGAGCAATCTCAGTCTGATGAACTCAAACAGCAGCTTAAACAAAGCAATAACGAGCTTGAACTCGCTAATACCGACTCAACTAAAAGCCAGCAATGGCTTAATGAGCATGCACAGCTGCATGTTTTAGCAAAAGACTGGAGCTACTATCAGCAAAGCTTTAATACCTACTTAAATGCACAGCAGCAATTGACCGCAAACCTTACGCAAAGCCAAACTCTTAATACCGAGCTTGCAAGTCAGAGCGAGCGTTTAAATACACAAAATAACAAAGTGCAGCAGTGCGAGGTGGCACTTAGTGGTGAGCAATCAACTTTACAGGCATTAAATACTCAGCTTAATGAGTTTAATGCAGAGCACTGCGACGCGCAGCTAAAAAGTATTGATTACTTGAAAGAGCAGCGAGAGCGCTATAAGCAATTTAACGCAGAACTAAAACAAAGCACTCAACGCCAACAAGTACTTAATCAGCAGCTAAATGAAAGCCAGCAAGCCCATGCTTTACTTAATCAGCATTTAATAACCAGCGAGCAAGCACTTAAAGGCAGCGAGTACTCACTTAACCAAGCGCGCTTAAGAGCCAGCGAAAACGTAGAGCATTTACGCACTGAGCTTCGCCCTAATGAGCCTTGTTTAGTGTGCGGCGCAACGGAGCACCCGTATGCGGTAAACCAAAATCAGCAATTAAATAACTTAATTACCGATTTTGAAAATGCTTTTAATACCGCTAAAAAGCAATTTGACCATGCACAAAGCGAGCTGCATAAGCATCAAACTCAACATGCTGTATTAACTGCTGAACACGGACAACTTGAGCAAATAATACAAACAGCAAAAGCCAAACAGCTCGACATTAAAAATACCATGCAAGGCGCACGTAGTGAGCTTAACGACTTAACGCCTGATCAGCTTGAAGTAACTTATAAGCAATTAACGCAGCAAAAAGCGCAATACTTTGAGCAGCAAAAACGCCAACGCACACTGCAAACCAAAGTAAACGAGCTACAAGCAGCACTTAAAGCAGAGCAGCAAGTACAGCAGCAGTTGAGTAATAAACACCTTGAGCTTACACACCAGCAAAACCAGTTAACGAGTAAGCATAGCGAGCTAAGTGCGCAAATTAACGAGCTGGGTACAACGCTCAATAATCAATTTGAAAACAGTGATTTTTGGCAGCAACTACAAGCCAATACGCTTGAACTTAGCGAGCTGAGCGAGCAGGTTACGCAGTATCAGCAAACTCAAACGCAACTTGAGCAAAGCCAAAAGCGCCAAGACACAGCTAATGAGCAAATAAAGCAGCTTACCCCGCTTGTTAGTAAAAGCGAGCAATCGTTAAAAGCACTTAATGAAGAGTTTGTAAAAGCAAAAGAGCTATTAGACGCTGTACAAAGTGAGCGCTCAGCTTTATTTAATAACGAGCAAATAAGCGCAGACGACTACCAAGCAAAACTCACAAGTGAGCAAGAGCAAAAACAATCGCAGGTTCAAGCGAGCCAAAAAGCCTATGACGACGCGATAAAACAACGAGATGAGCACGCTATAACGCTTAAAAATGTGGAGCAACGCTTACTTGAAAACAGCCAAGAACTAGCAACACTTGAGGCACGTTATAACCAGTGGTTTACTGACTTTAAAGCGCAATACAGCGACGTAACGCACGAACAGATCAAAATTTTACTAACGCTAAGTAGCGAGACTATTAAAGCGCATTTAAATCAACACGAGCAGTTAACTCAAGCATTAACAGATGCAAATGCCGCATTAAAACAGCAGCAACTTACGCTTGAAAAACACAACAGTAGCGATAAGCCAACACAAAGTGCAGAGGCTTTAAGTACGCAATTAAGCAGCTTAAATGAGCAACAAACGCAGCTGCAAAATTCATTACTAGCAACTAATACCGCTATTGAGCAACACAACCAAAACGCAAAGGCGCTTGAAGGCAAACAAGCCGAGTTAACTACGCTTAAAACACAGGTAGAGCAGTGGCACTTGCTTAATAAAGTATTGGGCGATGCAACGGGTAAAACCATGCGTAACTTAGCACAAACACAAACGTTAAAAATATTACTGCACTATGCCAACAGCCATTTAAAAACACTCAACAAACGCTACGAATTAACCGCCATAGCGCAAACGCTCGACATTGCAATTATCGACCGCGACATGGCCGACGAGCAACGCTCTGTTAATACGCTCTCGGGCGGTGAGTCATTTTTAGTATCGCTAGCGCTTGCACTTGGTTTAGCATCGCTTTCGTCTAACAAAGTACAAATCAATTCTTTGTTTATTGACGAAGGGTTTGGTACGTTAGACAGCGAAACCCTAAGCATTGCAATGGACGCTTTGGATTCTTTGCAAGCACAAGGCAGAAAAGTAGGCGTTATATCGCACGTAACACAAATGAGCGAGCGTGTAGCCACTCAAGTGCATGTAGCCAAAAAGCCAGGTGGATATTCCACAGTTGAAGTTTTATAAGCAACATTACTGAAAACAAGGAGATACAATGCCAACGTTTACAGGCGAGCAAGCAACACAATACGATAGCCGCATAACCCGTTTAGTGCCTGGTTATGAATTATTACATCAGCTCACTAATGCGCAACTACAAGCAACGCTAAGCGACAATGCGCATATTTTGGTAGTAGGGGCAGGCACAGGCAAAGAAGTACTTGCACTGGCTGCACTAAACCCTACATGGCAATTTACTGCGCAAGATACATCAGCCGATATGCTTGCTATCGCACAGCAGCAATTTGATGAACAAGGCATAACAAGTCGCGTAGATGTACATAATGGCCCAGTTGATAAGTTATCGGTTAAAGCCGATGCCGTTTTATGTTTACTAGTAATGCATTTTTTAGAAGATAACGGCGATAAAAAAGAGTTATTAAAAGCGATTAAAGGAAGTCTTAAAAAAGACGCAAACCTTTTTATTGCAGATTTAATGCGCCCCGAAACTTCATTTGAGCGCGAAGCCCAGCTCACAACGTGCGCGCAATTGGGTTTAACCGAAACAGGTAAAACACAAACAGGGCACGACTTAGAAAATGAGTTTTACCCGCTTGATAGAATGCGCTTTAGCGAATTGCTAAATGAGTGCAAATTTGGCATTCCGAAGCTGTATTTTAAAGCCCTAGGTTTTAGCGGATATGTAATAAAATAGTTTTAAATTTAAGTAATATAGCCACATAAACACCGAGTAAGCTTACTCGGTGTTTTATTTTATACATACATTTACAACTTCTCACAGCTGCATACAAAGCACATACATATTTTTTATGTTTTAAGATTTACTATTTCTATATCAACATAAGCAAATAGAGAATCAACATGAAAAAATCGTTAATTGCTGTTTTACTCCTCTCGGGTTGCGCATCACAAGGTGTTGACCGTAACGATCAAAATCAAATAATTAAACGCTATTACGCCTCGGTAGAATCTATGCAACGTGTCACACTCTCATCAGAAGTGGGTACAGGCATAGCCGCAGGAGCTGGTTTTGGGTTTGTAGATAGCTTAGATGGCAATACAGAAGAAATGATAGGTGGGGCAATAATCGGCGGGTTAGTTGGAGGGTTATTTACCGCATTGTTTGAAGGCGGCAACGATGCATATCAGTATAATCTATACGCTGCCAGCGAAGGTGAATTTACCGTAATTCAAAAACAAAAACTCGATCAAAACACTCAATGCGTAGTAGTAAATGCCGGTAAAAAAATTAAGCTTGAGCCAGTAGATAAACAATACTGCGAAAATAGTCCAAATGTGTACAAAAAAGCTGATGTTGCTCTATAGCAATATCAGCTTTTGTATTGTTGTAGGTCGGTGAAGCGAAGCGCCACCCGACGATCTAATATCCACATCACTCAAATCGTTGTTGTGCCAGCAATCCTAACCAATCTCACAAAGCGCTTTCATCGCGGCTTGTGCTTTGTCTGTTTGTACAAAAATATGGTCGTGATAAAACGCAGCTACCACATTAGCGCTAATGCCATGCTCAGTTAGCTTTGCAGATACCGCAGCTGTTAACCCAACGGCCTCTATACTTGAATGTACGTTAAGGGTAATTAAATTATATTTACCCTCGTAAGTAATACCTGCTTTATCGGCGGTTTCAGCTTTTAAAATAAGGGTTAGGCCTTCCTCTTCAACGTAAGTGGCAAGTGGCTCTAAGTGAACATAATCAGCCAATTTCCCTGCCAAACAGCAAAATATGTATTCACCTTGTTTAAGCACAGGCTGCATTGATTTTAATAATTCGTTTAACTCTAAAATTCCGGCCATGGTCGTTCCTTACAATGTGTTATTTAGTGCCTTTTAGCTGCGCGACTAGCTCGCTTAATCTCGCAATTTTTATATTACTTAACTGTCTATAATCAAAATATGGGCACACAATAATGTTGTTACTGGTGTCTATTGCAAACTCGTCGTCGAGCCAATCGAGCTGCGCATGTAACTTACCTAGTTGTAATAAGTCTTTAGCGTGCGTACGACCGGCAATTATGTGTAGCTGGTTTTTATTGCTAGAAGCTTTATCAGGGCAAGTACTAGTAATGTTAGGCGCGCTAAATAGCAGAGCAGTTTTACTATTTTTTTGCAGTAAAAACTCATCGCGATATTGTTGCCAAGTAGGGGCTTGTTTAGCAAATGAGTAATGCTCACTTGGCAGGGCAAATAGCACTTTTGCATACACGTTAAACACTTTGCGCCAACCATTACCACAGTGCTGGTTTATGGTATTTATTTGCTCATTTATAACCGGTTCTAGGCATTCAAGTGTTTCAAAAAACGGCATGGGCGGCGCTTTTGCTACGTATACCGCAACGCTAAATTGCGTATCACCTAAGCCAACTAATTGGGTGTTCAAGTTAGTTAGCCTTGTTTTGCGCTAAAATACGGTCGAGGTTATTTGCAAAGTTTTGGCGATCGGTTTGGCTAAGTGGCGGCGGCCCACCACTCATTTCTACGCCGCTTGAGCGCATGGTATCCATAAAGTCGCGCACGTTAAGTATTGAGCGGATATTCTCGGTGGTATAAAGCTCGCCACGTGGGTTGAGTGCTTGCCCGCCGTTATCAATTACTTCACTTGCTAGCGGAATATCGCCCGTAATAACTAAATCGCCTTTTTCAACACGTTTTACTATTTCGTCGTCGGCTACATCAAACCCCGACGATACTTGAACGCGGCTTATGTATTTTGACGGCGGAATACGCATTGCGTGATTAGCCACTAAAATAGTCTCGATTTTCATACGCTCTGCAGCTCTAAAAAGTATTTCTTTTATAACAACAGGACACGCGTCTGCATCTACCCAAATTTTCATGCTATGGTCATTTTTATTGCTTTAGAATTAATACGATCCTATAGCAAATTTTTTTAATCGGCTAGCAAACTTTATATCCATCTATATTTAGATAATACGTACGATTTATGTAATTAAAAAAGGAGCTTACATGAAGGCTATTAAATACGGTTTACTTATTACAGGGTTATTTTTTCTTAGTGCCTGCACCAGCCCTCCTGAGGGAATAACACCCGTTAAAAACTTTGATATACAAAAATATAAAGGCAAATGGTTTGAAATAGCGCGGCTCAATCACTCATTTGAAGATGGTATGGAGCAAGTTACCGCGACTTATTCAATTAACGACGACGGCACAGTAAAGGTCCTTAACAAAGGGTATTTAACGGATGATAAAAAATGGGATGACGCAGAAGGCTTAGCCAAGTTTGTTGAAGACACCGATACAGGACATTTTAAAGTCTCGTTTTTTGGTCCATTTTATGGCGCTTACGTGATTTTTGAGCTTGACCAACCCGATTATCAATATGCATTTATAACCAGTTACAACAAAGATTACTTGTGGTTTTTGTCGCGTACACCAACGGTTAGCAAAGAGCTTAAAGAACACTTTTTAACTAAAGCTAAAGAGTTGGGCTTTGCTACCGATGAAATAATTTGGGTTGAGCAATAAACAATGTAAAGCCCCTTTACAGTAGTAATAAAAGAGTAATTTAACTGTAAAGTAACTTAAATATATTATGGTTATATTGTGTGTACTTGCCGTGAGACAGCAAGTATTGGAAACACTGAATATCCCCTATTGTTGGCAAGCTATATAGCTTGCCATTTTTTTTGCCTAATATATGGGAAAGTAACGGATCACGTTTTTACTAACTAAGGCTAGTTTAATGCTAAAAACAACCCACTTAGTACAACTAACACGCTATTTAAAACACTAAACCACTTCACGTAGCCTACTAAAAAATTATAAAAAACCATTATAATTAAGACACTTAGGCTCATAAATCCGCAAAATAGTAATGCACCATATCCATCTTGAGTAACTATACAAAGCACCAAGCTTAGTAAAATACTGATCCAAGCAGCTAATAGCAGCTTTTTACGTTGGGATTCTGTAGGGCGTTTTTTAAATACATCTTTAAAATGATTATACTTAGCCAGCGCAAAACAGTTAAAACTGAGCAGGCATAGGCTAAACCCAAGTAAATCAATCATGGTTTTTGCCTTTTAAGGTTATTAGATTGACTAGGGCTGATTATTTTTGAGTTGTTTTTAGCAGTACGTAATTTTTCGGTTTGCATAAAAAACAATATACTAAATAACAAAAACAGTGCATCAAAAGTAAATAAAGCCCACTGTTTGTGCATCAAATAGCTAACTAGATTACCGTTAGTTGTAAGGGCATTAATAACCGGTACGCTTAAACATGCAACAGCATTTATAGCTGCCATAACTCGCCATTGCAGTGTGTCGCGCTTTATAAGTGCTAAAAGAGCAACCGCTAGCCATGTTAAAAAGAACGCGAGTATTTCTTTATCGGCGCGCTCTGCGGTAGTTGAGCTAAGTAGTCTGTTAGCAATAAAAAATGCACACGTTGCCAGTGGAAGTCCCATAATAGTGGCTAGGTTTAACCCTTCAACTAATTTTAAACCAAACGAAGGTTTAACGTTATTTTTAGTTCGCTCGCGAATTCGCTTAGCCCACATAATACAGCCAGAGCCAATCATTACACAGCCTGCAATACCGCCTAATACGTATAACCAGCGCAACAACCACGTAGCTAAACGCCCTGTATGCATAGAATTAAGCGATTCGTAAAGCGCTTTGCTGCTAGTTAGCTCGTCATCAGTTTTAGCGACCATTTGCCCTGTAGCACCACTAAATATTAAGCGTGGTGCTTGGTCACGTAGTGTTTTACCTGCGCTTACCAATACGGTAATTGTTGAAGCTGCCATATTTGGTTGGTTAACTTGTACGCGAGTAATATCTGCATGAGGCCACTTAGTATAAACCTGATCTAAAATGCGTTGTATTGGCACCATTGACAATTCGCCTTGGGCTTTATCGGTCATGGTATTGCGAGGTGTTACATCGTTAAAAAAGCCACGCATGCCGTCATCATAAGACGTTTGCGCAGGGTAGGGAAACAACATAAATATAAGTGTAATTATACCCGTGTAAGTAATCATTAAATGAAAAGGAAGGGCAAGCACAGAGCTTAAGTTATGGGCATCTAACCATGTACGGCTACCTTTGTTACGCCTAAAGCTAAACATATCTTTAAAAATACGCTTATGAATAACCACCCCCGATATAATGGCAATCAGCATAAAAAAGCTAGCAAAGCAAACAATCCAGCGTGCGGTTATTGCATCCATGTAATGTAAATCATAGTGCAGCCGATAAAAAAAGTTACCGCCTTTAGTATCTACAAAGGGCTCAAGCTCTTGCATGGTATTAGGGTTTAGCTGTGTGTTTTCAAACCGGCTGCGGCGCTGGCCTGGCTCTTTTGGTTTTGCATAACCATAAATTAAATAAGGAATACGCGGCTCGGGTAATGTAATACGCCAGCTTGATGAGTGAGCTCCATGGCTAGCTAAGTAATCAAATCCGGTAATTATTTGTTGTTTTTGCGCTTCTATACGCTGTGTTTGGGCTTGCACATTATGTATGGCTGGTTGATTCCACAACGTTATTTCGTCTCTAAAAAAGCTAAGAGTCCCTGCAAAAAATATTAAATATAATAACCAACAAACGAGTAACCCTACCCAAGTGTGCAACCAAGTCATCGATCTGAAAAAGCTGTCTTTCATACCCAACCCTTCAGTAATGCAAGCAATCCTATGAACGCTCCTGTACTTAGTAAAATACTGATCCACACTGTTTTTAATGATTTAACGCTAAAAGCATAAATAAATACAACGGCATAAATTAAAATGCTGATTGAAACACTAAACAGCACAGCGTCTTGTTTAGCTATTGGCAATACAAAACTTAATAACGCAGTGCTTGCAGAGGTAAAAGCATAGCCACCAATTATGGCAATAAAAAAACGTAAAAATACCAAAACTCGATAACTGCTTACGCTTTTTACTATAAGCGCAATCACGTTAACCTTATCGAATGGCGCACTGTGCAAAGGTGCCTGCATAGTTAATTAATCCCTTTATTTAAAGCTGAGGATAAAACAAAGGCGCTATTATATATGTTACAAATACAAAAGATAGTTATTCTCATTTGTGATATTTAATTTTTAAGTAAGTTATGCTTACTTAATTACTTAGTAAAATACTGATCTGATATTGTTTAATGATATTGCACAGGCTCTATGTAAAGCTTAAGGTTAATAAACTGAGTAAAAATAAAGAGTGAATAACGATGAGCGATCACGAAAAACTAAATTACGTTGAGTTTCCTGCATGCGACTTACCCGCAACTAAGGCCTTTTTTAGTCGTGTATTTAATTGGCAGTTTACTGACTACGGCCCAGAATACACGGCGTTTAGTGGCCAAGGGCTCGATGGTGGCTTTTTTAATGCGCCGCTTAAATCGCTAACTCAAAACGGTGCTGCGCTATTGGTTTTTTATAGTAACGACATTCACGCCACGTATAGAAAAGTACAACTCCATGGTGGCACAATATTAAAACCTATTTTTGAATTTCCGGGTGGTTGCCGGTTTCATTTTGCAGAGCCAAGCGGCAATGAATTTGCTGTATGGGCCGAGCAACGCTAGGTTTTACAAGGCTTGTAGCGCGAATGAGCTTAAAGATCACGATTTTACTAACTAACGCTCGTTTTAATTAAAATAAACCGATTTTTTACCAACTCATTTATCCTAAATGGCCATTTAGGATAAATATTAAGCATTTAAGGCCAAATAAACATGAATAGTCACCAATTAATAGAGCAAGTTAGTAAATGCGTGATCTGTGAACCTCATTTACCTTTAGGGGCTCGTCCTGTTATACAATTTAACCCAAACGCACGTATTTTAATTGCAGGGCAAGCACCTGGAATCAAAGTTCACGAAACAGGTGTGCCGTTTAACGATGCAAGCGGAAACCGCCTGCGAGAATGGCTTGGGCTAACACGTGATGAATTTTACGACGCTAATAATATAGCCATTTTACCTATGGGCTTTTGCTACCCGGGTAGGGGGAAGTCGGGTGATTTACCACCGAGAAAAGAATGTGCGCCTGCATGGCGCGAGCAATTATTGGCTGCACTACCAAATATTGAGCTGACAATAGTGCTTGGTAAATACGCGCAGGCGTATCATTTACCAGAGACTAAAAAAATGCCACTTACGGAGTTAGTAAAATCGTGGCGTGAGTATTGGCCAAATTATTTAGTGCTTCCACATCCGAGTCCGCGTAATAATATATGGCTTAAAAAGAACCCATGGTTTGAACAAAATGTACTTCCGGAACTAGATAAGCACGTTGCTGCTATTTTAAATAAGTAATACTTCTAGTTATTGTAAAGGGGCGTTACAGTTAACTTAAAAATTAACACTCTAATTAAAAACAATAACAAACGAGGCTGTCTAATTTGAATGCATCTATATTAACCGAAGTAATACTTCCGCTCGCTCTTGCACTTATTATGTTTGGTATGGGTCTTGGGCTCACAACAACCGATTTTACTCGTCTATTTAAACGCCCGCTTGCCATTGTTATGGGTTTAATAGGCCAACTTGTAGCAATGCCTTTATTAGCATTAGGGCTGTGTTATTTACTAAACCTACCAACGCCTATCGCTATTGGTTTAATGATATTAGCTGCCTGCCCAGGTGGTACTATGTCAAATGTAGTAAGCCAGCTTGCTAAAGCTAATTTAGCGCTTTCGGTAAGTTTAACAGCTGCCTCTACCGCAATTAGTATAATAACCACACCGTTTATTATTGGCTTTGCTATGAGTCAGTTTGCCCCAGCAGACGATGCTACTTTTTCTATTTTAACTACTTCATTAGGGCTATTTTTTATTACCTTAGTGCCAGTTGCTATAGGCATTTGGTTGCGTCACTTTAAAAGTGATTTTGCTATTAAAGCAGAGCCGTTTTTTAGACGCTTCTCGTTGTTTTTTATGCTTATGATGATTGCCGCACTAGTAATAAAAGAGCGCGATTTATTAGTTAGCTCATTTAACAACGTATTTTGGGCGTGCATAGCGCTTAATATTGGTTCAATGGTTGTTGGTTGGTTAATTGCTAAGTGTTCAAAATTAAATTTAACTGATTCGCTGACGCTTTCAATTGAGGTTGGAATTCAAAATGCATCGTTAGCTATTTTAATCGCTATTAGCTTTTTAAATAAACCAGAATACGCAGTTACCGGTGGCGTGTATGGCCTTGCCATGTTTATAGGGCCACTGCTATTAATTGGCGGGTTAAAGCTTAAAAATAAACGTACCGCTTGGGCTGTTAACTAGGACTTTTAATTAGGACATGTTGACCAAGTTACTTTAATTTATGGCTGCGGATAACATAGCCGTATACTCCAGCCTAAAAATACCACCAGTTAAATGTATGCACTGCACCCATCGCGTCAATAAGTTGTAAGCTTATAAAACACTCTCAAGCTTGAATATTGCACTAGGCGCTGAGCTTACTTGCGCAAGGAGCGAAGCTTCTAATTACTAAGGCGCATTTTTGGGGGATAAGAGTGTAAGTAATACGGTAAAAAAGCAGTTAATTATTTAGTTACTAAAACAGCGCCTCAAATATGAGGCGCTGCTTTAAAACTTACTATTTGGTTTGCATGTTTTTAGCGCGTTCTTCTGCATCTATTAATGCTTGGGATTTAGGCGCGCGTTTTTTCTCTTCTATTTTGGGCTTTTCAGTTGAGTCAGGATCCCAGCTTGAGTCTAAAGACAAGTTAGCAAATGGATTGTGACTGTCTGCTTTTTTAGGCTCACTTACTGGCTCATCAACTTGCGGTGTTGTTTGTGTTTGCTCAGGTGTTGCGCTTTGTTTTTTAGGCATCGGCTTTTCATCAGGTAATGGTGCATCTGGGTTAAATGTACGTACCTCTGGTTCTTTAAAGTCTTGCTCTGTTGTATATGTAGTCGATTGAGCGTCAGCTATTTGCTCTGGTGCGTGTAAATCTACAACCGGCTCACTCGCTGTTACTGGCTCAGGAGTACTAATAACCGGCTCTACAGTGTTGTGTTCGGCTTCTATTGGCGCAGGCTCCGTTACTTGCGCTGTATGGTGCTTACGTTGTTTTTTTACAGGCTTTGCATCTGGATCAAAGTCGCGTACTTCTGGCTCATTAAAGCTGCTGGCATTTTTAATACGCTCTAAAGTTGTTTTTGCTGCTGCTTCAAACTCGGCTGTATTAGGCTCAGGTTTTTGCTTTACTTCGTTAAACGTAGCGGTACTTGTTTGCACTTGTGTAACTACGTTGTTTTGCTCATCTGAAATTTGCGGTGGTGTATGTTCAATATCAGCATTTTGTGTAGTGTTCGTAGGCTCTAAAGGCTCTTCATTTTCCTCTACGCTGCTCTTAACTGGTTTATTATTTTGTGTTACTTCGTTGATGACAACAGGCTCAATCTCTGGCTCTTTTGTTGTTTTAGTTTCAGGTTTCACTGGCGTAGCAATTTTTTCTGATTCAACTTCAGGTGGAGCCGCCATAGTAGGTTCTGCCATCGCTTTACTTTGTTTTGCACGGCGCAGGCGCACGACTATCATAGCGCCAATAAGTACCACTATAACAAGTATTAAAGTGGGTAAAAGTAAAGAGCTTGGGCTTTGTGCTATAGGTTGCGGCGCAATAACTGGCGCTGGTTTAGTTAACACCGGTGCTGGTTTTACAGGTACAGACTTTTCAGGCGTAGGTTGAACGTTTTGCTCTGGCGTCGCAGGTTTTACTTGCTCTATTGCGGCTTCGTTTTTTTGCTCTGTAACTACTTGCTCGGGTACTGCTTTTGTTGGCTCTGCATCAATTACTATTTCGTTACTGTTGGTATTTAGCTGATCGTTAATTTGTTGTTTTTGATCATTAGTTAAATTAAGGGTTTGCTCGTTGATGCTTTCTTTAACAGCTTCTTCAGTGGGTTGTATTACAGGGGCAGGTTCAACAGTTTTAGGTTGTGGCTGAGTAATAATAGTCGGCTCAGGCTCTATTATTTGGGGCTTAGGTTGTGCTTGAATTTCTTTTGGCTTATTACAGTTATTTTTGTAATCACGCGCAGCTTTACGGTATTTTTGACTCGCTTTATTATTACTATTTTGCTGCATTTCTTGTTTAATTAAAATGCACATAGCTTCGTTGTATGCAGCACTTTGCGCACTATAAAATAAGGCAAAGCAAAGGGTAAATCTAATTAGTTTTGATATCATGAAGTTATGCGCGCTTAAATATTAATAGTTTGATTTTAAGCGCAAAATTAAAAATTATCCAGAGTAATACGACTAATCAATAACCATAAGGCTGCGATATTCATCGTAAGCAAATTGGTCGGTCATACCGCTTATATAATCTTGAATTAATCTACAGCGATAATAAAATTCATACGCCGCAAAGTGATCGGGCTCTTCTTGCATTGCATCTATTGCGTGTTGGTAACTATTTAAGTGCTTTTTAGAGAGCTTTTTAACAAGTCGCGACTCAATTAATAAACGCGAATCACCATTTAGAGCGCGCCTAAAGTCATCGCTGTTCAACTGAAGTAGCGGTTTGTAGCAATCGAGTAAGCCATTAATTATTCTATAACCTTGCAGCTCTAATTTTTCGACTTCTTTATTTGAAAAAACATGCTCAAGTGCCACTTGCTTTAGCATTTTGGTTACAGCGTGTAGATGACTTCTATCTTCTAAAAGTGCTTGGTTAAAATCGCCATGATAAATAGGTTCTATGTTCTCAATAAAGCGTTTTGCAGCATGTCCAACTAGCGGATGTAAAAGTGCTACGCGCAGGTATATAAAAAATTCGCTGTTAAAGTTATACGGTTGTGCTTTGGCGCGCTCATGTGCGTAGTCAACTGCTTTATCTACAAAAGTTTGGTGCTCTGTATCGTCTATTGTTAGGTTTATAAGTGCTTTTTTATAATGACTTTTAAGCTGTGTACATAAGAATTCGGTGCTTATGATCCCTTTTTCAACAGCATCCTCTATATCGGCTAGGCAATACGAAATGTCGTCGGCGGCTTCCATTATATAACTTGCTGGATGGCGGCAATATGGCTCAATAGTGAGCTCTTTTTGTAGTGCTTCAACAAAGTTTTTTTCGCTGTAGTAGTAACCTACTTTTTTCATTAAGTAGTTTTTATTTTGCGGTATATCTTTTATATCAAGCCCTGCAGGGCGAGTGTATTTTAAAATACCAGCACTTTGGCTGTAAGTTAAATTAAGCGTTTGCAACGAATGAATTATACGTATGCCTTGAGCGTTGCCTTCAAAGTTACAAATATCAAGCGCAAGGTGTTTAAAAACAACACCTATACCGGTATTGGGCTCTTTGCAGCGCTCGGGTGTTACGCTTGCTAGGTTGTTATTAAACCAGTGGTTTATTGCAGCTTCGCCAAAATGTCCAAACGGTGGGTTGCCTATATCGTGCATTAGGCAGGCCATTTCTACTAAGCTTTCTAGGGGGCGTTCTAGGTCGGTTAAACCGTAATCTTTTTGTTGTTGGTAGCTTAAATTTGCAAAAATACGTTGCACTATAAAACGACCAACCTGTTGTACCTCAAGCGAGTGAGTTAAGCGCGAACGAACAGCTGCGTTACGCTCAAGCGGAAACACTTGGGTTTTTTGCTGAAGCCTGCGAATAGCGGCACTGTTAATAATACGGCCACGGTCGCTTTCTAGCGCCATTTGTAAGTTAGAGGTTGTGCGATACATTCGTGCTGGCGTTATTTTTTTACTAAAATCTATGGTCATCTTTATACTTATCCTTTTTACAATTGATGACTGGCATAGTTTTTAGCACATAGTCATTTGTCTTTAATATACAGGGTTTAATCTATCAGTTTGTATCATAAAGTAACAACTTGCTTTAAAATAATTTTTTGAGTAATTGTTGTGCATTTATAGGTGTTTATAATGAAACAGTGGATTTTAAAGGCAGTATCAATTTGCCTAATGTTAGGAATGAACAGCGCATTTGCTGCAAAAGAGCAAACTGTGGTGCTTGTATCAATTGATGGCCTGCGTTGGGATTATATTGAAAAACACGGCGCACCAAATTTAAAAGCAATGGCCGAGCGCGGTGTTCGCGCACAAAAACTAATACCTGTTTATCCGACTAAAACGTTTCCTAACCATATTTCTATTATTACGGGCTTACTGCCAGTCAACCATGGCATTGTTGATAATAGCTTTTGTGATAAAGCGCGTAAAAACGACTGTTACAGCATGGGCAAAGCATTGGGCGATAGCACTTGGGTGAAGGGGATTCCGCTTTGGAATTTAGCAAAAATGCAGGGGCTTAAATCGGCTACTTATTTTTGGCCTGAGTCAGATGCACTATTTAACGGCATGACACCAGATTACTTTTATCACTATTCTAAATACAGCGATTACCAGAGCCGTGTTGATCAAATTATTCAGTGGTTAAGTTTACCAAAAGCACAGCGCCCACGTTTTATTGCGAGTTACTTTTCGCTAGTTGATAGCATGGGCCATGAATTTGGGCCAGACGCACCACAAACGCGTGATGCAGTTAAACAGCTTGATGAATTAATGGGGCAATTACAAACTCGCTTAAGTAAATTAGAGCAAGAGGTAAACTTAGTTATTGTCTCGGATCATGGTATGGCGAGTATAGATCCAGATAAAAGCATTGATGTAACCACACTGCCTCAAGATGAAAACTTTTTAGTTAAAAACACCGGTCCACGTTTACTCATATACACTCAACCCGATGCAATAAATGCTGATATAGCCGGCTATAAAGCTCGTTTACAAAAAGCAGCAAACGGTCGTTATACAGTATTAACTGACGAGCAGTTAGCAGCGTACCATTACAATAAAGGCACTCGTGTAGGCGATATTGTGGTGCAAACTACAGCGCCAGCGGTATTTACCAATGGTAAAAAACCAACCTATTTAGGGACTCACGGTTATGCATATACCGAGGATATGGCAGCATCATTTCTTGCTGTAGGCCCTGCATTTAAACAAGGTGTAAGCCTTAATGAAGTGAGTAACCTTGATATTTACCCAGTACTTGCAAAAGTGATGGGGCTTAAATTGTTAAATAAAGTAGATGGCAATGGTAAAACATTAATGCCAGCAATTAAGCAAAAAGTGGTTGTGCATTAGCTTAATTTATAAGAGCGCGTAAGCGCTCTGCAGGGAAGAACATGTTAAAACTTTAAAGTGGGCTATTTAGCCACTTTTTAATGCGCTACTTATTTAAAGTTAGCAATACTTGTTTTTGTAGCAGTAACCGTGCGAATTGCATACGCTTGGTTTGTAATACCAAATGCAATACCGTTTACACTCCAGTTAGGGTTAGAGAAGTAATCGTACTGAGTTGCACTACCGTAAACGTGCGGGTAAGCCATAATACTTGCAAACTCATTTTGTACGCCATGACCCATGCCATCTACATATACACCGCCAGATGTGTCACCTTGTTTGCGTGAATGCGCTAAACCTTGGTTATGACCAAGTTCGTGTACAAATGTAGTTGCACCACAATCAATTGCAGTGATTGAGTACATACGGCTGCTCATTGAGCTATATAGATTGCCATTAGTGCCTTGGCCAACCCACGCTAAACCACATGAAATAAGCCCATTGCCAGCACTTTGGCCAGTACCTAATACGGCAATCATGTCGGCTTTCCAATCGCTGCGTAAACCATCTACGTAGCTGCTATTTGTAACCGAATCTAACCAATCCTCAGACGGCGTTACTGCGTAGTCACCTAAGTTTTGTTTGCCAGCTAAGCGTAGTGTTATATCAACGCCATTTTGGCTATATACCTGATTACTAAAAGCAATTAGTTGATTTATTTTAGTGTCAATATTACTAGTTGCGGCAGCTGATTGGTCGGTATATAAAATACCGATATCGATTGTTTCTGCTTGTGCAACACTTGCTGCACATAATGCCGCAGCCAGTGCTGTTGTTGTGATTACTTTTTTCATTATTGTATTTCCTTACTCTTGTTGTGGTTGGAACTGTTTTTAACTTGGTTGAGATCATAAAAAGCAGACACACTAAAGCTGCCTTATAGTGCGGCTTTAATTGCTTTTTATATTTTTTGGTTAGCCATCAATTTTTGGTGCAAATATATCGATGCTTTTATCTGATTTGGGTTTTGGTGCGGTTACTTCATGCTCTATGTGGCTTTTATATAAATCGCGTTTTGCTGCAATCCATCCGTACTTACCTTTACTTTCGAATACATAGTTGCCAGAAGGTGCAGTAAATTGGCCATATACGGCATCTTTACCTACCGTTAAAACGGTATTATGCATGCGACCGTCAACACCCACTATTTTACCAAATATGCTCTTATCGCCATTTTCAGACTCAACCACATTAGTCACTTCTGCGGTGAATGTTTCGGCTGTTTGCGGAATAGCTAAATCAAAGTTTTCGCCAGTTTCTAACGCCTGTAAAGAATTTAAATCAAACTCAATATAGGCCTCGTTATGTAAGTCAGTCGGTAAAACTTTTGCATTTATAAGCACTTGCTTTGCTTTGTCTGATAGGCGATTTACGGCATCAAATTCTTCAAACGGTAAGTTGTTGTCAGGGGCAGCAATGGGTTTAACAGTAATTGGATCTTTACTCATATCAATAGGTGCAGGGGGATGCGTATTGCGCGTTTTTTGTAAATCAATAGGAACAAAATCAATAGCAACAGGCGCGATAGGTTCGCCCGTTTCATCTGCATTAAAAAATAGCCCATAAACTGCAAATGCCGATAATGGTATAGCAATTAGTAAGACGACAGATCTCTTCATTTGTTTCTCTTTTAGTGTTTTTGGTTAACTATTTGTTACGTTTTATATTATTAAATGGATTAGATCAAGATAATAAATGTAACCGAAAAGAATTATTTCTTAATTTTATAATTCCTTATAAAATATAAGGATATTTATTTTTGGTGTGTTTTTTGCTCTTTTTAGTATTGGTTTTTAGTAGTGTTTACGCGGGCTTTGGCGCAGTTGTAGGTACTTGTTTGTTTAGTTAAATACAATGGTTAAAAGTGACTTTTTGACGTTAATTACAATGAAAAATAAAAAGTGAATTTATTTCACCTTTTGTAAACCAATCGCTAATTGCAATGTAATTATTGGGCACGTATGTTGTGAGCTGCATAAATGCATTACGAGGAATTTATGAAGGTGTCTGATCAGTTGCTTAACCGAATTACAGCAGGACTTGTGGCTGTAATTATTGGTTTTTCGAGTTCTATTGCATTAATTTATCAGGTAGTGATAACCCTTGGTGGTACGCCCGATTTAGTAGCTAGTTGGATTTTAATGCTCGGTTTAGTGATGGGCACAACGTCAATTGGTTTATCGTACTATTACAAAGTACCTGTTTTAATTGCGTGGTCTACCACGGGAGCTGCATTACTTATTTCAAGTGCCCAAGGGTATAACTTAAATGAGGCTATTGGCGCGTTTATGCTCAGTGCATTGCTCGTGTTTTTGTCGGGGGTTACGGGCTGGTTTGAAAAAATAATGAACCGTATTCCAAGTGAGCTTGCATGCGCCATGTTGGCCGGCGTGCTTGTTACCTTTGGTATCGATGTGTTTAATTTTATGAACGACATGCCTTTAGTAATTGGTTTAATGGTCGTTATGTACTTTATTGGTAAACGCTTTTTTGCCCGCTTTGCTATGTTAAGCGTGCTTATTATAGGTGTATTACTCGCTTGGCAAATGGGCCATATTGATACCAGCGCGCTGCACTGGAAAATGAGCGAATTTGCTTATATTGAACCCGCTTTCCACTTGCAAGCATGTATTAGTATAGGTTTACCACTTTATATAGTTACCATGACTTCGCAAAATTTACCGGGTATTGCGGTTTTAAAAGCACATAAATATAAAGCGCCTATATCTGCATCTCTTAATGTTACTGGCTTTGTAAATATGCTTAGCGCTCCTTTTGGAGCCTACTCTATTAATTTAGCCGCGATTACCGCAGCTATATGTATGAGTGATGAGGCGGATAAAAATCATGATAAACGTTATTGGGCGAGTATAGCGGCTGGCGTATTTTATATTTTAATGGCGTTGTGCGCAGCTACATTAGTTGGCTTGGTAGCAAGTTTACCCCAGGCACTTATTTTAGCTTTGGCGGGCATTGCGCTATTTGGCACCATTGCTAATAGTTTGCAGCAAGCCCTTAGTAGTACTGAATATACTGAGGCCGCAATAGTCACTTTTTTAGTAACTGCATCTAACTTAACATTACTTTCAGTGGGGTCTGCTTTTTGGGGGATTATAGCGGGTGTGCTAACGCTTATTATCACCAGGAAAGACTAAAAACTGTGAATATGTAAAGCGAAAATACTGCTCATATAGATGATTAAAATAGTTTAACCAAGCTTATTAAAAAGGCTGCAATTGCAGCCTTTAGTTTTACAAACAGGGTTTACCTAATCATAAGTATGATGGCGAGTTACGCTAAACCGATTAAGTATATGGTGCATAACATACACAACACATAAGCTTAAGATTATAGCCACAGATACCGAACTAAACCGGTACATTGCACTATAAACAAGATCTTGGCCTGGCCCGAGTGAATTTCCAAACAAAATACCAAATGTAGTCAATACACCAAAACCAATGCCAGGTATGCCTCCGCCTAAAATATGAAAGCGCGCAAAAACAAACGAAAGTATCCATAAAATAGCCATCGGAAAAAGTAAAAAATCAGAGTGACTATACAAAAATAGTTGCGATAGTAACGCTGCATTACAGCCTATAAGCGTTCCAATTGCTCGCTGCCAACCGGCCATACCTGCGGCTTTCCAGCACAACGAAAATAAAATAAGCACAGAAGCTGCCTGCGCAGATATTGAGTCTTGTAAATCAAGAACCTGAAAAACAACAAAAGAGAGCGTAGCCACGGTTGAGCATAACAATACCTCATGGCGAATACTTTCTTTTGCTTTAGCTGGCATTACTCGCCCGGGCCTTGCGGTTACATCAGGAAATAGGCCATGCATTAATGCTCCAATAATAACGGTTAAAAATATAGCCAAACCATTAGTTAAAATTAATGGATAAATACTGCTTCCTTGATCAACATAGCTGGAAAAATGCAGCTGAATAGAAAGACTGATCACGCCTAAAGCGCCAAATAAAAAGGCACTACCGCTACTCATTTTATGAAATAAAAAGCAGAAAACACCAAACACTAACAATGTCATAACGACTGGTAAGTGAGAAAATAATCCCTGCATTATCAGCACTATAAGTGCGCTAAATGCAGCAGATGCTATAAATTGATTTATAAGCCCACGACTTAACGTAGGTACCATGCCCAATATCAACATAGGATAAACGGTAAAAAATATACCATTGGGCCAGTTCATTAATTCACTAATAGTAAAGCCAAGGGTACAGCCACCTGCAATGCGCAGTGCTTGGCGAAGGCCGTTGGAGTCTAATTGTGGGCCTTGGCTAACAATTTGAGTCATAAAGCCTCCATTAATAAATGTAGTGTAACCAGCTAATAAACCTGATTTGTGCAGAGCCAAACCATTGCCCAATTGTTGATTCTGGTAATAATTGTACTGTTGCACGTGAGCCACTAGGCATGTTTGCTATTAAGTCTTGATGATTAATGAGCTTTAAGTGAATGCGTTGACGCTGTGCATCACGCACCCAACGATTACTGGTTTCTGTTGTACTTAGTAAACCATTAGCACTAAGTTGACCACTGCTAACGCCTGCTTCAAATGTTTCAAGTATTGCGTCGTAAACTTCACCTGGACGGCTATCAAATACTACGCGCGCTTGGGTGCCTTGCTTCATATTTGAGAGTGACTTTTCTCTAAAGTCGGCAACTAAATCTGCCTTTTTAGCAACAATAGCTAATAATGGGCTGCCTGCAACTGCGTATGCGCCGTCTAATAATTGTAAGTTAGCAACTACGCCGTCACTTAATGCGCGCACTTTTGTGTAGGATAAATTTAGCTCAGCTTGCGCTAACTGGTTAGCAGCGTGGCGCATGGCTAAGTTTTTGTTCCCTGAGTCACCTCTAGCTAAAACCGCTTCAGCTAACTGCGCTTCAAGGGCTGCAACATTTGCTTTACTCGCTTCAAAATTAGCACGAATGCTTTCAAGTTCTTGCTCCGATATAGACTTTTGCTTATAGAGCTTTTCGCCTCTGCTTTTTAATAGTTTTTGCTCATGCTGTTTAGCGTTTGCAGCACTTATTTGTGCCTCAAGCGCTTTAACATTGGTATCAAGGCGTTTATTTTGTAATTTGGCATCATCAAGGGCGAGTTGAGCTTGTTCTTTAGCTAAATTATATGGGCCTTCATCGATACTAAATAATATATCGCCTGCTTTAACTGATTGGTTATTACTAACTTGCACACTAGTGACTCGGCCACTAATTTGCGGTGATATTTGCACAACAGGGTGATAAACACGTGCTTGTGGTGTCACAGGCAAAACCATATCGGCCACTAAATAGTAAATAAATACTAAGATAAACCCTATGAGAGAAAACCTTACATAGCGTGCAAACTTTTGATCCGGTGTCATTTTTAGCCTTACTTATTAACTTGAATACATTTAAGGGCGTTTTGCTCTATTTTGATCAAACCAAATGCAATCGCATCTAGTTGCTCAACAGATAAACCGCTGTATAACTGATTTTTTATATCGGAAATAGTCTCTTGCAATGAATGTAAAATGGCATCACTTTGCTCAGTAAAATAGAGTCTTTTACTGCGCTTATCATGTTTGTCTACACGGCGAAAAATTAACGATTGCTTCTCTAATTGCTTAAGCGTACGAGTCAATGAAGGCATTTCTATCCCTAAGCTATTAGCAAGCTCAAGTTGTGTTAGTCCCTCACCACGCATACTAATATGCATTAGTGCAGTCCAGCGCGATTGAGTAAGCCCTAAAGGCTCAACTGCAATGGTTACCGCTTCGCGGCATAAGCGATGAACTCGGCCCATATTACCGATAACAGTTAAATCGAGTGTTTCGTGAAAAGGTTTGTGTGTAGGCATAGCCATCCCAACATAGTTAGCAAGCTAACTATTTTATCATTACTTAGCTTGCTAAGTAAATATATGAAAGAGTGGGAAATGGTAAAATATTTGCTAAACCTCACTTGTAGAAATGGTGAGGTTTAGCAGGAGTTTAAAAGTTAAGTAAATTAGCAGGGGAGTATTGATCGGTAAGTACTTTTGTATTTGCGGGCCAATCTTGGTCGTTTTTAGTAAATTGCATAAATTGGCTAATCGCTTTTATGTCTATACCGTATTTTACTAATTTAGGGGCGAGAGCATTTACACGCGTGTTAATTTGCGCTTCGCTCGGCATTGATTTAAGTCCCGCTAAAATAATACGATTACTACGATTTTCGCGACTTACATTTATAAAGTCGCCAAATACAGCGTGGTAAGTTGCCGACTCATGCTGATAAAGTTTACTACTTGAAAACGTATTTGCAGCTATAACACCGCCTTCGGCTAATACGCTTTGTACTTCTTCAAAAAACTCTTTAGTAAGCAAATGCTCCGGAATATAGTCGCCGTTAAATGCATCCAAAATAATCCAATCGTACTTTTGTTTTTTAATTGCGGCACGTTTTATAAAAATACGGCCATCTTGCACGCTTGATGTCACTAAATCGTTTTCTATAAAGTTAAAGTAATCGCGTGCAACTTTAGTTACTGCGGGATCTATTTCAACATTATGAATTTTTGCAGTGGGGTATAGCTCATGAATAACGTTAGAAAGCGTACCGCCTCCTAATCCTATAATAAGTACATTTTTAGGATTATCGGCTACTAAAAGGCTCGCAAAAGTAAGTTTAGTGTAATTAAAAACAAGTTTGTCGGGATTGTTTTTATACATACAGCTTTGGCTTGTTTGGCTACTTTTAGTATTAAATTTAAGGCAACGTAAGTCGCTCGTTTCTTCAACAATAATATTGCGATAAAGCGAGCGCTCTTCGTGGATAACTTTACTGCACGCAAAACCCGAAAATGCAATTAACGGCAGTAGTAGATATTTAAGCATGAGCAAGCTCCTTATTATTAGCCAAGGTATTAATTACAATCGCGACTAAACCCAGTGACCCAAGCGTTAGAGCAAAGGCGCTAATAATAGTATTTACGTCAAACGCGAGTACAAAGTAAAACGAGGTAATTATAGTACCCAGTGCACTACCAAGCGTACTTACAAAGTATAAACGCCCAGCCACTTGGCCGCTTTTATCTCTATCGGTTACTAGTAAGCGCACAGAGTAGGGCGAGATCATGCCTAAAATAACGGTAGGTATAAAAAATAAAGCACTTGACGCTAAGAGTGAGCCGTAGCGGCTATCTTCAATATGGGTAAATATAAATTCCATTATTGGCTGCGAAAATAATGTAATAGGCACCACCATAATGCTGGCTATTAAAAATATTAAACCATATTTGGTAAGTGATGCATTTTTAGTGCTGAGTTTACCGCCAAGTAAATACCCAAAAGATAAACTAAGCATAAATACTGTAATTATACTGCCCCAAATATGTACGCTACTACCAAAAAAAGGGGCGAGAATTCTCCCTCCTAAAAGTTCAATCCCCATAATGCAAAAACCGCTGCAAAAAGCTAAAAAGTAAATTAACGCGTTTGTTTTTATGCTCATGTAATTATCGTTATGTAACTTAAGTAGAACACTATACTAACGTGATGACACGGCAGTCGCTAGTGCATTAATTAATCGCTCAGTGATTTTTTAAAAAGAAGTTTTGTTATAAAGTAACACATGCTACAATTTTGTTATACTATAACACTTGCTTAGTTAATCAATCACATGAAGTACTCTTTAATTTATTTAGCCTGCCTAGGAATTAGTGCGCCCAGTATTGCCCAAGATCAAAAAGAAGAAATCGAAAAAATATCTGTCACTTATAAACAAGCTTATCGCGGTGATATTCCTCAAAAGCAAATGCCACAATCTATAGTTAGTATTAATAGTGCTGAGCTTAATAAAAAAGGAATTACTCAACTACAAGATGCGCTTGATTTTTCAGCTAGTATTTCACGTAAAAACAATAGCGGTGCATTGTGGGATAGCTTTTCTATTCGTGGCCTTTCGGGTAACGAAAACATGCCATCGGGCTATTTAGTTAATGGCTTTAGCGGTGGGCGTGGTTTTAGCGGCCCGCGTGATGTATCTAACATTGATTACATTGAAGTACTAAAAGGCCCAGGTTCAGCACTTTATGGGCGATCAGAGCCAGGCGGGACTGTAAATATTGTAACTAAAAAGCCACAGTTTGATTCACAAGGTGAGCTAAAACTAAGCTTAGGCAGCGACAGTTTTAATCGCGTTGAAGGCGATTACACCAGCGGCATTAACGATACCACCGCGTTTAGAATAAATGGCGCATGGCAAGATAGTGACAGCTACCGCGATGAGGTATACACCAATAAAAAGGTGATTACGCCGTCTATATATCATCAAATAAACGCATCGACCAGTGTAACTTATGAGTTTGAATACGTAGATTTAGCTCAGCTATTCGACCGTGGTATTGTTGTACTCGATAACGATTTTGACACCCTACCAAGCTCGCGCTATTTAGGTAACCCAAACGATGGAGACACGCAGGTTTACTCTCGAGGCCACCAAATTACGTTAAATCACGATATTAACGAGGAATGGTCACTCGTTGTAGGTGCAAATTATCGAGACTCTAGCTTAACGGGTTTTTCGTCAGATGCAGAACTTGCACCGTCACGCCAATCGTTATTTGACGATGGCCGCACACTTACCCGCCAGCAGCGCTATCGCGACTACGAAGTAGAAGATTTAAGTGTAAAGTTTGAAGTTAGTGGAAGTTTAGATACAGCCGGCATTTCGCATCATTTATTAATAGGTATTGATGCATATAAATACGATTTGCGCACGGCGCTTTCTCGTTATCGTGGCGGTAATGGCACTTATACTATTGATATTTTTGAGCCTGATTATTCTGGTGAACGTCCTGCTGTTTCGCTACTTTATGAAAATGATGAAGAGCAAAACGCTTACGGTATTTACATTCAAGATCAAATGGATATCACTGATAAGTTTAAACTTTTACTTGGCCTTAGATTTGATAGCGTAGACCAAGATATTTTAGAAACAAACAGCGGCGTGTTTTCGACCAGCTCTGAAAGCCAAATAAGCCCACGCGTTGGCGTAGTGTATGAACTAAATAATACTATAACCTTTTACAGCAGTTACTCTGAAGGCTTTTTACCACTGAGCGGTACTGATGCAAACGGCGACCCGTTTGGCTTTGAGTACAGCGACTCGTTTGAAGTTGGTGCTAAGTTTGAATACCTAGGTGTAAACGGTACTGTGGCACTTTTTGATGCTTCTAAAAGTAATATGTTAGTGGCAGATCCAGTAAACGTTGGTTTTTCGGCTCCCATTGGTAAAGCTGATAGCAAAGGGTTTGAGCTTGATTTAAATACCTATATTACCGATGCAACAGCATTTAACTTATCGTACGCCTATATAGATGCCACCACAGCAAACGACATTATTAATGCCGATTGGGGCGTGCCAATAGAAAAAGGCAGCCCACTGGTAAATGTACCAAAAAACAATCTAAACCTTACACTTAGCCATCAAACAGCATTAATGGGTAAAGAGCTTGAATTTGGTGCAAGTTACCAATATACCAACAGCCGCCTAGGTGATGCCGCAGATTTGAGCTTTAGACTACCAAGTTACCAATTGGTAGGCCTGTTTGGTCAATTAAATCTAACAAATAAAACAGAATTAAATGTGAGTATTAATAACATTTTTAATGAAGACTATGCTCAAAGTAGTTACAACGCTTTGTGGGTTTATCCGGGGGCGCCTACGCAATTTAAAATGTCGATAGCTTATAATTTTTAATAGCTTAGCTTATTAAGCTTTTAAACAGTTTTCATCCTGAAGCGTCTTAATTTAATATTTAAGGCGCTTTTTTATTTAAATTAAGGTTTCTTAAGTTTTCTTTAAGTTTCGCTCGCTAAGTTACAAACATACACTTTATATGAGCGATGTTTATGCAATTAGCACACCTACCTTCATCACCCGTTTATATTCAAAATAACTCACGCTTTGTTAGTGCTCGCATTAATGATGAGCATAGAAGTGCGTTAGAAAACACAGTTAAAGAAGGGTTTTTAGTCGCTTACAACGCCACGCTTACCTCTTTTATGCCATTACTTTGCCAATACACGACAAACGAAGGGCAATGCACATTGGGTTTAAGGCAAGCAACAGCTCCTCTATTTATAGAGCAATACTTAGCACAGCCCATTGAGCATTTTTTACCTGAGAACACTCAGCGTAATAAAGTATTTGAGCTTGGCAATCTATGCTCTACACATCGCAAAGCAACGCTTGGGCATTTTATTGTTGTTAATGAAGCCCTGCAAAGTGTAGGAGCAAAACATTTAGTATTTTGCGCCACTAAAAAAGTGCGTGCACTGCTGCGTTTATTAGGCGTTAACTGCACTGAAATTGCTGTGGCAAACAGTTTTGTTGTTGAGCATCCGCTAAGTTGGGGAAGTTACTACGCTAATCAGCCTACCGTATGCGTTGTGAGTTTAGAGCAAGCTCACCAACAAGTATTAAATACCCCAATGCTTTATAGTTTGACGCAGCAAAACCACTCAAATATCAATTCTTTGGTAAATGCATTGGTGAACGTATGAATTACTATAATACACATTCAGTACCGCCATTAATTATTGCCCATAATAAAGAGCAAACACATGAAATTAACGGTGATGAGTTTAACCAGCAAATACAAAAAGTAGTAAAAATACTATATAGCTTTAACGGCAAATGTGTTGCTTATAAGCTCGATAATACGCCAGCTTGGCTTGTTATTGATGCCGCTGCTGCAGTTTCTAATAAAGTGGCTGTGCCAATTGCTCACTTTTTTAGTGAACAACAAACTCAATATGTACTAGCTCAATGTGGCGCTAATGTATTTATGAGCGACACACTAAACCCTTTATTTGGGGAGCCGGCTGCATCAATTACTTTATTTGAGTGTTACACATTATATATTTACGAAATCGTTGTAGCTAAACCCGTCAGTTATTTCCCAGAAACTCAAAAAGTAACATTTACATCAGGATCGACTGGGCAACCAAAGGGCGTGTGTTTATCTGCAAAGAGTCAAATGCAGGTAGCGCAATCTCTGTGCGATAAAATTAACATTAAAAAGCCTGTTCATTTGTGTTTATTGCCACTTGCTGTATTGCTTGAAAATATAGCCGGTGTGTATGCCCCTTTAAAAAGTGGCGGTACAGTGCATTTAATGCCGTTAAATGAATTAGGCTTTGTTGGTACTGCATTAAAACAGCCCGCACAGCTTATAGCTGCTATAGATAAAGTTAAGCCAAATACGCTTATTTTAGTGCCTGAACTATTAGCATGCTTAGTTACTTTTGCAGAAGATGGGTGGCAACCGCCTAGTTCGTTACAGTTTATTGCAGTAGGTGGTGCGCTTGTCAGCGAAATGCTATTAACCAAAGCGCGTAGCTTAAATTTA
This sequence comes from Pseudoalteromonas sp. SR43-3, assembly GCF_014163875.1. Taxonomy (NCBI): domain Bacteria; kingdom Pseudomonadati; phylum Pseudomonadota; class Gammaproteobacteria; order Alteromonadales; family Pseudoalteromonadaceae; genus Pseudoalteromonas; species Pseudoalteromonas sp. SR43-3. Next base: position 53,510 of record NZ_JACJEC010000004.1, on the reverse strand, counting down.
CCGGTATACCAAGGCTATGGGCTGTCTGAGGCGGCATCTGTAGTTAGTTTAAATACACCCACAAACGATAACATCCACAGTGCCGGCTCTGCGTTACCTCATATTCAAACCAAAATTGAAAATGGTCAGCTTTTTATAAAAGGCGATTTGTTTTTAGGTTACTTAAACCATCAACCTCACAACAAAAACCAGTGGTATGCAACCGGCGATCTAGTCGAGCAGCGTCAAAATACTTTATTTATTAAAGGCCGATTAAAAAACCTAATTATTACCAGCATGGGTCGTAACATCAGTGCCGAGTGGCCTGAATCACTATTACTCAGTCAAAGCGGTATTTTACAAGCCGTTGTGTTTGGTGAGGGGCGACCTTTTCTCAGTGCCATTATTTACGCCGATACAAAGCTAAGTAACCCAGTGTTAGCGCAGTACATTAGCGAGATTAATAAACAACTACCCGACTATGCTCGAATTCAAAAGTGGCATCGTTTAGCTGCCCCATTAAGTGTGCAACAAGGATTATTAACAACAAATAATCGCCCAAAACGAGATGCCATAAGTAAGCAGTACCATGCTGTGTTTGAGCAATTTTACCGACTTGGAGAAGTAATTAATGAGTGATTTTTTTAACACCCTTAAAGAGCAAACTAAACAAGAGCAAAACTACCTGCTTGCAGCGCCGATTATCCAGCGTGTTTTTAAAGGCGAAGCATCACTTGAAGAATACGCCTCGTTTTTAGCACAAGCGTATCACCATGTTAAGCACACCGTGCCATTAATGATGTCGGTTGGTGCGCGATTAACCGACGATCAAGAATGGCTGCGCGAAGCCGTAGCAGAATATATTGAAGAAGAGATTGGTCATCAAGAGTGGGTACTTAATGACATTGCAGCCTGTGGTTTTAACAAAGAAACAGTACGGAGTAGTCAGCCGCAATTTGCTACCGAAATGATGGTGTCGTATGCGTACGACTCCATTGCACGTAAAAATCCGTTGAGCTTTTTTGGCATGGTGCATGTGCTTGAAGGCACTTCTATAGCGCTTGCTGATGGCGCGGCTTCAAACATTGCAAATGCTGTGGGCTTACCTAAAAAAGCATTTAGTTATTTAACCTCTCACGGCGCGCTTGATATAGAGCATGTAAAGTTTTTTGAAAACCTAATGAACCAAATAACAGACGAGGCGGATCAGCAAGCCATACTTCATGGTGCAAAGTGCTTTTATCGTTTATACGGCGATATATTTCGTGGACTCGATGACGAACCATTTTTTAAAGCACGTGCACAAGGCAAATTGGCATGAGTAGTTCTTTGTGTGTGCTCACTGGTGCAACAGGCGGAATAGGGCAAGCGATTGCTAAAGCCCTATATGCAAAAGGGTGGAAGTTACTGCTTGTAGGGCGAAATACCCAAGCCCTTGAAAAACTGGGCCGTGCATGCCCAGACAGTGAAATATTTACGGGCGATTTAACCGACGATACAGCACGTATTAACCTAGCAATAAAAGCCAAGCAACTCGGCGGCGTTAAATTACTTATTAATAACGCAGGTATAAATACGATGCAAAGCCTTGAGCACACAAGTAATGAGCAAATAGATAATATACTCGTTACTAATTTGTCGGTGCCTATTAAATTATGCCAGCTATTTTTAGGGCAGTTAGCGTATACCAAAGGCACTATTGTTAACGTGGGATCATCGTTTGGCAGTATTGGCTACCCGTTTCAAACGCTTTATTGCGCCAGTAAATTTGGTTTACGTGGCTTTACAGAAGCGTTATCACGTGAGTTGAATGGTTCAGGCGTTAAAGTGACCTATTTAGCACCAAGAGCAACAGATACATCCATTAATAGCAGTAAAGCGCGGGCAATGAATAAAGAGCTCGGCAATAAAATGGACTCGCCAGAATTAGTTGCTCAAGAGTTATTAGCTCTTATAAGTTCAAACCAAACAAGGCGCTTTATTGGTTTTCCTGAAAAATTATTTGCACGCATGAATGGCGTATTCCCAAGCGTTGTTGATAACGCTATTGCAAAGCAACTTCCTAAAATTAAACGTTTTTTAAGTTAACAAACACACAAGGGCAAAATTATGTATAAATTTACACTCGCATTTTATTTAATACTAACCTCTGTATTTGCAACTGCAGTACACGCAGATGAAGCGCAAGACTTAACCGATATTCAACAAAAGTGGGCAATTGCTAATTACGAACTTGAAGACGATGCGCAAATAGACGCGTTTACGCAACTAAGAGAGCAAAGCGCATTATTTGTTAAAAACTATCCAAGCTCAGCGCAAACACATATTTGGAATGGCATTGTGTTAGCCAGCTTTGCTGGCGCAAAAGGGGGCTTGGGCGCACTTGGTTTAGCAAAAGAAGCAAAAGCGTCACTCGAAAATGCACTCTCGATTGATGGCACTGCATTAAATGGCTCAGCTTACGCAAGCCTTGCAACGCTTTATAGCAAAGTACCTGGTTGGCCAATCGGTTTTGGTGATGACGACAAAGCTGAAAAATTATTTAAACAAGCGCTCGCTTTTAATCTCGAAGGCATTGATACTAATTACTTATACGGTGAATACTTGTATGACGAAGGCGATTATAAACAAGCTAAAGCACGACTACTTGTAGCACAAGCTGCTGGGATTCGTGATACTCGGGCAAAAGCAGATAAATATCGTCAACAAGCAATAAGTCAGCTATTGGCAAAAGTAGATAAAAAATTAAAAAGATAAACACATAATGCATTTATTACTCGTTGAGGACGATCATTTAGTGGCGCAAGGGCTTATTCGCTCTTTGCGCCAAGAGGGCTACAGCGTAGAGCACAGTGGCACAGTAAAGCACGCCTTAGAGTGCCTTTCTAGTGGTGAGATTGAGCTTGTTATTCTCGATTTAGGGTTGCCTGATGGCGACGGTTCGCAAGTTTTAAAGCATATTAAAGCGCAAAAAAAAGTTATTCCTGTGGTTATTTTAACTGCTCGCGGCAGTATTGACGACAAAGTCCAAGGGCTCGATATGGGGGCAGATGATTACCTTGCAAAGCCGTTTGACCCCGCTGAGCTATTTGCCCGTTTACGTGTAGCAAGTCGGCGTATTAACCAAACACAATCAAGCTTATTACGCTGTGGTGATGTAGTAATGGATACTTCTGCTCATACAGTTAAACTAAGTGGGCAGTCACTTACACTACCTCGAAAAGAATACATGCTTTTAAAAGCGCTGATGGAAAATCAGGGAAGGGTACAATCAAAACAGCAACTCGAAAACAAACTTTACCAATGGGGTGAAGAAGTTGGCTCTAATGCCATAGAGGTGCATATTCATCATCTTCGTAAAAAATTTCCTAGTGATTTTATTAAAACCTTACGTGGCATTGGCTACGTGGTTGGTAAGCGTTAGAGTGTATTTGTTTTTCGAGGTTGAAAATGTCAATTCGTAAACGTCTGACCTTAATTTTACTTTCAATGATGGTGCTAACTTGCTTTTTAGCATTAGTAAAAGGCTATCAAAAAAGTATGCACCACGGCGAAAGTTTGCTTGATGATGAACTTAAAATAGTAGCTGGCGTTTTAATTGAGCAACCATTGGCACTAAGCACAGATGCAGTACAAGTAAATAATAATAGCGCTCAGTTGTTGTATCAAATTTGGCAAAATAATAATTTACTTAGTGGCTCATCGAGTTTAACGAATAACCAAATTAGTTTTAGCGAGGGCTTTCAAACGGCCAATCTAGCAGGGCAGCGTATGCGGGTATTTGTGATGAGTAAAAACACCCGTAAAGTCATCGTTGCTGAACCTATGGCAAAGCGTTTTGAATTAGCTGAAGCCGTTATTTTATCTGCAATGTTACCTATGCTATGGGCAGTCCCTCTGCTTGCTATTTTTATTAGCTTTTTTGTTAAATACGCATTAGCCCCTCTTACTCGATTATCTAAGCAGTTAGCGTCTCGCCAAGCGAACGACTTTACGCCAATTAACTGGCAAGTAACCGACGAGGAAATTAAACCGGTTATTAATCGTTTAAACGACTTATTTAAACGCGTAGAAACTGCCTACTTACGGGAGCGCTTTTTTGCCTCAGATGCAGCTCACGAATTACGTACTCCACTTAGTAGTTTAAAAATTAATGTACATAATTTGGCTAATAAACAAAGTAATCTGCAAGACCATCAAGAATTACAAGCTATGTCGCAAGGCATTAATCGCTTAAGTAATATTGTTGAGCAAATGCTAATTTTAGGACGCACTCAGCCTGAACAATGGCAGAGGCAATTTAGCGAACAATCATTGCTAACGATTACTCAGCAAGTCGTATCGGAGCAATACGACAAAATAGATGAAAAAAACCAAACCATTAGTCTTGAAGGTGATGATTTTGTAATTAATGGTGATGAGTTTACATTAACCACGCTTATCGCTAATTTACTTAGCAACGCCATAAAATACACACCCAATAATGGTCAAATTATAATTAAATTAGTACCAAGTAATGACGGCTTTAGTTGGCAAATTGATGATTCTGGTGCGGGTATGACTGAAGAACAAAAAGAGCGAATATTCAATCGTTTTTATCGAGTAGGAGGTGATCAGCATCCATCAGGCGAGCAAGGTGCTGGTTTAGGTATGGCGATTGTGCAACATATAATTGCTATTTATGGCGCAAGTATTCATTTAGCGAATAGCCCTTTAGGCGGACTAACCGTTAAGGTTACTTTTACAGGAGTAAAAAGTGACTAAACGTTTATTTAATCGGTGCCTTTGTTGTTTGCTATTTTTGTCGTTTAACGCGGCGAGTAAAGAGTACCTTATTGTTTTGAAAGATCACTTGTTCTACCCCTCACAAATTACCATTCCCGCAAATAAAAAAGTAAAACTATTGATAGAAAACCAAGATAGCACACCAGAAGAGTTTGATAGCTTTGATCTAAACAGAGAAAAAGTACTCTACCCAAACCGTAAAAGCATTATTTATATAGGGCCGCTTAGTAAAGGGTATTACGAATTTTTTGGTGAGTTTTCGCCCAATACAGCAAGGGGCGTTGTAATAGTTGGTGATGAGGAGGCGAAGCATGCTAATAACTAGTTTAGTCATGAGCCTTAATCAATTGCTACCTGTGGCTATTTTATTAGTGCTACTACAAGTAGTTAAAAAACAAAGCGCTTTAAAAATAGGATCTGCTTTATTAATTGGCGCGCTCATGTCGTTTTTGTACATGCAAAGTGCGTCGTGGGTGAGCCAGTGGTTTGAACACCAAGGGCTAGAGTACTCACAAATAGGGCTATGTATTACTATATTTATAGCCGTATTAGTATTTGCAATAAAACAAAAATCAGCGGCTTTTTATATTGCTGTTATAAGCACAATAACATTGTATTTAAGCCACTATATTATTTACCTCACCAGTTTTTGGCAAAGTAATGATGCAGGGCAAAGCTTATTTATTGGCACTTTATTAGGTGTTGGAATTTGTTTAAGTTTTAGCGTATTGCTGTACTTTTTAATGAATGCAATTAAGCACCGCTTTGGTATGTATCCGCTTTTTACTTTGCTTGCTTTTAACAGCGCGGCTAAGTTATTAGTTGCACTGGATTTGGCAAGCCAAATAGACTTAATTACCAACACCGCAACCGTGTGGGATTTACGCGATGTTTTAAGCGAAAACTCTGAACTCGGGCGCGTACTGCGCACCCTGGTTGGTTACGAGGCTACCCCGGATCTAATGAGTGTACTTATATATAGTACAAGTAGCGTGATATTTTTATCACTTTGTTATGTTATTTCGGCTTCAATTTCTAAGGAACGTGTATGAAAGCACTCAACCTATATTTAGCGCTTAGCTTTACCGTTTTTTGTTTGTTGGTACTTTCAACCCCAGCAAAGGCCGATGGAATTGTTGTTGATAAGGTATATCACCCCTATGTTTTACCTTTTGAGCGAGAGTTTGAATGGCGGTTAGTGTCGCACCAAACAGATAGTGGCAACATACTAGCGCAGCGTTTGGGTGGTGGCGGTGCTATTAACGATACAATGGCACTAGAAGGCTATTTAGTTGGTGAGCGAGATGACAACGGCGACTTTGGTTTAGAAGCTTATGAGCTTGAACTACGCTGGCAATTAATTGAGCAAGGTAAATTATGGGCTGATTGGGGGGCATTATTTGAGCTTGAAAAAAAACATAATGAAGATGTGTATGAAGCAACTTCGGGTTTTGTGATCGAAAAAGAGTTTGGCAAAACAAGCTTAACTATGAATGCTTTTTTGGTTTACGAGTGGGGGCAGGATATACAAAATGAATGGGAAAGCGAGTTTAGAGCGCAATATCGCTATCGCTATCGTTCTGCTTTTCAGCCATCTATTGAGGTGTACGTAGGTGAAGACTTTGTTGGCATAGGGCCTGGGTTTATAGGTTTGCAGCGTTTTGATGGACAAAAGCAGTTAAAATGGGAAGCGGGTTTTATCACTGAGATAAGCCAATCAGAAAAAAATCATAGTTTTAGGCTCGCATTAGAATTTGAATTTTAATAACCAAGGAAAGCGGTTTTGGTTGTTTATCACTCTGATTATAGATAGGTACTTGACATATTTTAAAAAATCTATATAGTGGGCTGCAGCTAGAAAGAAAGCATGTAAGCTATAAATCTCCATTTCGATGTTGTATAAGTAATACTTGTAGTACCGTCCTGAAGTTTTTAAAGTACCATCTCATTTTTTGCTACACCCGCTCTTATGAGCATATTTTTTATTTTATATCAGGATATTACAATGTCTAACATCGTATCAGGTACAGTTAAGTGGTTCAACGAGTCTAAAGGTTTTGGTTTCATCGAGCAAGAAAATGGCCCAGACGTTTTCGCACATTTCTCAGCAATCAAAAGCGAAGGTTTCAAAACTTTAGCTGAAGGCCAACGTGTAGAGTTTACTCTTTCACAAGGTCAAAAAGGTCCACAAGCTGATAACATCACAGCTGTATAATTTTACTTTTTAAGTAAAATGAAAAAAAGCGCTTAAGGCGCTTTTTTTGTGTCTGAAATTTGACTCAACCTAAGCTGCACCTATTATTAATGTAAGTTCATCAGTAGGTATCGTTATCATTAAATCCTTCCTTATACTTGTTTTTATATTTATCAGTCATTACGCACAGGCTGAAGATTTCAAGCTCACGGTCTACACTGAGCACTTTTCGCCATACAATTTTGAAAACAAAGCGCGTCAACTTGTTGGCATAAATCTCGATATTGTAAAAGATGTATGCATTGCGTCAGACATTACCTGTGAATTTAAAATACTTCCTTGGAAACGTGCTTACAGCCTAGTCCAAAAAGAAAAGCATTCAGGTATTATCTCTATCGCTAAAACATCTCAAAGAACGCCTATTTTTAATTGGGTAGGGCCTTTGGCATCCAGTGAAACATTTTTTTATAAACTTAAAAAAAATACTCAGTTAAAAATGAATAGCTTAAATGAAGCAAAGCAGTTTTCACTTGCTATCGTAAGAGGGGATATTTACGAATCCATAATTAAAAAAGTAGGGTTTGAAGCAGGTAAAAACCTTTTGTCCATAGGTGATGAAAAGCAATATATGCACTTGTTTTTAAATAGTAAAATAGATTTGATTTTAGGCTCTGAATACACCATTGGTTATCAACTTTCGCCTTTTGGGTATAGTGAAGACGATGTCGTTAGGCTGCAGGAATTACCATTACCTGAGATAGCAGGTAACTACATCGCGTTTAATAAATCAGTACCCAATTACATTGTAGAGCGTTTTAATAGGGAGTTTGAAAAGCTTAAAAAGAAGGATAACTTTTCGGCTTATAAAAAACGTTATAAGCGCTAATGTTAGTACCTGTAAGGCAGCCCTTTCTTTTGCTTTATTTTTAAAAATGCAGCTTGCAGTGATTCTATTAAATGCATATCTGTTTTTTTATTCGCAGCTAAATAAGCATCAATTGTTAGCTCATCTGTTTTATAAATAAACTTTAAGTGTGCTGGTTTGAGCTTTAGATAATCACTCATCTGCTGCATATATAAAGGATCGTCTACAATTAAATCTACTTTTTTAGCGAGTAGTAAAGAGTATGACTTTTGAATATCAGAGGTTAAAACAACTTCAAACCCCAGTTTTGCGAGGGTTTGTGTTGAAAAATCATTGCGCTGCATAGCAATTTTGTACACTTTAGCTTGTTCAGTAGTGTTTATAATAAGATCATCTCGCTCTGATAGGCCAATAAAGCCTAGTTCAAAACGTTCGACAGGTCCTATCCAATAAAATTTGTCTTCTCGCTCTACAGTGCGTGCAAGGCTGTATATAAAGGTATTTTTAAGCTCATCTGCAATTTTATAAGCACGTGCCCAAGGGTACATTTGAATGTTAGGTGTTAGATCAGCCTCAGCAAATATATCTCTAATAAATTGAGTACCTTCACCTGCTACCTCACCATCAATCAACACCTGGTTTGGCGGTGCTAACTCTGTAACAACAAGGATGGGTTCTTTTGCTTGAACATACACAGAGCAAATTAAAAAAAGAGAATAAAGAATATATTTCACAATAGCGGATCGTTAGTCGGTTAGCTTAAGTAATATAAGTGTGGCTGAAAATACGAAAAACACAAAAAATATTTATGTGAATTTGTTACTAAGATATTGGTTTATTTGAGTTATATATAACCATAAATAAGGTTAAATAGCTTGAAGGTGGGGGAGTGTATAAATGTGGAAGGCCTAAAACGATAAAAGGGCCTTGCGGCCCTTGGTGAAGTATCGTTCAAGTCAGATAGAGCTTTAACCCCTTAAAGCGCTATCCTCTTGTTTTGCAACACCGGTGTTCATCTCAATAAGTTTCTAAGCTAGCGAGAGGAAAAACCCAGCAATTGCTGCGCTCATAAGGTTAGCCATAGATCCTGCTAACACTGCTCTGAGCCCTAAGCGTGCGATATCCTTCCGCCGACTAGGCGCCATACCGCCTAACCCACCTAGTAAAATGGCTATCGATGATAAGTTAGCAAAGCCACATAGAGCAAAAGTAACAATTGCTTGTGTGTGCGCGCTTAACGTATCGCGATAATTTATAAAGTCTAAGTAAGCAACAAACTCGTTCACTACTATCTTTTGACCAATAAAGCTGCCGGCTATAATTGCTTCATCCCATGGCACACCTAGTAACCATGCAACAGGAGCAAATACATAACCTAATATTTCTTGAAGCGTTAATGTTGGGTAATCAAACCACCCACCAATACCACCTAATAAACCGTTTAGTAGTGCAATTAGCGCTACAAAAGCAAGTAACATTGCACCTACATTAAGTGCTAAATGCATACCGTTTGCTGCACCTGATGCAGCTGCATCAATTACATTTACAGGCTTATCTTCGTCATCTAAATCTAAATCAGCTAAGTTATCTTTAGGCGTTTCAGTTTCTGGCACAATCATCTTGGCCATTAAAAAACCACCTGGAGCAGCCATAAAGCTCGCTGCTATTAAATACTTAAGATCTACGCCAATAATAACGTAACCGGCCATTACAGAGCCTGCCACAGTGGCTAAGCCACCTACCATCACTGCAAACAATTCCGATTTAGTCATTGTTGCTATAAATGGCTTAACTATTAGCGGTGCTTCAGTTTGGCCAACAAAAATATTTGCTGTCGCTGAAAGCGATTCTGTGCGAGAGGTTTTCAATAATTTTTGTAAACCGCCGCCTAAAATCCTAATTATCCAATCCATAATGCCAAGGTGATACAACACAGCAACAAGTGCTGAGAAAAACACGATAACGGGCAAAACTTGAATCGCAAAAATAAAACCTAATGTGTCTTGTGAGGCAAGTGGGCCAAACAAAAACCCAATACCGTCGTTTGCATAACCAATAACCGACGATACGGCTGCTGACATGCTCGTTAACACATTTTTTCCTGCTTCAAAAAACAGGACAAAACCGCCAATAACAACTTGCATCGCAAATGCTATACCAACGGTTCTTAAATTAATTGCCTTGCGATTAGTTGATGCCGCAAAGGCAATGCTTAGTAGCACACACATGCCCACTAAGCTCATAAATGTTGTCATACAAATGTTTCCCGTTGTTATTCTTGTAGTAAATATTTTATCTTACTTTTTATTATATCAATCGCAACGCGGTTCATACCGCCTCGAGTCACAACTAAATCTGCGTTATGCTTAGAAGGCTCAATAAATTGATAAAACATCGGTCTAACAGTTGCTTGATACTGCTCAACAACAGATTGTAATGTTCTGCCTCGTTGCTCCATATCACGTTGCATACGACGCATTAAGCAAATATCTAAAGGCGTATCTATAAACACCTTAATATCAAATTCTTTATTAAGCGCTTTGTCACTCAATAATAAAATACCTTCAACAATGAGTATTTTAGCAGCAGGCACTCGGCGAGTTTTCTCGCTACGTGTATGCTGTGCATAATCATACGTTGGTACTTCAACTGAATTTCCACTACGAAGCTGTGTTAAATGCTCAAGCATTAACGCATGTTCAAATGCATCAGGATGGTCGTAATTCGTTTGCGTACGATGCGCCATCGGTAAATGCGACTGATCCTTGTAGTAAGCATCTTCTTCAATAATGGCGATAGCGCCTGGTTCAAGCTCATTAACCAATTCATTGTATATAGTTTGGCTAAAAAGAGATTTGCCCGACGCAGACGCGCCTGCAATAGCTATAATAGTAGTTCGTGTCACTAAAGTTCTCACCCACACAGAAGGATATATTGTTGGTAGATCACAATAGCAAAAAAGACACGATTAATCTCTTTTGCTTCGCTTAAGAATGCAAATTTATAATGTTTAGGTTTTATGAAACAGGACTTTTGTCCTGTACGGAAAAATCGATCAGCGGATAAAGTAACCACCTAGAATCAAAGTGAGGTCAAAATGGCAAGAGCAATTATCTTAATGGCAGATAGCCTAGGAATCGGTGCAGCACCAGATGCAGATAAATTCGGCGATCTTGGGGCTAATACATTCGCTCACTTACTAAAAGCATATTACGACGAAACAGGCGCTGCATTATCGCTTCCTAACCTATCAAAACTTGGGTTAGTGGATGCATGTGAAGCTGCCGGTGGAGAACCGTGTTTAATTTCAGACCGCCAAGCTTCTCAAGGGGCATGGGGTTACGCTAAAGAATTATCTAGCGGAAAAGACACGCCATCAGGTCATTGGGAAATGGCAGGAGTACCTGTGTTATTTGATTGGGGATATTTCCCAAAAACACAGCCAAGTTTCCCACAAGAATTTATAGACGAGTTTATAGCTCGTACTGGTATTCCTGGCATTGTAGGCAACTGCCATGCATCGGGAACAACCATTTTAGAACAGCTAGGTGAAGAGCACGTAAAAACAGGTAAACCAATCTGTTACACCTCAGCTGATAGCGTGTTTCAAATAGCCGCGCATGAAGAGTCATTCGGCCTAGAGAAGCTTTATCAAGTTTGCGAAATCGCACGGGCGCTACTTGATGAAATGAATATAGGACGAGTGATTGCGCGGCCATTTTTGGGTTCAAATAGCCAAGACTTTGCTCGAACGGGTAATCGTCGCGACTATTCAGTGCTTCCGCCAGCACCAACATTGCTAGATGTGTTAGCAAAAGACGGCGGCGAAGTAATTAGTATTGGTAAAATTTCAGATATTTACGCGCATCAGGGCATAACCCAAAAGCATAAAGCACCTGGGCTTATGAACTTGCTAGAAAAAACCAGCGAAGTAATGAAAAGCGCACCAGATCATAGCTTAATCTTTACTAACCTAGTTGATTTTGATGAAAAATTTGGTCATCGCCGTAACCCAGTAGGTTATGCAAAAGCATTAAAAGAATTTGATGACTATTTACCAACTATACTAAAGCAGTTAAACGCAGATGATATATTAATGATCACTGCAGATCACGGTTGTGACCCAACCTTTCCAGGTTCTGAGCACACTCGCGAATACGTACCGGTTATTGCATATAAACCAGGTATGAGTAACACACCTCTAGGTGAACGCAACAGCTTTGCAGATATCGGTCAAACACTGGCACAGTGGTTTAACTTATCTGCGCTTGATTACGGCGACAGCTTTTTAAATGAGCTAACAACGCCAAATAAAAAGGAAAACAATTAATGAGTACTCCGCATATCAGTGCAAACGTTGGTGATTTCGCCGAAACAGTATTAATGCCAGGCGATCCGCTACGTGCGCAATATATTGCTGAAAACTTTTTAGATGATGCAGTACAAGTTACAGGTGTTCGTAACATGTACGGTTTCACTGGTACTTACAAAGGTAAGCCAGTAAGCATCATGGGTTCAGGCATGGGCATTCCATCAATGTCTATTTATGCACGTGAGCTAATTGTAAGCTTTGGCGTTAAAAATATTATACGTATTGGTACGTGTGGTGGTATTGGCACAGATATCAAAATCCGTGACGTAATTTTTGCACAAGGTGCAAGCACAGATTCAAACGTAAACCGTGCACGTGTTCGTGGCTACGATTTTTCTGCTATTGCTAACTTTGACCTACTTTTAAACGGTGTAAACGCCGCTAAAGAGCTAGGAATAGAGGCAAAAGTAGGTAACGTATTTACAACCGACACTTTCTACCAAGCAGACGACTCGTTCTACAAAGACTTAGACAAGTTAGGCATGCTAGCAGTAGATATGGAAACAGCCGGTTTATATGGCGTTGCAGCTGAATACGGCGCAAACGCAATGGCATTATTTACAGTAAGTGACCACGTAATCACCGGTGAAGCAACACCTGCTGATGAGCGTCAAAGCACGTTTAACGAAATGGTTAAAATTGCATTAGAGTCAATAGCTTAAATAATACATAACAGTTCCTTGGTAACGTATTCACTAAGTTTTGGAGACACGCCCAAAGTGAAGTGAGACTAACCTCCAAAGCCGCATTTTATGCGGCTTTTTTTATGCCTGAAGAAAACTGATAGCAGCTTCTAATTACTTATATCAATTCGCTTAATTAAGTGATCTATTTTGAGGATGGAAAAACGTGTTGATAGCTAGGCAAAAAATTCGCTATTTAGTTGTTCTAAATGAGAATTTTTTAACGCAGGTAGCGACACGTTTAGCCCCTAAAAATGATTAAGTATTATTTCGGGTTGGTATTAATTCAACCATCCTAAAAACTACGTTTTTAAACGCCTGCAAGCAGCGCGTCTACAGGTAAATTAAACTGCTGAGTGTAAGTTTCTCAGGTAGGTACTAAGCTTGCTCGCGCGAGAAGCACTTAAGCTAACTACTCTAAAAGCGCAGCATCTCTAAACCTATTTGTGTATAACAGCCCTAAAAAACAATATGCACGCAGAGAAGAAAAGGAGGAGCAAATGAGAAGAGCAAAACCAATGCTGACTCGGCATTATAAAAGTACAAGCGTTGCTTTAAAAGCTTGTAACCTGCGCGAATAGCTGTGTTTATACCAAGTTTAGAGTATGACTTGTTGCTCATGTTAGAAGCACAGTTTCAGATTGTTTTTATTATTTTAACTTCTAAGCTCTTCTCTAAAAGCGCAGCGTCTCTAAACCTCTTTGTGAATTAATCACTTTTGATCTTAGCTCTACGCTAGAGCTGAGTTTGTAGAGCGCAGTTAAGCTTCTAATTACACAACAAACTTTACCTTTAAAAACAAAAAAGGGCCAAGGCCCTTTTTTATGGTGTTGCGCCTAATCATACAGGCCAAATTCTGAGTGCTTAAACAACTTCACCAGCCACTATCGTATTAAAGCTGTTGTTGTCATGCAGGCTTGCAAATGCGCTCTCGTGTAATAATTCATTACGTAAGTTTGGAGAGTATTCAAGTGCCATTTTAATATCGGCTAATGCATCAGCATGCTTATGTGTTAGTGCATAAGCACATGCTCGTTGCCAATAGGCATAACCATAGTCACTATCTATATCAATAGCTTGATTACACAGCTCAATGGCTTGTGCTGTTTCATTAATTTCTAGTAGTGCATCGGCTTTATAAGCAATGGCTTCCACATCTTCTGGTTTGCGATTGAGTATTTCATTAAAAATTTCAATTTTATTTGCAAAATCACTTTCTAGGTTTGCGCGCATCCACAACGAATGAACTTCGTTAGTCACCGATATGCGCTCTTGGTTGCTGAGTATTTCTTCTGAGCGAACGCGTAGTTTTTCTTCAAGAATTTTTAATCGGTCTTCATACTCGTCTGTAATTACACTCACACGCGTATTTACAATATCTTCTACTTTGTTTTTAACATCGCGCAACGAGTTCCAACCCACTAAAACTAAAATCGACGCCGTAGCGGTAATTATAAAAAACACATTATTAATGGTATCTGTAGTGTACGTTAATGCGCGATCGGCAGTATCAAGCTGCGCATGAGTAACCTGCTTAGTTACATCTTCACGAAGCTTTTGCTGATCTTGCCTAACTGCTTTTAGCTCATCTAATATGTAGCGCTCCATTAGCGGCTTATACATAGGCTCTTTGAGTTGTTGAAGAGCTTGTTGCTCTTGTTGTGCTGTAGGTGAAGCTGGTTGCTTTTCAGCAGAGTTCACTATGCCTGAAAACAAATTTAAACAAACAAAAAGTACAGATAGGTAATAACGCATTGGTACGCCTAATTAAATTAATTACTGTAATAACTTTAACATGCAGGGCTTAATGGCACTAGGGCGTGTTGTTCTTTGTGGATTAAAATTGACCTAATTTAGATAGGAGCAATAGTTGTAAAATTTATTTAGCCTAGTGAGCTTAGCAATAATAGGGTAAAGCGTGAGCATATTACCCATGCTCAGGTAATTTGAGTAAAAATAGGCAAAAAAAAACCAGCTCAAGGTGAGCTGGCAAAAACTGCTTAAAACAACAATATGTCGTAGGGATTCACAGGAGAACAACTTCATACTAACTGAATCTTTATGAACAAATACTTAATTCAATTCAACTAGTTAAAAATATAAGAATACTCAAAGTATTCGGTTTATAAAGTAAAGGTGCATTGGGCTTAAGTAATGCACCTTTATCATTATAACTATCTAACTACAATTTCATGGTGAAGGGGGGTATTCCAATGTGCGCTTTAGTAAACTAAAGCCACTTTCAAACCCTTCATATACCATTACGCCGAAATTTTTCAATTCGATCACAGGTCTAGTAAAAAGATTAAGGTTAATTCACCGATTTTGAATTTTTATTTTGCGTAATGCTTTATATGCGCGCCATCTGACTTTTTTACTATTATTTTAAACGCCACTTTAAGCCTATTGTTAAATACATCATTAACGTAAGGGCAATCAAAAATATAAATTGGAGCAATCGTTTTAAATAGTATGTTGAGGCTGGCGTAGCATAATTTATACGCCTATATTAAGGATACGTAAGCACTTAGGTAGGCACGCTGAGTAAAAAGTAAGCCTATTAAATAAAAATAACCGTTACTTTTTAAAAAGTTATAAACACATAAGCAATAATACTGATTGATTAAGTATTTTACTTTTCTATTTTAAGGATTTCACAATGAGCAAGCCAACAGCGGGTAAATGCCCTGTTATGCACGGTAGTAATTCAGTTGTTTCTAAAGTAAACACCGATTGGTGGCCAAACACACTCAACTTAGACATTCTTCATCAACACGATACTAAATCAAATCCATACGGCACTAATTTTAACTACGCAGAAGAATTTAAATCTCTAGATTTAGACGAAGTAAAAGCCGACTTAAAAACCTTTATGACCGACAGCCAAGATTGGTGGCCTGCCGATTGGGGCCATTACGGTGGTTTAATGATTCGTATGGCATGGCACTCAGCGGGTACGTACCGTTTATCTGATGGTCGTGGTGGCGCAAGTACCGGTAATCAACGTTTCTCGCCTTTAAATTCATGGCCAGATAACGCAAGCTTAGATAAAGCACGCAGACTTTTATGGCCACTTAAGAAAAAATACGGTAACAAACTCTCATGGGCCGATTTATTTATTCTTGCTGGTAATATGGCATACGAATCAATGGGGCTTAAAATTTATGGTTTTGCGGGCGGCCGTGAAGACATTTGGCATCCAGAAAAAGATATTTACTGGGGTGCAGAAAAAGAATGGTTAGCACCAAGTGATGAACGCTACGACAATGTAGAAAAACCAGACACCATGGAAAACCCATTAGCCGCAGTACAAATGGGCCTAATTTACGTTAACCCTGAAGGTGTTAATGGTATACCAGATCCACAAAAAACGGCAGATCACGTACGTGAAACATTTGCTCGCATGGCGATGGACGATGAAGAAACCGCAGCGCTAACAGTGGGCGGCCATACAGTAGGTAAAACTCACGGTAATGGTAAAGCAGAGCACTTAGGTCCAGAGCCAGAAGCAGCAGACGTACACGAGCAAGGTTTAGGTTGGAACAGCACCAAAGAAGGCGGCTTTGGTCGTCATACTGTAACTTCTGGCCTTGAAGGCGCATGGACCACACACCCAACTACATGGGATAACGGATACTGCCACTTACTTTTAAATTACGAATGGGAACTTACTAAAAGCCCAGCTGGCGCTCATCAGTGGGAACCTGTAAATATTAAAGAAGAAGACAAACCAGTAGACGTAGAAGATCCATCAATTCGTTTAAACCCAATGATGACCGATGCCGATATGGCCATGAAAGTGGACCCTGCGTACCGTAAAATAATTGAGCGTTTTTATAACGACTTTGAATACTTCTCTGATGTATTTGCACGCGCATGGTTTAAGCTAACTCACCGCGATTTAGGTCCTAAAGCATGTTACTTAGGTAAAGATGTACCAAGCGAAGACCTAATTTGGCAAGATCCTATTCCAGCAGTTGATTACACATTATCAGACGATGAAATCACAAGCTTAAAAGCACAGCTACTTGATTGCGGTGTAAGTGCAAGTGATTTAATAAATACAGCGTGGGATAGTGCACGTACGTATCGTGGTTCTGATCGTCGCGGTGGCGCAAATGGCGCACGTATTCGTTTAGCACCACAAAAAGATTGGCTAGGTAATGAGCCAGAGCGCTTAGCAAGTGTGCTTAGTGCCCTTGAAAAAGTACAAGCGGGTTTATCTAAGCCAGTAAGCATGGCTGATTTAATCGTATTAGGTGGCACAGCGGCTGTAGAGCAAGCTGCAAAACAAGCCGGTGTTAATGTAACAGTACCATTTGCACCAGGACGAGGAGACGCAACAGACGAAATGACTGATGCAGAATCGTTCGATCCGCTTGAGCCTGTTCATGATGGATTTAGAAACTACCTTAAAAATGACTTTAGCGTATCCTCAGAAGAGCTATTGTTAGAGCGCAGCCAATTAATGGGCTTAACAGCACCAGAAATGACTGCACTTATGGGCGGCATGCGTGTACTAGGCACAAACTACGCAGGCACTAAACATGGTGTATTTACTGATAATGTAGGCACGCTATCTACCGACTTTTTTGTAAACCTAACCGACATGGCTAACAACTGGAAGCCACTAGAGCCAGGTATATATAATATTGTTGAGCGCAAAACAGGCACCATTAAATGGACTGCCACACGCGTAGATTTAGTGTTTGGTTCAAACTCTATTTTACGTGCCCTAAGTGAGTTTTATGCACAAGACGATAATAAAGAACGTTTTGTACATGACTTTGTAAATGCATGGGTAAAAGTAATGAACGCAGACAGGTTCGATCTTAAATAATCTGTACGCTAAATAAAAACGGGGGAGTATTGAATACTCCCCCGTTTTTTATGCGTTTTAATTTCACGGCTAGATAAGCCCGCTTTTTTTAAAGCAATAAAACTTATAAAAGTGCAAAAAGCTTTTGTAGTTGTGGCATATATTCGCTCACAAGTTCAAGGTTGTTTTCGCTTACTAAAGATTCTGTAGACTCCTCAGCTGCGCTTGACGATTTACCAAACGAACCCATTAATGAGCTAGCGCCTTTATCTTTAGCACTTTTCATACTTTGAAAACCGCCCATTACTTTATTAGCAGTTTCTTGATTATCAGCAGAAAGGCCCGACTTAAGATTTTCGATATAAGCCATTGATACTTCAGAACCTACAGTTACTAGCTGCTCTGGCGTAAAACCGTAACGGTTTGTAACACTCGCAAAGCTTTTGTATAGGTCTTGTTCTTTAATCATGCTTAATGCACTGTTAGCTAAAGAGCTTTGTTCGCCAACACTTTGATCTGCAGAACCACCTAGCATACTTGCTAAATCTAAGTCTTTTAACGACTCTTGGCTGCTTGCCCAGCTAGTCACAGCTGGCAGTGCTTTCATATAGCTTTGAAGTTGACCTTCGTTAATATCCTCTGCAAGGCTTGAGAAACTCATCGCTAATAAGCTAAGTGATACAAGTATTTTTTTCATTGAGCATTTCCTAGTATTAAAGTAGTGCCAATTAGAAACTAATAAGCAACACTTGCCAACACAAAATAAAATATTGGCTGATTTATAGTACAATTTATGAGAATTTATTTAAGTTCTAAGAATTTAGTTGATTCACCACAAGCTAATGTACTGATGATATAATGTATTTTTGACAAATAGAGCTGAACACAATGTTAACAATTTCAAATACTGTCACTATCGATGAATGGGAACTAGAGCTCACAGCTATTCGTTCGCAAGGTGCCGGTGGTCAAAATGTTAATAAAGTAGCAAGTGCAATTCATTTACGTTTTGACATTAACCGCTCTAAATTACCTGACTTCTACAAAGAACGCTTACTTGCCTTAAATGATACAAGAATTACCAAAGACGGCGTCTTAATAATTAAAGCGCAAAGCCACCGTACCCAGGAGCTAAACAGAGAAGATGCCCTTAAGCGTTTAAAGGATTTAATCCTTAGTGCTACGGTAGTTAATAAAGCGCGTCGAGCCACCAAGCCCACCCGTAATTCACAGCGAAAGCGCATGGACAAAAAAACCAAGCATGGGCAAAACAAAGCGCTACGCGGCAGCATAAAGTTTTAGCTTTAAATGATATTAATAAAGTAGATTAGGGGCTTGATATTTACATGCATGCACTATTTTTACACCGTATTGCTTGTATAAAAATATAAGTGAGGGCTAGCCTCACTTATAATAACTATTAATATTTACTTAGCCATCTCTAAATCAGATTCTGCATCTGCCAACATTGCAAACTCTTCATCAGCGCTTTTAGCAACTAAGTGTTTTGAGCTGTAGCCAAAGTAATATACGGCGCCCACAATAAACAGCATTATAGTGTATAAAAATGCACGAGGGTCGAACGCATACACACCCGTTAATGCTATAAGCGAAAGCACTAAAGCAATACTTGACGTTACTACGCCCCCTGGGGTTTTATACGGGCGAGGTAAATCAGGTTGTTTAACGCGTAGCAAAATATGGCTCAGCGCCATTAATGCATACGATACAGTTGCACCTACTACAGCCATTGCAAGTATTAAATCACCCTCACCACTGAGTGATACTAAAAAACCAAATACGGCAGGTACAATCAACGCACGTGCTGGCACTTTGCGATTAGTCGTAATCGACAACGAACGCGATAAATATCCGGCTCTAGATAAAGCAAACACTAAGCGACTATAACCATAAATAATAGAGAAAAACGAAGCAACTAAACCCGCAAGCCCTAATATATTTACTACAGTTGCTAAGGCCTCGCTACCCGATGCATTTAATGCATCAACTAAAGGCACTGCACTTGCGCCCATTGCAGCCGCACCGCCAGCGCCAGGCACTAAAACAACAACTAAAAATGCAGTAAATAACAAAAAGATCATTGCACCAATAATGCCTTTTGGCACATCTTTAGCGGGATCTTTTGCCTCTTCTGCAGCAAGCGGTACACCTTCAACCGCTAAAAATAACCACATGGCAAACGGTAATGCAGCCCAAACCCCGTACCAACCTAAAGGTAAAAACTCACTGGCTCCCACTGCATCGGTTACGGGGACGTCAAATAAGCGTGATGCATCAAAATTTGTAATTAAAACAAAAGCCGTTGCAATAATAGCTAATACTGCTAAACCACTTATTACCATCATTACTTTAAGTGCTTCTCCTACGCCTGCTAAATGAATTCCCACAAATAGTAAGTAAAATAATGCATATACCCATGGTCCATTAAATCCGGTAAGGGCTTCAACTGCAGAGCCTATAAAAATAACAATAGCAGCGGGTGCTAAGGCGTATTCAATTAATACCGCAAGCCCGGTTAAATAGCCTCCCGCAGGCCCCATAGCTTGGCGCGCAAAACTATAACCACCGCCTGCTGCAGGTATTGCAGCTGACATTTCAGCAAGCGACAATACCAGCGCTAAATACATAACTGCCATTAACACTGCAGCAATGGCAAAGCCACCCCAACCCGCTTCGGCAATACCAAAGTTCCAACCTGCAAAGTCACCCGATATTACATACGACACACCCAAACCTGCGAGTAATAACCACCCCGCAGTACCTCGTTTTAACTGTCTTTTAGCAAGGTACTCTGTATTATTAGTAGACATAACGCTTCTCCGTTGATGTTTAGTTTTTATTGTTTTATTTCATGTGTTTTTAATTAAAATTACTCAGCAATTAAAAAGTTAGTGGTTGAAACCTGATGCTCAATTACATCGTCTTGTGTACGGTCTTTTAAATTAACCCCAGTTAGTTTTAGTTTTTTAGCTTCACGTAATAAGTACAGCGCACGCCTAGCCGCTTCTGTATAAGGTAGGCCTGCTGGGCGAATATTCGATATGCAATTACGACATGCATCGTTAAGTCCTGTTTTAGGCTCCCATGTTAAATACAAGCCAAGGCTATCTGGCGAACTAAGTCCTGGGCGCTCTCCTATTAACACCATAACCACCTGCGCATTTAGCAACTCACCTATATCGTCGCCAATTGCTACTCGACCTTGTTCAACCAAAGTAATGGGGGCAATTTTAAATTGCTTGTCTGTTGTAAGGTGCGCTAATAGCTCTGTTATAAATGGGCATGCATTTTTTTGTACCGCTAACGAGGAGAGTCCATCAACCACTACAATCGCTAAATCGTATTTAGCCTGTGTAGTGTGCTTTTGTTTATTCATATAGCTGAGAAGTATTTGCCTACCATTTTCATCAAGCTTGCGGCCTAAATCGGGTCGCTGAAGGTAAGTAACCCTGTCAACAGCTTGGCTGTGTAAATGCAGGGGAGGGGCAACATCTTTTAATACGCTAATACTGCCTAGTTGCTCAGTCATTTCGTTAATATCAAGCGGAAAACTCACTGCATCGCGCGCTTGTGCATGAGATAGCTGAAAAGCCAGCATTTCTGAGGTTGGCAAACTTATACCGGCGCGGCCAAGACCAATACGCGCATCGGTAAAGCGGCGTAAATCACTCCAAGGGTTGTGCACTACATTACCGTTATTTTTATGCTTGTTTACTGAGTTATCTAAAGGAGTGCTCTGTTTTGAACTTGATTTCATGAGCCACCTCCAGTAATTGCACCCAGAGGTTTGGCAAAGGCGGGAGGCAAGGTATCTGAAAGTGTAATATCGGAAGTGCTTTGCATAATTTTCATTTTGCTCAGCCATGCCTCAAACTCAGGGGCGGGTCTAGAGCCAAGAACACGACGAACATATAATGCATCATGAAACGACGTAGTTTGGTAATTAAGCATAATGTCGTCAGAGCCAGGT
Organism: Pseudoalteromonas sp. SR43-3; assembly: GCF_014163875.1. Lineage (NCBI taxonomy): Bacteria > Pseudomonadati > Pseudomonadota > Gammaproteobacteria > Alteromonadales > Pseudoalteromonadaceae > Pseudoalteromonas > Pseudoalteromonas sp. SR43-3. The sequence continues at coordinate 31,822 of NZ_JACJEC010000004.1, read as the reverse complement.
ATTCCCATTACAAACGAGCAACCTGCAACGCCTAATAGCGTTAGCAAGTTATCCATATCGTTTTGATCGGCCTCTGCATGATTGGTGTAACACACGTCGCACCCCATCGGTATACCTAGTAACTTAGCGCAAAAATGATCCTCAAGTCCTGCTCGAGTAATTTCCTTACCATCAAACAAATATTCAGGGCCAATAAACCCCACCACGGTATTTACCAGTAACGGGTTAAACTTACGAGCAACGGCATAAGCGCGAGCTTCACACGTTTGCTGATCAAGCTCATGATGCGCATTTGCAGAAAGCGAACTGCCTTGCCCAGTTTCAAAATACATCACATTATTGCCAACAGTGCCGCGCTTTAAACTCAAAGCTGCATCTTGCGCTTCAGCTAAGGTATTTAAATTAAAACCAAAACTTGAATTAGTCGCCTCTGTGCCACCAATCGACTGAAATACTAAATCAACTGGTGCGCCAGCTTCTATACATTCAATGGTGTTAGTAACATGGGTGAGCACGCAACTTTGGGTCGGTATGGCGTACTTTTGAATAACATCATCCATTAACGTCATTAATTTAATGGCTTGGGCAACGTTATCGGTTGCTGGGTTTATACCTATTACTGCATCGCCATTACCGTATAGCAAACCATCAAGCATGCATGCAGCAATACCATTAATATCGTCAGTTGGGTGATTTGGTTGTAAACGTGTAGATAAATGCCCGGGGAGGCCAATAGTATTTCTAAAAGCACTCGTAACATGGCACTTTTTAGCAATTAATATGAGATCTTGATTGCGCATTATTTTGCTAACTGCAGCAGCCATTTCCGGCGTAATACCTTGCCTTATACTTGCAAGTACAGCAGGTGTTGCAAAGTCACTTAAAAGCCAATTACGAAAATCGCCTACGGTTAAATGTGCAATAGCCATAAAGGCATTTGCATCGTGCTCGTCAATAATTAAGCGTGTAATTTCGTCATCTTCGTAGGGAATAAGTACCTCATTTAAAAATGTTTTAAGAGGTATATCCGCCAATGTCATTTGTGCCACAGCACGTTCTTGTGCTGATTGTGCAATTACGCCCGCTAAGCGATCACCCGAACGCTGCGGTGTAGCTTTAGCCATTAACTGGGCTAAGTTCTTGAATTTATAAGTATGTGTACCTAAAGTGTAACTGTACGCTTGCCCCATGATTTACTCCACATAACTAATATGATCAACCTTGGTATAGGTTTTGCTGCATCTTTAGCTATAAATCAATATTGAATAGTTACAAGACAGCTTATTTTGTACCAAGTAACTATCGAATTTTGGCAAAAGATTCTTTATTAAACCAATTCAATTGGTTACACACGCAAAGCGGTGTTAACTTAAGCATAATGAAAGTGTAACGAAAAAGAGCATCCCCGATATGGCGCAGCAAAGTAGCTTCAGCGCACCACTAAAGAGCAAGGTGCAAACACACGATATAGACGAGCAAGCGCATAGCCTTACTCAATGGCAGCAAAAATACGATCAAATGAGCTACGGCAGCTTTTATGGTTGTATTGAAGAAACGGATTACGCCAATATTCATGTGTTTAAAGAATACACTGAGCGAGCGCTTCGTCAGCAATGTAACATAGCCCCTAATTCGGTTTGGCTCGGCATTCCTTGTCAGTCACAGCAAAGTAAAATTAATGGTTTAAGTGTGGCAAGTAATCAATTTATGTGCCGTACCAGTGATAACGACTTTGAGTTGATAACCCCTGAGCAATTTAATATTTATGGTTTGGTAATCGATTGGAACTCAATTGAATATATGGCGCAGCTCCAAGGCGTAACATTGAAAAACCTGGCATCTGCACAATCAGCTCGTTTATCGGTGAGCAACTCATCTTTGCAAACGGCAAGACAAATAATTAATAGCATGGTTGTAGGCAAGGGCTTTGGACTTAGAACCGAATCACAACAAGATATGCTAAACATGTTGGCACTACACTTATTACAAGCAGACAATACGCAGCAAAATATTGCGCCAAGTTATAAACACCGCAAAGCCGTAGTAGATAAAGTAAAAGATTACGTGGCCACAAATCCACAAAACCCAATAACCATAACCGAGCTGTGCGAGCTTTCCTTTGTAAGTAGGCGCACACTTCAGTATAGCTTTGAGAGTATTTTAGGAATTAACCCTTTGCGGTTTTTACGTTTAACACGCTTGAATAATGTAAGGCGGGAACTAAAAAAACCAAACCAAGATAAGCCCATTTCAGTAATAGCAGCCAATTGGGGATTTTGGCACGCGGGACAATTTGCTAAAGATTACACGCAACTATTTGGTGAAAACCCATCACAAACAGTTAAAAATAATAGTTTTAAAGGTTAAAAACTACACTTCTAACTTGAGTATAAACACCTGTAGATACCATCTCTCATTTTAAGCTTCAAGGCCGTATTTAACTTTCTTGGAGCTTAAACGCTTCCTGGTTTTTTATTACACCAAAACATATATGAATTAGCTTTCGCATATTTGCACACACAGCTTGCATCGGTGTTTTACCATTGTTTATTAACGTTAACTTGTGTCTCTTTATTGTTTTATTCCATTGCCCTGCAACAATGGCCGCCATATAAAGTTTGCATCGAATTCTGGCTGGCCCAAGTTTACTGATTGATGTTCGCCCTTTTAATTTACCCGATTCATTATGCCGTGGAATTAATCCACAATAAGCCGCCGCTTCTTTGGCTTTATTGAATTTTTTAGCCGCAAATAAATACGTCAGCTCTCTCGATAGTACGGGCCCAATGCCAGGAATAGACTCAAGTAGTTTCCTGTTTCTTTTTAAATCAGGTTCATTATCTATGTGGTTATCAATGTCAGATTTAAGCTGTTTAATTTCATCGTCTAAAAACGCGATAGTCACTTTTATCGATTGGCAAACACGCGCGGAAACGTTGCTGAATTCACTTGCTTCTAATCGGTTAGCTTCTCGTTGTCGGTTACTCTCAAGCGCATCTAAACGACGAATAAGGGCTTTAAGCTCTCTAATTGCTAATGCTTCAGGTTGCCAATAATTAACGACTGCGTGCTTAGCACAGCCGTAATGAGCAAGCATCGTTGCATCAGATTTGTCTGTTTTATGAATTATGTTTAAAGCGTCTGCATACTTTTTAGCTTTACCGGGATTCGCTAAAATAATATTAAAGCCTTGCTCGTATAAAAAATACATCAGTGCTTCATGATAAACACCCGTTGGTTCGAGTGTGATAATGAACTCATTAGCAGCGCTTTTAGTTGTATTTAAAAGCCATTTTTCTATTGTTACAAAGTCTTGCAGCTTGTTTTTAAAGACTTTTGTTTTAATTTTATTTGTAAGTTGGTCTCTCAACCACGATAAATCAATCTTCTCTTTACTAATATCAATGCCGATAAACATCATCTCTACTTACTCCCCTTGTACATACAGCATCTACTTAAATAAAAGTGTGCTTGGATACCATTCAGTTTCTGAGAATAGAAAGTCAGGGCTTTATCTACCGAGCAGTATTAAATACTAGACGCACAGGCAAGCTCACTGACTTCGATGTGATAAATGATAGCTAATCATTTATCAATGAGAGATACAAGACGCGCAGCTTGCTGGCGTTTAAAAGCACCGCTTTTGCATTTAGTCGGATGCATTAGTAACAAGTAGCTTAATCACCACCGAGAAGTGAAGGAGAAAACAAAGAGCAGTGACTAACCATTACTCGTGTTTTCTTTGTGTAGCGCACAGCGCCTCGGTGAGCTCGGTGGTGAAATATCATATAACTTAAACAAATGGACTTTGTCTGCTCACTTGCTCCTCTTTTTCTTCTCTTTGTGCATTCATATTTTAAGGGCTGTTATTCACAAAGAGGTTTAGAGGCGCTGCGCTTTTAGAGGACAGCTTGGAAGTTAAAATAATAAAGAACTAAAAGTAAAAGCGAGGTATAAAACCTCGCTTACTATATTCAAAAGCCCTATTTGATCGGTGCTATTTAAGCCGCGATTAAATAGGACTCTTGTCCTGAATGCTTGTTGTTGCGTTTAAACGAGCCTTTGCCTTTTTTAGCTTTAACTACTTGTGGTTTAAATAATTTAGAGGTGACCATTGCCGCTAGTGCATTGTGGTTTATAACGCCTCGCCCTGTGTCTACCGCGCTGGTATTTGCGGTTTTTGTTTTAGATTTTTTAGTCATATATTTCCTATAAACTAATGGTTATTTTAAGTTAAATAATAAAGAGGCTTTTATATTGGCCTATTTAAGAGATGGAGATTGTAGGCTTAATTTTCAACCGCGCAAGTATTTTTAACATCCATTTGGTAGTTTTTTAATAATAAAAAAGCATAAAAAAAGCGCAGTTAATAACTGCGCTTAATATTACTTTAGTTTGCTTGATAAATTAAAAACTAAAGCTTACTTTTGCGTAGTACGTTCTGCCGTCAAAGCCGTATGGCAATGCGCGTACTGGGTATTTAAATGCGCCGTTGGTGATAAAATTAAGTACTTCGTCGTCGCCTAATTCATCTGGTGTTTCGTCAAATACGTTATCGGCACCTACCGAAAGCGCAAACATGTCATTAATTTGGTAACTAACATTTAAATCAACTAACACAGCAGACTCAACCGTACTTGTTGGTTTAAATGACCCCGTAGGCGAAAGCTCACCTGGTAATGAAATATGGTCGTTACCAAAGTATTTTACGTCTGTTTCACCAAAGTAGTTAAAGCGAATGGTTGATGTGTAGGCATCGCGTTCGTAGTCAAACGTAAGCGTTGCACGTTCGCTCGGTTGTCCGTCGGTAAAAAAGCTACGTTGTAAATCATCAAAAGCAACCGCTTCAGGAATACCGTCTTCTGCATTTACGCTGTCAATTTTAGTATCGTTTAGGTTACCTGCAAAGGTTACTCCTAAATTACCGCCTTCAACTTCAGTGCGGTACGATGCAATAATATCAACACCTTGTGTAGTAGAATCAACCGAGTTTGAGAAGTAGTTAGCTTGCACTGCTCCCGTTGCTTGTAGCGCTGCAACTGCTTCTGAGCTAAACGATACATCGTCAACCGAAAGTAAGCTGCCAAGTGTAATACGGTCTTCAATTTCTACGCGGTAAAAATCAACCGTTAACGAAAGCTCGCTTGTTACATCGTAAACAAAACCTGCGCTGTAGTTTGTTGATGTTTCAAGCTCTAAGCTATCTACGCCTAGCGCACTTGGGAAAGCGGTCCCTGTGTTTGCCGTGAACGACTGCGTTAATGTGCCGTCTGAGCCTAAGTTAGTTGTAAAAGCTGTATAACCACTTTGTTGAAGTGATGGCGCTCTAAAACCAGTAGATAGTGCACCACGTACTGCAAAGTCATCTGAAAATTCATAGCGTGTTGCTAATTTACCAATTAAATCATCCCCAGCATCTGAGAAATCTTCATAGCGTAGCGCACCACTTACGTTCCATGCGTCGGTGATCATAGTTTCTACGTCTACATAAACTGCGTAGCTGTTACGGTCGCTATCGTTAGCCGCTTCAGGGCGAAGGCCGTTATAAGCTTGAAAACCACACTGTGCAAATTGATCCGGATCGTTTACTGATGGGTACGAGGTATCCATATTTGCTAACCCACACGCGTATGATGCTTCATCGCCAGGCACTATTTCGTAGTTTTCTTTACGGTATTCGGCGCCTACTGTTACATATAAAGGCTCATTACGGCCAATATCTACAATACCGTTTACATCAAGGTTAACCGTTGTTTGATCGAATCTAAAACCACCTGAGTAACCGCCAGTAGGCCCTGAGTTTGCTGCAATGTCGGCATCGCTTGCATCTGGGTTATTAAATAAATACTCAGCCGCGTAAGAAGCATTTAATGTATTGCGTGATGTAAAATCGTATTGGTTTTCACCATAAACAGCCGATACATCGTAAGTCCAATCTGTGTTTATATCGCCTTTAAAACCAAGCGCGACTGAAATATCTTGTGCTTCGTTATATATGCGCGGTAAAAAACCATCACTATATACTTGGGTTACGTTTTTAGAGGCTTCGTTAAAGTTACGATAAAAACCATTACCTAGCGCCGTGCGCTCAGAGTAGCCACCAAACGAGTAAAGCTCGCCGTCGCCCATTGGTAATGCCATGTTGTAAAATAACGACGTAAATTCACTTTCTGAGTTACCTTGGCCCCAGCGTACATCTTCACTTAGCGTACCTGGTTCAACATTAAGCGAACCCCCCGTATCGCGCTCGGCGCGGTTAGTGCCATCGGCATCACGGTACTCAAGCGATAGGTTAATAAAGCCGCCTTCGTTACCTAATTCAAAACCACGGTTTAAACCTGCTGAAATAGTGTCGCCGTCACCTTCACTTGTGCCGCCGTATTGTACAAAACCCGTTGTAATACCGGTTGAGTTATTAAGAGATAAGTTAATAACACCTGCAATAGCATCAGAGCCATACTGCGCTGCAGCGCCATCGCGTAATACTTCAACGCCTTTAAGCGCTGTTAGCGGAATGGCATTCATATCAGTACCCGCAGCGCCTGCGCCTACTGTACCGTTAAGGCCAAAAATTGATTGGTTATGACGACGTTTACCATTTACTAATACAAGGGTTTGATCTGGTTGTAAGCCACGAAGTGTTGCGGGTCTAAATAAATCTGAACCGTCTGATACTTGTGTACGCGAAAAGTTAAATGAAGGCGCTGTCGCTTGAAGGCTTTGGCCTAACTCGGTAAAACCACCTTTAGTTAAATCATCCGCGTCAATTAAATCAATAGGAGAAGAAGACTCTGTAGAGGTTCGGTTAGATACACGCGATCCTAATACAGATATTTGCTCTATGTTTTTAGCAGCTTGCACTGGTGCTTCTTCTGCGTTAACAATGCTTGGTGCGCTAAACGCGAAAGCAACGGCTACAGCAAGTGTGTTTAAACGGTATGTTGACATAGTGACGACCCTGTTTTTTTGTATTCTTAATAATATGTGTGTGGTTATAATGCTCATAACCTGTTGCAAACATCCTAGCAACATATGCAAACAAAAAGAAATGAAAAAAACTAAATATTTGGTCTAAGTATGCAAATAAACTTCAAGATAAGAAAAAACCACATCAAATCGGTTAAAATACGCGCTAAGAAAGGATTAAACATCAAAAAACAGAATGTTTAACACTTTATTTACAATGTGGTTTTGTTCGTTATTTTACACTTTTAAAGGTAATAGGCAGCGAATGGTCGTACCTGTGCCTAATGTACTGTTAACTTCTACTTTTCCACCGTGATCGCTCACCATAGCGTATACAAGTGTCATACCCATACCGGTGCCTTTTCCGACTTCTTTTGTTGTGTAAAAAGGGTCAAACATATGTGCTATTGTGTCTTCATTCATGCCACAACCGTTATCTTTTATTTCAATACAAATATTTGTGTGTAGTTCAAAAATATTGACTTCAATAATGCAGCCTTTTTCTAAATCTAACTCGCAAGCTTGCCAAGCATTCATTAAAAGATTTACAAAAATCTGATTAATTGACGATAAATTGCACCAAATGAGTGGTAGGGGTTCAAACCGCGTTTTTATTTCGCATAATTTAAGTTTGCTACTCAATAACCTTAAAGCATTATTAGCACCCGTTGTTACATCGGCTAATTGTTTATCTTGAGAAGAGGTGGGGTGGGCAAAGTTTAATAAGTCATGCACTATTTGTTTTATACGTTTAAGTCCTTCAACGCTGTCGTTAATTTGCCCCTGCAAATTGTTATAAATCCACGCGTACGGATACTGTAAATTGAGTATGTCAATTTCGTGTTTAAAACGGCTCTCTTTAATTTCGTTATTTAAATATTGTTCGTTAAGTTTCAGCAGCGCTACCAGTAAAGGGCTTGCGTTTTGTAGGCTCTCTACGTTACTCATTGCATAGGCAAGCGGGGTATTTATTTCGTGGGCAACGCCTGCGCTCAGTGTACCTAAGGTTGCCATTTTTTCTGTTTGCACAAACAGCATTTGTTGGTGTTCTAAGTCGGCTACTTTTTTTTGTAGTTCATTATTTATGGCAACTAAAACGCTACTTTTATCTTTGAGTAATTGCTCTGCAGCTAAGCGCAGCTTTTGTTCGTTTAAAAAAGCACGTTCAAAATTACCATCTGATCCATCCATTCCCTTCATCCATATAGATAACTTTATACTTAACGTTTAGTCGTCTGTATGCAAATTTGCAACTTTAGTGCAGCCAAGGCCTAATATTATGAATAAGTAATTATCTACTTATTGCTAATAACTCCATTATATAAATACCACTTAATATAAAAGGTAGGCACAAACACACCATAGAGTATTTTTTTAAGCTATTATTTAACCAGAAGTAATTTAAAGGCGACTCAATGACTCAAGTAACACCAAGCACACCAATAAATCAGGTTGATGTACTTTGCATTGATGATGATGAAATAGTACTACGCACGTTAACACGGCTACTTGAAGTAAATGGCCTGTCGGTTATTGTTTGCGATAACCCGCAAAGTGCACTAACGCTTTTTAAAAATCATGAGTTTGGTTTAATTATTAGCGATATGCGTATGCCGGTAATGAACGGTGCCGAGTTTTTAGAAAAAGCGCGTGCGCTGGCACCCGACACCCAACGCATTTTATTAACCGGCTACGCCGACATACAAACCACCTTAGCGGCTGTTAATCAGGGCCAAATAAATGGTTATATTCAAAAGCCTTGGCAAAACGATTTATTACTTCGTAGCATTAGAGATAGCCTAGAAAAATTTGCACTAAAAAAACAAAATCAAAAATTAGAGGCACAAGTTAAAGCGCAAAACCAAGAGTTGCTAGAGCTTAATAATTCGCTTGAACAACGGGTAGAAAAACGCACCTTACAAATCAAACAGGTTTTAAAAAAGCTTGAAGACGCCAACGAGCGCGAAAAACAAGAGCATAAATCGACCGTAGAGCTGCTATATAATTTTGTTAACGCAAACCCTTACCTAGATGGTAACAAAGCACAAAATATTGCTAATACCTGCACACAAATAGCACTTTACTTAAACTTGTCGCAAAAAAGCATTGATCTTGCCCCTATGGCTGGTTACTTGGCGCAAATAGGCTTGCTTGCTATGGATCCTGATCTTTATAAAAAACCAGTTAACCGCTTAAACGAGCAACAACGCAAAACCTTTTATACTCACCCAAGTACTGCACAATTAATGTTAATGCCAGCAATACATTTACATGACTTATCGGATGCTATTTATTATCAGTTTGAGCGCTTTAACGGAAACGGAATGCCCAAAGGCCTTGCCGGAAACGACATACCGATAGGCGCTATGGTGCTAGGTTTAGCGCGCGACTATTGGGATGCGTTTGAGCAAAGCAATGCAAGTGATGAAAAGCAGCGCCACGATGACGCACTCGAAAGTGTAAAACTTTATAGTGGATCGTTTTATCATCCTAAAATTGTACGTGCACTTGAAGCAAGCCATGCAAAACTTCACGAACAAAAAAGTTCAGCAGGATCAGTGCTAATTTGTAACGCCCATGAACTCAAAGAGCAAATGGTACTGGGCCATGCTCTACACAGCCATACCGGCATAATGTTGCTGCCCAAAGGTCATGTATTTGGCAGTAAATCGATAGAAAAACTCCAACAGCTAGAATCGAAAAAACCAACTCCGTTCAGAATAATGGTGAAAACTGCTAAATGATTGATCTAAACCGCAGTTTTTTTCGTTACAATGTGCATAAAATAGATTATTGAATTTGCTTGAAGGAGCACTCTGTGTCGCGATTTTCTGCGGTTACTGACAACCCCCATGATGGGCGTTTTAACCAAAAAACGGGAATACTGCTAACTAACCTAGGCAGCCCTGATGCACCAACAGCGGCTGCGCTTCGTACATATTTACGCGAATTTTTATCAGATCCACGCATTGTAGAAATACCACGCTTGGTATGGATGATAATTTTACATGGCATTATTTTACGCGTACGCCCAAAACGTTCGGCTAAATTATACGAGAGTATATGGACCGAAAACGGCTCGCCACTTACCCACATTACTCGCCAGCAAAGTGTAAAGTTAAATACTTTATTAAAAGAGCAAGGTTATACCAATACTGAAGTAGTAATGGCAATGCGTTATGGCAACCCTTCAATAGAGGCAGGCCTTGAAGAGCTTCGTGATAAAGGCTTAACGCGTATAATTATTTTACCAATGTACCCGCAATATTCTAGCCCAACTACGGGTTCTACGTTTGATGCTGTATCGAGCGTACTGCGTAAATGGCGCTGGGTGCCAGAACTTCATTTTATAAATGGCTATCATAAAAACACCCGTTACATTGAGTCGCTTGCTAATAGTATTAGTGAGGATTTAGAAGCGAATGGTATGCCACAAAAAATTGTTTTTTCGTATCACGGTATGCCTAAATTGTTTTTAGATCGCGGCGATCCGTACCATTGCCTATGTTTACAAACCACGCGTTTAGTTGTCGAAAAACTAGGCCTTGATAAAGACAAAGTAATTAGTACTTTTCAAAGTCGATTTGGTAAAGCAGAGTGGTTAAAGCCTTATACCGACGCAACTCTTGCAGCCTTACCTGATGAAGGTATTACCGATGTAGCTATTATAAGTCCTGCTTTTAGCGCCGACTGCCTAGAAACACTTGAAGAGCTAGAAGGTGAAAACCGTGAAATATTCGAAAACGCAGGCGGCGAAAAATACCGTTATATAGCGGCACTAAACGACAGAGACGACCATATAGAAGCTGTGTTTGATGTTATAAAACCTATGTTGTAATCCAAGCTTACTAAAGCTAAATATATTTCGCATTAAGCGGTGTTAAAATTAACACCGCTTTTTTGTTTTTAATGCTTTTAAAATATTTAGTTAATTAATTCACAAAGAGGTTAAGAGGCGCTGCGCTTTTAGAGTGAGTGATAAAACATAACAATACTGTTTTTGTTTCGGGATTTTTGGCTTCCCCTTTTACTTCTCATTGTGCAAATAAAAGCTTTTAAAGAGCTAATTATTCACAAAGAGGTTAAGTGGCGCTGCGCTTTTAGAATAGTGATACATATTGGCTGATCTGGTTTTTCTCAGTTATTACTGATTACCTTATCTTTGTGAAAGAAATTACTTATATTATTTAATAATAATTAAAATAAATAAAAATGTACGTTTGAGGGGAGGCAATACCTAAGCAACAGCAATTAAACGCTATCGCTTAAAGTATAAATCAATCGCTTTTGTGAGGAGCTCGTCGAGTTGTTCTTCAAATTCTTCAATATTAATATCAAAGTGCTTTAAGTAAGCCCGAGCCTGAGCAAGTGATAAATTACGGCTGTTAACGCTGTATTGTCGCTCGTCTATGGTTTTATCGTAACGTGGTAAAAATACAAATTGGCCATAAAAGGGGGATTTAATATGCTTGTTTGCAAAACGACAAAAATCTTCAACATGCTCAGCACCCTTAGGTCCAAGGCAACCTGGCTCAATGCGATACATTAAGCGAATTTTTTTGTCGTCATTTATTTGCATTTAAAGCCTTTATCTAAAAAACAGTACGCGTACTATTTTCCCATCTTTAATTTGGTAGCTCGAAATAAGTTCTGAGCGTTTATCAACTACGTTTTCGTCAGTTGAACAAGTTTCTGAAAGTTCGTGATCAATCACTATATCACCGTGCACTATGCGCTTAATTGGTGATGAGTGAATACACTTTAACTTTTTAAACATTAGCCCATAACGTTCTATTAGTTTTTCTTTACCTTTAAATAATAGCTCATTAGGGAAAATATAAAACTCAACATCTTCGGCATATACACGAAGAAACTCTTCAATGTTACGTGCGTTATATGCTTTAACTAGCTGCTCTACCACAGCAAGTGATTCGCGCGATTGTTTAGCTTTAGTTTGCTGCTTAACTGTAAGTGCTTCTTTTGCTTGAGTTACTGCTTTTTCAGCTTCGGCTACAGCCACTGCTTTTTCTATTTTATTTTTAGGCTTTTCAGCAGGTTTAATTTGCTCGTTACCTAATACTTTTGAATCGTCTGGTTTAGTCGCATCAATTGTTGGCTTTTTAAGCTCTGGCGCTTTGTATTCAAGCGTATTTACTTTGTCGTCAGTGTTGGTTTGAGTTACTGATTGCTCATTTTCAACTTTTGGTTTTTCAACGCTTGTTTGAGCTTCAACTTGCGGCTCTTTTTGCTCAGGCTCGCTTTGCTCTGCGGCATAAGTAATTAGCGCAACGGTAGTGACTAATGAGGCTAAAATAATAGATAACGGTTTCATAACTTTCCTAAAATGAACACTAAATACGTGTAATACCAATTACATTAAATAGGCGATCTATTATAGCGTTAAAAAATAGCGCAATAACAACGCGAAAATTGTGACATATAGATGTTCTATATGAATAACTTTTAACGCAGTTAGTGAGTTATTTAATGCGATAGAATGATCATATTTTTGATAAAATTAGTATAAGGGTGCAACATAGCAAATTTTAACGTTATCGGGTAGTTAATACCACCACTGAAGCCTACCAGTACTGCTCTACCGTAATATTGCCGGGGTTTTTACGGCGGTTACGCGTAAAGTTTTTATCGAGAAGTAGCGCGGTTGTGTCTTTTACCATTTGTGGATTTCCGCAAATCATAAATTGTGCATTACTAGGCTCAGGGTTTAATTTTACATATTCAAACAAACGGTTGCTCTCAATTGCGTTAGTAATTCGCCCACTTAAGCCTTGTAATGGCTCCTCTCTACTTACAACCGGAATATAGTTAAGTTGTGCTGGGTACACTCTTAATAGCTCGTTAATAAGTGCCTGATAGCTCAAGTCGTTATTAAAACGTACGCCATGCACTAAATTTATAGTTTTGTATTTTTTCCATACATGGGGCTGTTGTAATATCGATAAAAAAGGCCCTATGGCAGTGCCAGTCCCTAACATCCAAAGCTGATCACTTTGTGGTATTTCATCAAGGGTAAAAAAGCCGGTTGCGTGTTGTTCTATTAACACGGTGTCGCCAGGTTGTAAGGTAGCTAAACGAGGAGAGAGCAAACCGTCAATTACGTTAATAAGATAAAACTCGAGATCGGGGTTTTCAGGGGCATTCACATATGAATAAGCCCGAGCAATACGTTTGTCGCCATCCATTATTGAAAGCTTTGTAAATTGCCCAGCTTTAAACGGCTCTACGTTTGCATTAACGGTTAAGCTAAAGAGTGTTTCGCTCCACCACGTGACATTTTTTACTGTTGCTTCAACCCAATTAGACATAGTTACCTCTTGGTTTAGCTATTAAAGTTTTAAATAATTCACTCCATCAACATTAGCATTAAGTGACAAAGACTTACAGGAGAATATGACTAGATTTAAAGCAGTGATGTGTTCAGTAATTACCAATAAAATAATGTGAATAATTAGCTCTGTGATAAGAGTCATTAATTGCATAAGAGAAAGCGATGCTGCAGTAACTAAGAAAAATAAAGTCAAAAAAACAGTGTTTTTTATTTTATCACTTACTTTAAAAGCGCTGCGTCTTATATCACCATTAGTGAACTATTTACTTGAAAAACTATTGCACTAGGAGAAGCCAAAGAGGAGCAAATGAGAAGAGCTAAGCCAGAAACGAGTATTTTATCACTTACTTTAAAAGCGCTGCGTCTTATATCACCATTAGTGAACTATTTACTTGAAAAACTATTGCACTAGGAGAAGGCAAAGAGGAGTAAATGAGGAGAGCCAAGCCAGAAAACGAGTATTTTATCACTGACTCTAAAAGCGTAGCGTCTCTTAACCTCTTAGTGAATTATTTATTTAAGCCTTTATTAATTAATTTTATAGTTAAACTCAAATTCCACACATAAAAAAACGGCGCTAAATTTAGCACCGTTTTTATAAGTAATAAGAAAAAGTTTACGCTTTTTTCTCTTCACAACTTGCTAGGTATTCGTCAAACGTACCTTGGAAGTCGATTACTTTTTTATCTTTAATATCAATGATACGTGTAGCTAATGACGAAACAAACTCACGGTCATGGCTTACAAAAATAAGCGTACCTTGGAAATCTTTTAACGCGTTATTAAGCGCTTCAATGGCTTCCATATCCATGTGGTTAGTTGGTTCGTCCATAACAAGCACGTTAACGTCTTGCATCATTAACTTACCAAATAACAGGCGATTTTTTTCACCACCAGAACAGTTACGCGCTTTTTTGTTTGAATCGTCAGCTGTAAACAACAAACGGCCTAACATGCCACGAACCATTAAATCGTTGTGCTTAGCTGTACGCCATTGCGACATCCAATCAAACAACGTCAAATCGTTATCAAAATCTTTAGTGCTGTCTTGCGGGCAATAACCAAAGCTCGCATTTTCAGACCATTTAATTTCGCCTTCATTACTTTTAAGCTCGTCTACTAAACAGCGTAAAAATGTAGTTTTACCCACACCATTTTCGCCAATTACGGCAAGCTTAGCGCCAGCTTCAAGTAAAAAGTCGCCGCCGCTAAATAACGTTTCGCCATCAAAACCATGGCCAAGCTTATTAACTTCAAGCGCCTGACGGTACATTTTTTTACCTTCGTCAAACGAAAGCGATGGGCTCATACGGCTTGAAGATTTAACTTCATCAAGCTTAATTTTATCCATTTTTTTAGCGCGCGAACTTGCTTGCTTAGCTTTTGAAGCGTTAGCACCAAAACGGTTAACAAAGTCTTGTAGCTCGTCAATTTCAGCGCTCTTTTTAGCATTTTCAGCTAAAAGTTGCTCGCGTTGTAAGCCCGCAGCTTCTAAAAATTTCTCATAGTTACCAGGGTAAATACGCAGCTCACCGTAATCAATATCGGCCATGTGTGTACATACCGAGTTTAAAAAGTGACGGTCATGCGAAATAATAATCATCGTACATTTACGTTTGTTAAGCTCGTTAGCAAGCCACGTAATTGTATGAATATCCAAGTTATTGGTAGGCTCATCAAGTAGCAAAATGTCAGGATTTGCAAATAATGCTTGTGCTAAAAGCACACGTAGTTTCCAACCTGGGGCAACGTTTGCCATTAAACCGTAATGAAATTCTTTATCGATACCCGCTTCAAGTAAAATTTCTTCAGCGCGGCTTTCTGCGGTGTAACCGTCCATTTCAGCAAATACACTTTCAAGATCGGCAACTTTCATACCGTCTTCTTCGCTCATTTCTGGTAACGAGTAAATACGTTCGCGTTCTTGCTTTACTTTCCAAAGCTCCACGTCGCCCATAATTACCGCGTCTACAACGCTGTATTGCTCAAAAGCAAACTGGTCTTGGCTTAGGTTACCTACTTTTAACCCTGGAGTAATAGATACATTACCCGCACTTGGAACAAGCGCACCGCTTAAAATTTTCATGAAAGTCGACTTGCCGCAGCCGTTAGCGCCAATTAAACCGTAACGGTTACCGTTACCAAATTTAGCTGAAATGTTTTCAAACAACGGCTCTGCGCCAAACTGCATCGTAATATTTGCGGTGGAGATCAAAAAAGGTAATCCTAGATTAGTACTGACAGGAGTAAGCTGCAGCAAAACGCCACAAACAAGAACCAGACAATAGGGTAAATTAGCTGGCGAATTATACAGATCAGCCACAACGAATGAAAGATAAAAGGCAGCTAATTTATAACCAAGTAAAAATAACGGCAATTCTCGGTTTTAGGTCACTATTTTTAACGTATGTAGTGTTGAATGTACTTACAGCCACAATGTAAATAATTACTAATGCCAAGCAATATTAAAGAGGGGGCGCCAAATAGCTAAGTTATTAGCTATGTTTTAATGCATAGGTTGGTAAATTGACTTTATCGCCGCCTCGTTTTTGGTAATTAACTGATTAACAGTCGCCACGTCATCAAGTGTTAGCGACTCCTTGCTTAGCATAAAATGCACATTGTTAACGTTAATCGGTGTAATAGTTTTTACCTGCGAAATTGAGGAGTGTTTTTTTACAAAGTACTGCGCAACAGCAGAGTCTTCAATAACATAGTCAATTCGTTTTTTATCTAACATGCTAAATCGATTATTTGCTTGAGCAGTAAGCACGACCTGTTTTGAATATTTGGTTTTGAGTTGTTCAAGCTCATCACCAAAAAAGCTTCCTCGGTTAATACCTGCTGTAAAATCTTGACTAAAAAGATCAGCTAAGCTGGTTACATCAGGCGAGTCTTTATGTTTATAAAGATGCATAACTTCTTCGCGGTAGGGCAAACTAAAGTGCGCATATTGTGCGCGTTTTTTTGTGTAACTTGCCGCGTAGGTCATATCTACTCGGCCATTTTTAAGCTCAGCTTGAACACGCGAAAAACTCGGAAAATAAGTCCATTTAATACAAAATTTTGAATCTTTAAAAATAGCGTTTACAGCATCCACTTCTGTGCCTAAAAATGTATCACCTTGCTTAACAAGGTAAGGCGGCCAATTAGTTTCGTTAGTGCCCATTACCAATGTTTTTGAACACGCAAGGGCATTAAAGTGAGTAAATAGCAGTGTAGTAAATGTTAAAAATAAAGTTTTCATTACACTCCTTAAATTAGTGTTCAAACAACGCTTTAAGTGCTGTTTTATTTTTGTTTATATATTCATTAATTACCGCAAGCTCAGTAACCGACACCGTTTGTTTGCTAAACATTAAATAAATATCGTCTTTATTTACATGCTCAATATTGGTTACTAATTTTATATTTGAGCCTTTTTTGCCAAAATAAGCCCCCACTAACTCGTCTTCAATAGCAAAATCAATACGTTGTTTATTAAGCATTTCAAAGCGTTTACTGGTTGCACTGGTGTATTCAATCTGCTTTTTATATTTAGTTTTATATTGCTCAAACTCCTCACCGTAATAGCTTCCAAAGTTAGCGCCAACAATAAAGCCTTGTTTAAAAATGTCTTCGAGGTTTTTAACACTATGCTGATTATTTTTGTTTTCGTATAAGCGCATAACCTCAGTTCGGTAGTTATCACTAAAGTGCACATATTTAGCGCGCTCGTCTGTATAACTTGCAGCCCATCCTAAATCAATACGGCCGTATTTAAGCTCAATAAAAGCTCGCTTAGAATTTGGCAGTAACTTAACTTCAAAACAAAAAGGGGAATCAGCAAATATAATGTTAAGCGCATCAACCTCCAAGCCTTGCAGCTTACCGTTAATGCCCATTACATAAGGCGGCCAAAAAGCATCGTGCGATGCCACGCTAAAGGTTCTTTCACAAGCAAATACATTAAATGGAGCCGTAAACAGCAAACATAAAAATACGGTTATTAATTTATTCATTACGCCTCATAGTTATTATTTTGCTCATTATTACAACAGTATAAACCAGCTTTTGTATTTTAGCGGCACGGGTTTGTTTAAAGATGTAAAAACCATCCGTAATTATGAGAATGCCCAGTATGCAGGTGTTTATAGAAAGGTGGTTGTATTTTATATTTTATACAGCGTGTGTCACTCAGCATCAGTGCTTAATAACAACGGCGTATTAATTTAAAAATTTCTACTTATTAAGCCTATATTTAATGCGCTTGTTCCTGTAGATTAAACACCAATGAATTTAATATTAACAGCGGCTTAGCTGTTAAACGATTAGCCAAGGAGCGGGTGTATCGTGCCAAGTACCACACTCACTTACTACAACAACAACGCGCAAACCTTTAGCGACTCAACGCTTAATGTTGATATGTCGGCGTTGTATGCTGAATTTCTACCGCATGTAAAACAGCACGGCCATATTTTAGATGCTGGTTGTGGCTCTGCCCGCGACGCTATGTATTTTAAAAACCAAGGGTTTACTGTCAGCGCGTTTGACGCAAGCCCAGCGCTTGCAAAGTTAGCCAGTAATTACTTACAGCAACCTGTAGCGGTTAAAACATTCCAAGAGCTAAATTGTGTAAATCAATACGACGGCATTTGGTGCTGTGCTAGTTTATTACACGTTCCAAAGGCTGAGTTACCGCAGGTATTTTTAAACCTACAAAACGCACTTAAACCTAATGGTGTTTTATATGTATCGTTTAAATACGGCACGCAAGAACGCGTACATAATGGTCGCGAGTTTACCGATTTAAATGAAGATGGCCTAACCGCGCTAATTACTCAACACACCGAGCTTAAAATACTAAAACAGTGGCAAAGTGTTGATCAGCGGCCAGAGCGCGAGAGCGAAGTATGGCTCAATGCGTTAATTAAGGCTGTGCCTGTTTTATGATTGGCGCAATGCAGCAACAGCTCGACTTTATTGCATACATACAACGTATGCTGGTTGAGGGCGATTTTAGCGCTACCTATAAGTTTGCGCTTTTACACGCCATTGCCGATGTATGCGTAGAGCAACCGTTGTTGTCAGAGCAAAGCCAATTAGTAATCGAGTTGCCAACCCTTGCTGACAAACTCATTACCTTATACTGGCATCATGCAATGCCGTTTTCGTCAGAGCACACCGGCGAAAGCGCCTTACTTAAGCAAAATACAGGCGCGCAATCAAAAGTAATTAGCGTATTGTTTGAATGCCAGCAAAACAACATACGTAACTTTCGCCAGCTTAAGCAAAGCCCGTTTTATAAGCCCACATTTAATGCGGCTATGGCAACACTAAAAACAGGGCCGCTTTGGCGCTTACAAATTCTCGCCAAACAAGAGGAATGTTTTTTATACCCGCATACAAACAGCACTCAATTTATTACGCTAAATGCAGGTATCGCGAGCTGCTTTAGGCGCTTTTACGATTTAGTTGTGTATTTAGCTAAAAATGCATGGCTTCAAAAAATTCAAAGTATAAAGCACAACCAAGCGCTAATTGGCCCGCAAAGCCAACTACAAGAGTTTTTATTTGGGGTAGACCGTAATGCACTTACCAAGGCAAAGCCTGTTTTAGTTGAGCTGCAATCAAACACGTGTTTTTATTGCCAAAAGCCAATGAAAAACGATGTGGAGGTTGATCACTTTATACCGTTTGCCCGTTACGCTAACGATTTAGGCCATAATTTTGTGGCAGCGCACCGAGCATGTAATAACAACAAACGCGACTTTTTAGCCGCACAGCAACACCGTGAGCGCTGGCAAAATCAAAACTTAGTTGTTAACAGCCAAATAATTAGTAACGAGCTAAATGCGTATTTTCACTGCGATGCCGATAAGTCACTCGCAGTGAGCAATTGGGCGTACCAGGTGGCACAAGCCAATAACGCAAAGTTATGGCTTAGAAATAAAGACCATTTTGAAGAAGCAAAACTAACTGCCGACATAGTGGCTTTCCCGCAAGCAAAACAACCTGAGTTAAATCAAGTTGCTGAACCAGCCGTTAGTTTAAAATCGAGTGATAACGTATTAAAACTGCCGTACTTCCCTAATATTAAAATTGCCTGCGGGCATTTTAAAACAGGGGATGAAAGTGATATGGAATTGATGGAAGCGCCAATTGGCGCAGGCAAGCTTGATCCAAACGTGCATTTTTTAGCACGCGCATCGGGCAACTCTATGAATGGTGGTAAACACCCAATACTTGATGGTGATTTACTGCTGCTTGAGCTTATAACCTCTGATAGAGCCGGATCGCTACGCGGCCAAATAGTCGCGATAGAGCGAGATGATATAAGTGGAGATGGGCAGTATTTACTGCGCAAAGTTAATAAATTACCTAATGGGCAATATGAGCTAATTGCTCAAAACCCAGATTATGGAGTAATGATTGCAGATGAAAGTATGCGAACCTTCGCGCGGTTTAAACAAGTGGTTACAGGTTAGTTTGTAGTTACGCTTTGACTTGTAGGCGCTGAGCTAAAGCGCGAAAAGCGAAGCTTTTAAATTTGTAGATCGTGCTGTAGGCGGGAGTTTGCCTAGCGCTTTTAAAGTGTAGAAATTAGCTTTAGACGTGATTTTTACAGGTTTTGGGAAAAGGGATTTAATAACCTCTATTCGAGGTTTTATCGCGTTGGCGATGGCAACCAAAGAGAGGCTGCCGCCGACCGCCCTTTGGAATCCCACGGCGCACCCGAGGATCACACTGTGTCCTCAAGTTAAAAATTGATATGAACGTAAGCGCCGTGTATTCGCCATCCATGGCGAAGTCACGGCTTAACTTGCATCCATGCAAGTGATTATTCATCAATTTTTAACTTTTGGGTGTGATCACGGGGAGTTGGAGTGTGTTGGTAGATTGTTGTTTATGAATGTAGGCGATGGTTTATCTCATCAAGTGACGGAGAATGTAAAGCTAACAAATCAAGTAACTCGGACGCTGCAAGCAGCACCAGTTCTTGAAGCATTAGGTGTCTTGGAAGCTCAGTGTTTGAGGAAGTATTGTGGTTAGAAAAAATGGAGAAATGGGATTACCCGTTACACAGGAGTGGCATTCGACATTCTGTGAGACTGTTGAAACTATAAGGAATATCTATGCCAGTGATTGATAAAAAATATGAGGAAATATCGCTTACAGATGAGTATTTAGGCGATCCGCTTCTCATGGCATTAGCATGGAAAAAGAGTCACCAATATATTCGCACCACTAACTGGTATGCCGATAATTTTGAGCTAGACTTATCTGCGCTTAATTTGGTTGACCACTGTGACCAATGGGTTACAAGTCTTGCTCAGCCGATTGAATTTTCAAAGCTTGAATTGGTGCCAGCCCCTAAAACTTATCAATGGGAGTTCGTCGAAGCCGAGATTTTTGACGCTATTGGCGAACCGGAAACGCCTAAAGACCACAACTTAATCTGGCAACCTAAACCTGATCACAAGAAGAACAACTCAGAATCACCTTTGAATATAAGGCCGTTGGCACACATACCTATTCGTGAACAGTCGATGATGACTTTACTTATGATGGGGTTAGCAAATAAAGTTGAAACAGCTCAAGGCAATCCTGAAATGCCTTTTAGTGACGTGCATGAAAAAGGAGTAGTGAGTTATGGAAATCGTTTATATTGTCAATACCGAGACGATGGGCAAGCCAATCATAGTTATGGTGCGACGACAATCTACAGTAAGT
Source organism: Pseudoalteromonas sp. SR43-3 (assembly GCF_014163875.1). Taxonomy (NCBI): domain Bacteria; kingdom Pseudomonadati; phylum Pseudomonadota; class Gammaproteobacteria; order Alteromonadales; family Pseudoalteromonadaceae; genus Pseudoalteromonas; species Pseudoalteromonas sp. SR43-3. The sequence continues at coordinate 10,794 of NZ_JACJEC010000004.1, read as the reverse complement.
ACTTTGTTGATTATCGGCGTTTTTTAGAGCGGCCTTACTACTTTGCAACGCAGCAGCTTGGTGAAATATCACCAGATGAGCGTGTTTACCTAATAGAGCTTGATTTGTCTAAGTTCTTTGATTTGATCAAGCGTGAATGGCTAATCAAAAAGATCAATAAGCTAAGCGGACGCCAATACCTAGAAGGTGATTATAAGTGTTTAGATCATTTGCTGGCTGCATTTGAACAATGGGCATGGACTAAAAATGCGGCTAATGCATACGAGGAGCTTTGCAAATCAAATGAAGTACCTTCCGCACCAAAAGGTCTGCCACAAGGTCTAGTTGCTGCAGGTTTCTTATCTAATGTATACATGCTTGATTTTGATGATCAATTTCAAGAGTATATCGGTAAGTGCTTCTCAAATAGCAACTTGCGACTGGTCGATTATTGTCGCTATGTTGACGATATTCGCTTGGTGGTCGTAGGACCTAAAAGCTTTGACAACAAAAACCGCATAAGCGTAGTGACTGAGGCCGTTAATATATTAGTTGAGAACCTAGACTGCTGGGAACAGTTAAATCTTAAACTAAACAGTAAAAAAACTAAGGTCGAAATTTTTCATGGCCGTAAAGTTGGCCTTTCCAAGAACTTAGAAGAAATTCAAAGCCGGTTAAGTGGTCCAATTTCTTTTGATGAAGCAGAAAATCAATTAGGTCAACTAGAGTCTCTGTTGTCACTATCAAATAAAGTGTTAGTTAAAGCTAAAGAAAATGGTTTTCCCGTTAATTTACTCGCCAATATCGAAAATCAACGTTTTGATGTGCGGGAAGATACATTGAAACGCTTTGCGGCAAACAAGTTGGTAAAGGTGCTAAACGAAATGCGGCACTTTACTACACAAGAGCCTGATGAAAACGGCCAGTTACAGCCAGGAGATTGGGATTATTTGCAAGAGCGTATTGCTAGACGCTTTATTGCTTGCTGGAGTTACGATCCTGCATTGGTTTTATTGCTTAAAAAAGGATTAGAGCTTTTCCCTTCTACTAAGTTGCTTGAGCCTGTCTTACAGCAGCTTGAAGCGTTAATGTTGCGAGAAAATGAGCCCAAACAACAAGCTGTGGCAAGATACTGTCTATCAGAGGTTTTCCGTCATGCTGCCACTGTGATTCACAAAAAAGACTCTTTGGCGATTCCTGCTCATGCCAATGTGGATGAGTTTTTTGAGTTACTTCAACATTCGGCGGCCAATTATGCCTAGTGATAATTTCGATTTACTAAAAGAACAGGCCCGTTTCCTATTACTGGTTCGAGGCGATACCAAGCTTGAACAAAAAAGCAGTGATGAGAAGTTTGATTTGATTTCTAAGCTCAACCGAGGCTTTAGAGAAATTACACTGCCAGAGAATATTACAGGGCAAGGTTTGGCTGCTGCAATTTTAATGGCGAGCCAGATTAATGACATGAGTAAATGCTTTATTCGTGCAACGTCATGTCTAATTGAAAAAATAAAACAGCAGGCCTCTTTTGAAGAATGCCTCACTTTACTTGCCAAGCAAGATAAACAATTGGTAACGACTTTGATTCGTCATGCCAGAGGTGTAAAGCAAACTTGGCAATTAAGCGAAGTTGCGAAGGATTTAAATGAGTCGCTGTGTCTTGAAGTTAAACCTTTAGCTAAGTCTCTTGATCAGATCAAGGAGAATATAAGTTTGTTACGACTAATTCTTCGAGATGATAATCCATTCGCTAATGAGGTGATGGCGTTAAAATTGATGCAAGCTGCTTTAGCAAACGTTGAACAATTGAAGAACAAAGGTGAACACACAATTGATCTTGCTGCTACAAAGGTTAAGTTTTTACATTTTTCCACCATAGTTAAGAAAGAAGCTTTTGATGCAGAGCTTGAGCTTACTTTTGCATTCAAGCTCAAAGGTAAGTTAGACCAAACTTGGGAAAACTTTAGTTCTGAAGTTGAAGTAGACATTGTATTTTTAAGGTCTTTGGGTGAGTTTATACGAGCTGCATTAGTTGGCGGTCAAGACTGGACTTCTTTTGGTCAAACCTTTGATGTGAAAGCGGGTTATAGAGGTATTCGAACAAGTGCTTATAAAAGACAGCTAGGCTTAATGACTACTCCTGAATCTATATCAGGAGTGGGAGCGCAAGTGTCAGGTTGGATAACGGGTTTAATTTCGAAATTGTTGAAATGGCCGGGAATTAGCGTCAATGATCATGGATATAAATGGCCTTCATTATGGTCTGTAGAGGTGGTGACTAAGTTGGTCGATGAGCGATTAAAGCTATTGAAAGAAGCGTATTGCACGCTATCTGGTATGCCAAGCAGGCTTTAGACTGGTCAAAAGATAAAAAAGCGTTATCTGTGGTGATGGTGCAGTCGAAAATGCCGTTGAAAAAGGATTTTTCTAAATTCGGCATAATGTTGGCTGATTTTAAATATCGTTCGAAGCACAGAAAACATATCGCATCTGTTGCTGAGTTAGTTCTGAAGCATCTCGAAGCACAAAACACTGATGAAAAAGAAAAAAAACAACGTGCGGACCTTATCGTTTGGCCTGAGCTTGCGATCAACAATGACGATTTAGATGTGTTGGTAGCTTTGTCAAGAAAGACTAAGGCCATAGTATTTGCTGGTCTTGGTTTTATTGAGCAAGATGGAGTTAAAGGCCCAAATAATTGCGCAGTCTGGATTGTACCCACGAAGCATCAGTCAAGTCAGCGAGAAATGATACGTTTGCAGGGCAAGCAAAATATGATGGCTGATGAAAAAGGTAAAATTCAACCTTGGCGTCCATATCAATTACTACTTGAGCTAGTACATCCAGCCTTTAAAGGTGAAAAGGGTTTCGTTTTAACTGGTTCTATTTGTTATGACGCCACGGATATTGCCTTAAGCGCAGACTTGCGTGATAAATCAAATGCTTATTTGGTTAGTGCTCTTAATCAAGATGTAAATACTTTTGATTCAATGGTGGAGGCGCTTCACTATCACATGTACCAGCATGTCGTATTATTAAATTCAGGGGAGTTTGGCGGTTCGTTTGCAAAAGCACCTTACAAGCAACCACACAAGCGCCTTATTGCCCATGTACATGGCAATGATCAGGTTTCAATTAATACCTTTGAGATGAATATGTTTGATTTCAGGAGAGATAAAGTTGGTGAAGGGATGCGCAGTAAGATAGAAACTAAAGCTAAACCTGCGGGGATCTAGATAGAGCGGTCCCCATCATTGTCTTCTAAACGTCAAATGGGCAGTCATTTTTATTTGTAACGATCAAAGCTAGGTTTTTTGCGCTAAAAGTATTTAATCATGGTTGTCCAATTTATTTTGTATAGTCGTGTGATAGAAAGCACTCGAACGAGTTATCCGACTCAGTAGATACCATACAATAATGTAAGTAACAAAGAGCTTACTCATAAAATACAGCTGTTAGAACGTTCGTAAAGTACTACTCCAGCTAATAAAGCAAGAGTCATGGGATCACGTTTTACAACGTTCATAATGTACTTAGGCTATATCTGCTTCTGGTACTTACCCGCCAGCTATTAGAAATCGTATTGATAAGCCTATTAGTAGATTAGGCACATAGCATTCAAGCTATTAAATTTATATCCATTATCCAACCGCCAACTTCCCCGCCTCATGCCACATTTCACTTGGCATGGGGTTGGTTAATTCCCATGTTATATTTATCGGTTGGCTGCCGTTATGGCTTTGGTATTTAACCTCGCCGTAGTTTACAAATCCCATAGTTCGGCCGTTTTCATCTTCCCCTTGCTCCCGCACAAATAACAGAATGGTTTTTCCTTTTTGTTGATGCTCAATATAACCTTTACCGCGGCCTTTTTCAGGTCGTGATGGGTTTTGGCTTTGCCAATGAAATAGATTCGGGCTAATTGCATAGTCGTGATACAGCGTTGTGGGTGAATAGGTTTTCTCACATTTATTTAGAGTTACAAAAAGGAGAGTAACCTTTTGTTCTTCAATAATTAATACTCCCTCACGAGCAGGTGATTTCTGCTCAAACATATGCACGCCAAACGCGGCGAGTATTTGCTGGCGAGTGTAGCGGCTGTGTAATTTTATGGCATGATTTGGCTGGCTCGTTAAATCGCTTTCTTGCTGGTGTATGCGGTTTATTAACAGCGCGATCACTTGTGCAAGTTCCTGCTGTAGCTCTTTGTGTTTAAGTGCTTGTAAGCTTTGCTCAAGCGTTTTAAAACCTAAAGACGTGCCTGTGCTATCCCAAAAGTTGTAATGTGCCATAAGCGCGTACTGTTGGCTTTGTGGTGTTGGCGTAAAGCTAAAATCGTTATTACATAAATCACGTAAAAAGCATAAGTAGCTAAGCGAGTTACAGCCGAGTAACTGGGTGTTGATTGCGCGGTAATACGCGGCGTAAATGTCGGCTTGGTCTGCGGGTATTTCATCACCTTTTAACCAGTGCCAGCCACCCAGTTTTTTATCTTTTGGTTTGTATACATCTTCAAGTGTAACTTGTGGGTTTATACGTAAAAAGTTACTTAGCGTTAGCGCGTCATTAGTGTGTTGCGAATAGCTATTTATAAGCTGCTGTAAACGGCGTTTAGAGTTTATAGCTTGCTGAATATTTTTTAATATTGTTTGTTGTGTGCGCTTTTGTAACTCTATACGGCAACCTAGCGGTAGATGCGGGAAGTTGTTTTCGATTTCGGTTTTTATTGGCTGGTTACTTTTACCAATGAGTGCGCGGAATTTACTCGCAAAGTCATATTCTGGGCGAGCATTGCCTACAAAGTCGAGTACGGTACAGCACTGCTTTTGGCTGTTATCGGGCAGGCGCAAACCACGGCCTAGTTGCTGCAAAAACAGCGTTAGGCTTTCAGTTGGGCGTAAAAACAGTAAAGTATCGACTTCTGGAATATCGACACCTTCGTTAAAAATATCAACCACGCAAAGTATTTGTATTTCGCCTTGGCGTAGTGCTTGCTGTTTAGCCGCGCGCTCATTGGTGTTTTTACTGGTCAGTACATCGGCGTTTATGCCTGCTAAATTAAACTTTTTAGCCATAAATTCAGCGTGTTTTTGGCTTACGCAAAACGCGAGTGCTTTAATGGTTTGAACATTGGTTACGATATCAGCAAGGCTCGATATAATTTTGTTAGCGCGGCTGTTCTCCCCTGTATAAAGGTTACTTAGCTCACTTATATCGTAACGGCCGCCTCGCCATGTTATTTGGCTTAGGTCGGTGTCGTCATCCAATCCAAAGTATTGAAATGGGCATAAATGGCGTTGATTTATTGCCTCTGGTAAGCGAATTTCAGCGGCTATTACTCCGCAAAAATCATCGAGTATATTTGCGCCATCTTGTCGCTCTGGTGTAGCGGTTAAGCCAAGTAATATTGTGGGCGTAAAGTGGTTTAATATAGCGCGATAACTCGCCGCGCTTACGTGATGTACTTCGTCTATCACTATGTAGTCGTAGTAATCGTGAGTTAAATTGAGCGATTCAATTTGGCTGTTCAGCGTTTGGATTGATGCAAATAATTGATTGTAGCGCTGTGGTTTGTAGTTACCTACCCACAGCTCACCAAAGTCGTTATTTTTAAGCACACCACGGTAAGCGCTTTGTGCTTGTTTTAGTATTTCTTCTCGGTGGGCTACAAACAAAAAGTGTGCGTTTGGGTTTTTATCGTAAACAGTTTTAAAGTCGAACGCCGATATGATGGTTTTACCTGTGCCGGTTGCAGCAACTACTAAGTTTTTAAAGCGTTTATGTACGCTGCGCTCAGCACTTAGCTTTTCTAAAATAGCGAGCTGGTGCGTTTTTGGTGTTATATCAAAATAAAACTGGCTGCTTGATTGCCCAACACCGCGTTGCTCGTTAAGTGAATTAATGAGCTTTTCTTTACACTCAACAGCGCCTGTAAATAGCTCGAAGTCTTTTGATTCCCAGTAGGTTTCAAACGTACTTTTGGTTTTAGCTATGATGTGCGGGATTTCTTGTGCGGTAATTTTTAAGTTCCATTCAAGGCCGCTGGTAAGCGCCGAATGCGATAAGTTAGACGAGCCAATATAGCCTGTGTGAAAACCCGTATTGCGCATAAATAAGTAGGATTTAGCGTGTAGGCGTTCTTGCTGATTATTATAACTTAGCTTTACTTCGGTATTTGGTAGGTTTGCTAAAAACTCAACGGCTTTAGCATCCGTTGCGCCCATGTACGAAGTAGTAATAACTTTGAGCTTATTGCCGCTTTTAGTAAACGCTTCAAGCTCGTTTTTAAATATGCGTAGCCCCGTCCATTTAATAAATGAGACAAGCCAGTAAATAGTGTCGGACGATTTAATCTCGCGCTTTAGCTCGGTTTCAAGCGATATACCTGCATTAGCACCGCTAAATAATTCGCTTTGCGTAAGGCCTGTGAGTGGGAATATATCGCTTGAGTAATCTTTAAGGTTGGCCGCAATAGGGTTTTGGGTATTAAATAGCGCGGTAAGTATTCGGCCTTGGCTGTCGATAAGATTTTCGTTAATTAGCTCGTCATCGCGAATATGAGCTTTAAGCCAAAGTACAAGGCTGTTAGCTAGGCTAATTTGTTCTTGTAGGCGCTCTTTTGAGTTGGGAATAGCATTTATTGCATGCTCAACAAGCTTACCTAAAAAACGTGAAAGCCAAGTTGCCGCTTCGGCCGTTTCAAGCTGGCGCTCACCCACATAAAATTGATCACGATTTAAGTTTTGCTTAATTACTTGCGTAATTAATTGTTCGTAAATACCAATTTGCTGCATTAAAACCACTCCCTGTTTGCGAGTAGTTAGTTTACTAAAAAGTGCATTGTAAACAAGCATTAACTCATTATTGAATTGAAGGCTGTTGCTTAGGCCGCTCCCCCGTGATCACACCCGAAATTTAATTAATGATGAGTAATAAGAGCGCATGGATGCGCGTTAAGCGATGCTTACACAAGGACGTGTTTCATCGCGTTTACGTTCATATCATTATTTAAATTGAGAAAATAGTGTGATCCTCGTGGCGCCGAGAGATTCCAAAGAGAAGTCGGCGGTTACTTCTCTTTGGTTGCCATCGCCAATGCGATATTTAAGACGTGTATTATTTTAGAAACGTAGATATGATTAAAATATAGAATAATTAATTTAAGGGATTAAAGAATGGATTTGTCAGAAGCAGTAACGGAGATGCTAAACGACTTCAAAAAAAATACGGGGGTATTACTCCCCATCACAAAGTTCTTACTAAGCAATTTATTTTTACTTAGTTTATTAGTTGTTGTTCCATTAAAAATAGCGTTTTGGATATTTCAGCTTGGTTATCTTTCAACCTTCGGAATAACATATGAAACAATTCAAAGAAATGCAATTCAAGCGCAACAATTGTGGGTTGATATGTTTACTGTTCTTTCTCCTGTTTTGATCTGGATAATGGGCCTTAGTCTTTCTTTGTGTATTTTTGCACTTTTTTATCCCCCTATAATTAATTACTTTAGACTTAAGAGGCTAATTAAAAGACTAAAAATTAATAATATATCTCCAATTATGCAATCAAATATTTCTTTAAAGAAGAGGTTTTGGAAAGTTTATTTTAATAGAGTTGAAAAGCAGGGGAAGATATTTTTTGGTTTTGCAAAAACTTCTTACGCTCTCACGTTAATATTCATAATCCTTTTAATTTTTCTCACACGAGGCTCACTGTATATGTACGAGCATGCTACTGATATAGCCGAACAGAAAATCACAGAGTTTAAGAAAAATGGCACTTGTGACGATGGTAGTGGACAATTAGGATGCTTTTCTTTAAAAACTAAGACAATTGAATATAGGGGGTTTTTAGTTGCTACATCTAACGAGTCTGTGTACTTTTTGAGCGAGGAAATGGAATTACTTATTGTAGCTAAACCAAACATACTTGTACTAAGCCGCGATAATGTCCAAGTCAATGATTAGAATCAAGACCATCTCCTAGAATTTAAAAGCTTTGCTTTTCGCGCGAGCAAGCTGAGCGCCTACAGCAAATTTTAAGGCCGCTGCTAAGAAAGTTCTCCCGTGATCACATCCGAAATTTTATTAATGATGAGTAATTAACAGCATGGATGCTGTTAAAAGCGTAGCTTGGCCATGGATGGCCTATCTACGTTGGTTACGTTCATATCATTAATTTAAATTGAGGTGATAGTGTGATCCTCGGGGCGCCGTGGGTGACGAATGACCAAAGCGTAGCTTTGCAGCTTGAGGAAGTGGAAACATGGATGCTGACAGGAACCCGGCTTCAGGGATGAATTATTAACAGCAGAGTTTATTTGAAGGTTATCCGCCCCTTGGTTGCCATCGCCAATGCGATATTTGTAAATTATTTTAAAAGCTACGCTTTTCGCGCGAGCAAGCTGAGCGCCTACAGGTGTTTAGGTGGGTTTTGTAGCGTTGATTGAGGTAATGAGCTAGTTACTAAAGAGAAAGCGCGATGTAAAATCGCACCTACAAGTGCTAAAGCTTAATAGGCGTACTTATCTCACAATCTTTGCATACTAAAGAGTAATTTTCTTTACGTTTGCTTGTTTTAGTATTGATGCTTGAGCACTCTGGGCATGGTGATTTCATTGGTGTGTTTACACTGCAATTGCCGCATTTTACGAAGTAGCCATAGCGTCCAGAAAGAGGCTGTAAGTTAGTCGAACTATTACATTGCTTACAAGCTAATGTTATCTCTTTGATTAGATCAGTTTTAGGTTTTACTTGTTCAGTAATGGTTTGCTTGGTCGCTATTAAAGTATCATCGTAAACAGGTTCTGATTCGCTTATCTTTGCAGATACATATGAAGGCTCTTGTAAGGTAGGTGATATATTTTGCTCTAAAATAAACTGGCAAATTCTATCCAGTGTTTCTTCACTGAACCACGGTCGAACGTTCGTTGTAAAAAGATGAAGCGGATTAGGTTTAGACGCAGGAAGCTTCATTATTTCGAGTAATTTATCAGTTATAAATTCTGATTTAACTAATCGATCTTCAATTGCTTTTGGTGTGTTTTTCCGGTTGATAATGGCGTTGCTCGATATGGCACAAATACTATGCCACTCTCTGCCACCAAAACCCTGTTGCAGCTTGCCAAATAATTTAGTGAGTAGCTTTGGTGCATTGTCGCGCATTAGGCTTTTTAATAGCTCTAGTTGTAATTCAACCTGTTTTATTGGCGATGGCATACCTTGCCAGTTGCCGCGATAACTGCGACTCCATTCTTGATGTTCATTAATCGTTACTTCGCCTGTAATGCTTTTAGATTCGATAAGAATAAAGCCATAGGTGTATGCGATTAGATGGTCTATTTGTGCGGTTTCGCCATTGTGTTTAAATTTTACATCGTTAAACACAAATACCTGACTATGATCTTTAAAGGCGCGGCGTAAATAAAAGGCAACGTCGAGCTCTTGCTTTTGACCTGCTTGTATTTTAGATGAGTTGCTGTTGATGAGGGTTTTATCTTTTAGAATCATGAGGCGTCCTTTCAATCATGTATTTGCTTAGAATATCATTGAAGTACCGAATAAGAATACTGCTTAAGTTCAAAAAACGCGAGAGAAACTCCCACCTACAATTTAAAAGCTTCGCTTTTCGCGCGAGCAAGCTTCGCGCCTACAGGTGTTGGGCTTGGCTATTAAGCTCAAAATGTCATTAACTCCCCATAAGTAACTTATGTTTTACTTATGGGGTTGTGTTTTTATTTTACTCTCTATAAATAAAGTAAAGTTTACTTATAGGAGGTAAATATACGTTCAAACTTAAAAGTAAGTTATATTTGACTTTTGGGTGGGCTACCCTAAAATAAATTGTATAAGTAAACTATAGTTGACCTTTAATGAGTGAATTACCAGCAAAAAAAACACTTGGAAGAGTTGTTAAACGCACTGAAATGCCTGATCTATCAAAGCCGTTTTCGTCGGTGCGACTCGCTAAAGCGATTACTTCAAAGCGAACAGGCATGAAGCTTACGCTGGTTGATGTATCGCAAGCACTTAATATTTCAAAGCCTACGCTGATAAAAATAGAAAAAGGTGATGTGAATGTGCAGTTTTTTAATGTACTCAAAGTGATGGAATACTTGGGGTTGTCGTTTAGCCTTGTCAGTGATGACGAGTCGCACCACAATAACAAGGATGAGGTGAGCGATGAGCAGTGGTATTAAAAAAAACAGCTTGGATGTATTTATTGGGCATACGCAGAAGATAGGTGCGATAGCCCTTGATATAGGCTCTGAAAATGATATTGCATTTACCTATGAGCCTGAGTGGATTAATAAGGGGTTTGCTATTTCACCACACTTACCGCTCAATGGTGATTTTGACTCGCGTGCTGTGCGTAATTATTTACAAAACTTATTACCCGAGGGCAAAGGTCTTGATGAGATTATAAGTAGTACTACTATCTCTAAAAATAATACGTTTGGTTTGATTAAAGTAATTGGCGAGGAAACGTCAGGCGCTTTGTCGTTTAGAGCAAGTAACAGTACTTTAAAGCAAACATCTTTTCGTGAAGTAACTAGGGTCTGTTGATCTTTGCGGATTAAAATTTGTCCAAACTAGGAGCTATTTAATCGCGACGCGAGATTTGCAACCTAGTGGGCTAAGTAAAAACCGAGCAACAAAGAGTAAATAGCTCCTAGGAAGAACCCTTCGGGCTGAGGGATCCCCACTTTATCCAGCGGCCTCTTTTTCGTAATTCAAAATAAAGTTTTTTAAACTTTTTTCTATATAGCTTTGTGTAATACGTCTCTTACATAGCTTTATGACTTGCTTGGCTAAG
>NZ_JACJEC010000049.1:0-674 GCF_014163875.1 Pseudoalteromonas sp. SR43-3 | reverse complement strand
CAGTCATCTACAGATATTCTTCAGCGTATGCGTGAACTAGCATTACAATCTTCAAATGGCTCAAATTCAGATAAAGATCGCCAGTCATTAAATAAAGAAGTGACTGCATTAAAATCAGAATTAACACGTATTGCCGAAACCACGTCTTTTGGTGGGCAGAATTTATTGGATGGTAGCTTCGGTACTAAGGTATTTCAAGTTGGGGCTAATGCAAATGAAACGATCTCAATGTCTTTGGGTAATATTGATGCTAAATCACTAGGAAGTAATGATTTAGAACTTTACGCAGGAGGCACTGCTGGTTTAGGGTCTGTTGTTGCAGGTACTACGTTAGCTCCTGGTAATGGAACTACAGGTAGTTTTACTATTGAAGGGGTTGAATCTAAGACAATCGCAGTTACAAATGGCGATTCCGCCTTGGATATAGCTAAGGCAGTCAATCTTCAGTCAGGTACTACAGGGGTTTCTGCTGACTCTAAAACAGGCGTTAAAATAACGGCATCAACAATAGATACTGGCACTATTAGTTTTTCTTTAAATGGCCAAGCGATTAGCTCTACAGCTTCAGCTACAGATGTAAGTGGGTTAGCTACAGCTATAAACGATAAGTCATCTACGACAGGTGTAAGCGCGTCGATAGATGATTCAGGCGATTTAATATTATCAAATAGCAC
>NZ_JACJEC010000048.1:0-708 GCF_014163875.1 Pseudoalteromonas sp. SR43-3 | reverse complement strand
CGAGTGCCCACACAGATGATTGCTTTATATTGTTAAAGAACGTTTTGAGTCGCTTTAGCGTCTCAAGGGATGCGAATAATACACCCTTTATTTTTCGAGTCAACACTTTGTTTTAAACTTTCTTTCGACAATTTAAAACCGAAGTTTTATTTAACTCTCTGAGTAGTTCGTGCCTCGCTATGCTTCGTCCGCTGCGCGTCGCCATATCCCGTCTCAGTGGGGTCGCATTATAGGGAGCGGCGGATTTTACGCAAGCGTTATTTGCATAAAATAGTAATTAAAATTAAGCCCCAAGCAAGCACACACGATAAACACAAGTTACCCACAAAACCTTGTTGATAACTCTTGTTTTTACATAGCTAAACCATACTAAAGCTATTAATTAAAACCTTAAAAATGCAAAAAGCACCTTATTTAGGTGCTTCTCAAAAGTAATAGTTATTAGAATCTAGGGTCTGTTTATCTTTCAAGGTTAAATTTGCAGCAGCCTGTTTGGTATTCAGGCAAGGCAGAGCCTATGTAGTGTGGTTACTCCCCATAAATAGGCGATAACGTAGCATTAATGCCAAACAGGCGCTGCCCAAAGGGCTGAGGGATCCCCACTTTATCCAGCGGCCTCTTTTTCGTAATTCAAAATAAAGTTTTTTAAACTTTTTTCTATATAGCTTTGTGTAATACGTCTCTTACATAGCTTTATGACTTGCTTGG
>NZ_JACJEC010000047.1:0-920 GCF_014163875.1 Pseudoalteromonas sp. SR43-3 | reverse complement strand
TCGTTTCAATATACTATGACGCTATGAACAAAGAAATTAAACAACGTTTAAAGTGGATTGAGCTTTACGAAAAAACTAATAATGCGGGCCTAGTTTGTCGTCGGTGTGGAATTTCTAGGCCCACTCTTCGAAAGTGGTATAAGCGATACAAAGAGAAGGGACTAGACGGCCTACAGGACGTTTCTAGACGCCCGCACAGCTCCCCAAACACTAAAATTAATAATCGAATTGAAGAGTGGATTCTTAAACTCAGAAAAAATAGAAAACTTGGTGCCAGAAGAATTCAAAATGAGCTTCTTCGCGAGCATAATTTTCAGCTATCGCTTGCTTCAATTCACAAAGTGCTGACCAAACATGAGGTAAAACCAATAGTTTTTCAGCGGAAGAAAAAAGACTTCATTCGATACCAAAGACCTATTCCTGGTGACCGAGTTCAGATGGATACATGTAAAATTGCACCAGGGATTTATCAATATACTGCTGTTGATGATTGCTCTAGATATCGCGTGTTGGACGTTTTTAAGCGTAGAACGGCAGCCAATACTCTTACCTTCATCGATAAGGTAATAGAAGAAATGCCATTCCCGATACAGCGAGTTCAAACTGATCGCGGAATGGAGTTTTTTGCTGAAAAAGTACAGCTCAAATTGATGGAGCATGGCATTAAATTTCGCCCCAATAAGCCAGGCTCTCCTCACTTAAATGGCAAAGTTGAAAGGTCACAAAGAACTGATAAGGAAGAGTTTTATTCGACCGTTAATTTGGATTTGGACGAACTCAAAAATGAAACGTTACCTGAGTGGCAGCATTACTACAATTGGCAACGCGCTCACGGCTCATTCAAAGGTAAAACTCCAATGGATGTTGTATGTGAACGGCTTGAAAAAACACCGCTTTGGGAAGACGTTCACGCTAACTAC
>NZ_JACJEC010000046.1:0-961 GCF_014163875.1 Pseudoalteromonas sp. SR43-3 | reverse complement strand
TTAATTGTTATACTTTACAATTAACTTTATATAAATGGTGCCGACTAACCGAGTCGAACGGTTGACCTACTGATTACAAGTCAGTTGCTCTACCAGCTGAGCTAAGTCGGCACACAAAACTGTGTGCTAAGGCACGTTCAATTTTAAAGATTGAGAACTTTTATAAAGCACTTAAAATAAAAAAACCTTGCATAAGCAAGGCTTTTCAATAAATGGTGCCTCGACGCGGAATCGAACCACGGACACGAGGATTTTCAATCCTCTGCTCTACCGACTGAGCTATCGAGGCACATAAACTGTGCTAGTTAATTGTTATACTTTACAATTAACTTTATATAAATGGTGCCGACTAACCGAGTCGAACGGTTGACCTACTGATTACAAGTCAGTTGCTCTACCAGCTGAGCTAAGTCGGCACACAAAACTGTGTGCTAAGGCACGTTCAATTTTAAAGATTGAGAACTTAAAGTAAATGGTGCCTCGACGCGGAATCGAACCACGGACACGAGGATTTTCAATCCTCTGCTCTACCGACTGAGCTATCGAGGCACATAAACTGTGCTAATTAATTGTTATACTTTACAATTAACTTTATATAAATGGTGCCGACTAACCGAGTCGAACGGTTGACCTACTGATTACAAGTCAGTTGCTCTACCAGCTGAGCTAAGTCGGCACACAAAACTGTGTGCTAAGGCACGTTCAATTTTAAAGATTGAGAACTTAAAGTAAATGGTGCCTCGACGCGGAATCGAACCACGGACACGAGGATTTTCAATCCTCTGCTCTACCGACTGAGCTATCGAGGCACATAAACTGTGCTAATTAATTGTTATACTTTACAATTAACTTTATATAAATGGTGCCGACTAACCGAGTCGAACGGTTGACCTACTGATTACAAGTCAGTTGCTCTACCAGCTGAGCTAAGTCGGCACACAAAACTGTGTGCTAAGGCACG
>NZ_JACJEC010000045.1:0-968 GCF_014163875.1 Pseudoalteromonas sp. SR43-3 | reverse complement strand
ACTTGCCGTAACCCAACGCTAGAAAGAATGTGATCAAAAGAAACCACGCGATAAAAACGCTGAGTACATCGAGTCTGCCTATTAACGATTTGGACACCGATCTTTCCTATGGCTTATAACGCCTCAAACACCGGATTGTGAATGTTGGCGGTTTTTTTGAGTGTTTTTTCAAAAAAAGTGACGACATTTACAAGTCCGCGTGATTTGACTTGTTATATTTCATATTCGGACTTTAACAGGCCAAAACACTTAAGATCATGGAATTGATTTTTCCAATAGCCACTTTGCCGACGAACACCTTCTTCTTTAAAACCTACTTTTAACAACAGTCCTTCTGAAGCTGAATTCCCCGGTACTGTATCACCTTGAATACGGTTAAGCGTGCCACATGGTAACTCGCCTAAAAATGCTGATTTTACAATTCTATGAACAGCCTCGGTTGTGTAGCCTTTAGCCCAGAACTGTGGAATTAAATCATAACCTATAACAGCATTTTTCATTTTTAAATTCCAAGAGTTAAACCCACAAGTACCAATTAATTGATTGGTTTCCTTTAAACGAATAGCCCAACGAATTCCCGAATTTTCAGTGAATCGAGAATTAAAAAAGTTGATTAGTGTTGTTGCCTGATTCAACTCTTTGAATGCTTCGAGATCATAGTATTCTATGACAGCTTCATCAGAAAAAAGCTCGAATATACTATCGGCATCCTCGTTCAATAGCCTTGTTAGCATTAAACGAGAAGTTTCTAACTCTGGAAATTGCACCTAAATTCTCCGTGAAATATAACGCTTTGCTAATTGGCTGCCGCAGCGAAGCGTAGGCAGTCCAGTGGAGGCCACACTTTTTGTGGCCGGAACGAAATTAAGCAACTTGTTATAAGCCATTTGTATTTACCCGTTGCCCGCAATGAATACAGACTATGGAACCAGAGAACCAATGCCAAACCACTTTTGTCCAGTCGCCAC
>NZ_JACJEC010000044.1:0-1003 GCF_014163875.1 Pseudoalteromonas sp. SR43-3 | reverse complement strand
TGCATCGCCCCCTCGGCTGTTTGCGCCATTGAAATACCATCGTTAGCATTTCGTTGCGCTACAGCTAAACCATTAATTTGCGATGTCATACGATTCGAAATCTGCAAGCCAGCCGCATCATCTTTTGCACTGTTAATGCGCATACCTGAAGCTAAACGCTCCATTGATGTTGCTAGGCCTTCGCCTGACTTTGTTAGATTACGTTGTGCGTTTAGTGACGATACATTTGTGTTAACTGAAATCATAATAAAACTCCTGATTACTTTCGTAATGTTGCTATTTAATTTAACCAAGAGCTGTCACAAATGTATGCTCAGCTCCGTACTGATTAAGTTAACGGCAGGAGGTAAATTATCTTTAGGAGTATTTTGAAAATAAATTAGTTTATTTGTTTAATAAAATGTAATTAGCTGTTTTAAATTAAAAAATAGTTAATTATTAATTTTTATAGCGCATAAGGTTGTGTTTCAGATAATTTTTACTATTTCAAGAAACAAAAAACGCACTTCAAGTTGAAGTGCGTTTATATAAACAGTTACTAGTGAACTAAATAATTAGCCACCTAATAAACTAATAGCAGCTTGTGGAATTTGGTTTGCTTGTGAAAGTATTGACGTACCCGCTTGTTGTAGTATTTGGTTCTTGGTCATTTCAGCAGTTTCAGTTGCAAAATCAGTATCCTGAATACGGCTACGTGATGCTGATAAATTCTCCTCAATATTCGCTAAATTGTTAATTGTGTAACCAAAGCGATTTTGAATCGCACCTAAATCAGATCGATTGCTGTCTATTTTAGACAGTGCTGCATCAATAATAGATAAGGCGTTTTGAGAGCCATCAGCACTCGTTAAATCCACCTTATCTACACTGGTTAGTGTTGAGTCAGCAGCCGTTCCTATTGTAGTATCTGAGGTCGATGTTTTGAATGTATTATCAGAAGTTAAATTCACAGTACCCGCTATTCGAGCAGTAACATCACCACCTTCCGTCAAAGCGCTAGCTT
>NZ_JACJEC010000043.1:0-1277 GCF_014163875.1 Pseudoalteromonas sp. SR43-3 | reverse complement strand
CTGAGGGATCCCCACTTTATCCAGCGGCCTCTTTTTCGTAATTCAAAATAAAGTTTTTTAAACTTTTTTCTATATAGCTTTGTGTAATACGTCTCTTACATAGCTTTATGACTTGCTTGGCTAAGGTTAAAAATGAAAGAACTCGGCGATTCTTAACGCTATTTGCTTGAAATTTTATATGCCACTTTCTTTTTTCTGCTTCACACCCTATAAACCATAACGCAGTGCTCGCTATTGTGGCTATCAAGCATAATATTCCTATTCTATTTATGCCGGTGCTTTTACTAAAACGCCACGAAAAACCATATCTCAAACTTTTGTCATCGCGGAAATTTTGCTCTATTTGCATTCTTTTACTATATAAACCAACTACTCGCTTACTCGTCATTGTATTGTCTGATGTCGCGAGTAACCATGGCTCTTTAGCTAAGTTTTGATACATTTTTGTATCTTTCGTAAATCTGCTTTTTCCTTTTCTTCCTTTATTTTTTCCATGATATACGTGTAAAAATGCATCGCATGCTGTCGGGCTGGATTGAGTTAATCGTGCTTGACCTAACGCCTTAGGTATATCGCTGGCACCAGCCCTAAGTTGTTTTAATGTATGCCATTGTGATTGCATGGCTAGTTTACACTTCATTGAGCCTCTTAATCGACCTATCATATGCCAACCAAGTTCGCGTACTTTACTATACCAAGGCGTAAGAAAGCCGCCGTCTGTTACAATATAGACACTAGAATGTCGTCCAAGCACTTCATAAAGTTCATCTAAAAACAGGCTGTTGGTTGCTGGGCTATCAAAATCCTTCTGCTCAACAATCATGTTATAAATCACGATAGAGCGCCCATCCACAAGTAAGCTTGCTCGCAGTAAGTGATAGTCGTGACCACAGGCACCGCTCCAGTCAACGGCAATTGCAAGCATGGGTAAAGAGTCAATAATAGGATGAGCTAATGCTTCATAGATAGCGACCCTTTCATTGTAGAGGTGAGTATTTTTTAAGAAGCGATCAACGCGTTTTATTTTATGTTTTACATCCACAGCGCCAGACAAATTTCTGCCGATTTCAGTTAAGGTAAGTTTATTGCCCGAAATTAATGCATTACTGCAGCTTAGTAATGTTTTTACTCTGGCATTATTGAATGGCGCTAATGCATGTTTAAAGTACTTATGGCAAACTGATGTCTCAGGCATAGCAGTTGTGACTTATGTGGGTTGTGGTGATTTACATAAGATCATAAATTGCTGTGCCTGTCACGTTTTGGGGATTCGTCAG
>NZ_JACJEC010000042.1:0-1367 GCF_014163875.1 Pseudoalteromonas sp. SR43-3 | reverse complement strand
TTAAAGTCCGAATATGAAATATAACAAGTCAAATCACGCGGACTTGTAAATGTCGTCACTTTTTTTGAAAAAACACTCAAAAAAACCGCCAACATTCACAATCCGGTGTTTGAGGCGTTATAAGCACAAGGAATTCATGCGCAATATTCTCATTTTGTTGTCCTTTTTAAGTTTCTTTAGTTTAGCTAACGTAACTTCTACAGATATCAAATTAACTCCTGAAAAAGCATTTTGCTTAGGTTTTACTTTAGATCGTCCCGGTAATGAATACGTTGGGTTAAATTACCCTGATGTTATTAACCAAAAATGGGTGCCTGTATCAACTATGGTTGAATATAGTTTCAATCAAAACCCTATTTTCATAACGAGAACTGATTTTGATAAAACCAATAAGCAAGAGCAGATGGTAATTCTTGGCTTTCACGAAACTATACATTCAGGTGGTGATGCTGCAATATCAATTACCTATCAATGCCTTGATAAATGCGGAACAAATTATTTTAAAAAATATACTGTTCCGTCTATCGTTAATTATATTCAAGCTAAGGTGCAACAGTGCTTATAACAAGCCAATCAAGCGGGACTAAAAACAGTTTGCTCGGTTTCGCTTCGCTACACATTTTAGCAAACAATTTTTAGCCCCTTATTGGGGCGTTAGGTAACACCAAGAATGATTCGCATCGTTGAACGTATGAATGACAGCATAAAGGTAGGATATCTTTATCTAATATTAGGGTTAGCATGCATTACCATATGTATATTTGTTAGTTTTAATACTTATTCATTTCTCGAAAAAGCAAATTCAACGAATGGTGTTGTTATCGAACTAGTAAAAAAGCATTCCTCAAAATCATCTTTATATCCAAAAATTGAGTTTACGGATCTTAATGGTAATTCAATTGTGTTTACTTCCAGTTTTGGTCTTAGTCCCTCAATCAATACTTATCAAAAAGGTGATGTAGTTAAAGTTTTATACCAAAGCAATTCAACTGATTCTGCCAAGGTTTCCAGTTTTTTTTCACTGTGGGGGATCAGTTTTCTATTATTTATCGTTGGCAGTGTTTTCACATTTTCAAGCATTAGAAAAGTTGTTAAATTAAACGCAAGCACTGTGGATAGTGTTACCTAACAAGCCACTCAAGCAGGACAAAAAACAGTTGGCTTTTGCTCCTGCGTCGCTATTTTAGCCAACTGTTTTTTGCCTCTTAGTGGGGCGTTATATTTCACGGAGAATTTAGGTGTAATTTCCAGAGTTAGAAACTTCTCGTTTAATGCTAACAAGGCTATTGAACGAGGATGCCGATAGTATATTCGAGCTTTTTTCTGATGAAGCTGTCATAGAATACTATGATCTCGAAGCATTCAAA
>NZ_JACJEC010000041.1:0-1434 GCF_014163875.1 Pseudoalteromonas sp. SR43-3 | reverse complement strand
CTCTAATTTGTAGTAGCTCATATCCGATCTTACAGTTTAAAAGAACGGGTTTAGACTTCGCCTGACAGGCGGCTTTGAGCGAGAAGCAGTCATCCAGTTAAGTAATCATTAACTTAGTAAGAATAAGAGGAAAATCTCCTCTTTTTACATGTTTATATGAGTTACAGAAAACATAATATTTATAGCTGGCAATCACTTATACTATTTGCTAATAATGTAAGTTCATAAAATAAGGACGTTTACGCGCTAAGATAGGGAAAGTGTCCTCTGATAAGTTGTTATGTTTCTAAGAGGTGTAGATGACATTAGTTGTTGCTGGATATAATTTTGAAGAAAACCCATTTCGAGAAATAGATAATATTAAAGAAATTACAGGGGTAAGGGCTGAAGGGCTATTCGCAGTTGCTGACAGTATTATTACAAGCCATAGTTCGAATGGGCATTCTCCTTTGTTATCAGGGTTTAAAAAAATTAAAGAGATCCCTGTTAAATTGTGGCAACCCTATTTTATTGGGGAAAATTTCAAGTCATACAATAGTGTATTTTTGGACTTTGAATGTTTCGTTGCTTTCGCTGGTAGCACTCTAACAGCGCAGCATGTGATTGATTTAATATCTAATCATTTGGCAACATTAAGAATAGATTTTCAAAGTGGAAACTTTCAAAACGATGGTAAGTATGTTGTAAAAAAAAGGTGCGATCCTAATAACCTAATACAGGATGGTCATAGTTCAGTGTATGGCGATGATATGTTTATTCCTGAAAAGCACTATCACGGCCTTTTGACTTCTGAATACATTGCCGAGGTTGTTGAGCATTCGATAAATAAGGCATTAAGTTCAGCTCAAAAATACAAATTAGATCAAAAATCATTAAGGGAAATGTATACAGAGTTTATTCTTGGTGTGAATTGTCCTTCAACAGGCTCAGATCTTATAGTTAAATATAAAATGAATCAGCGTATGAACACCGAAGGCATGTTTGAAGTTTTTGTTGAAAGTCAGCAAATTCAGGAAGACGAAGTCGCTGTAATAGGAATGAGTGATAGATTCAATGAATTGGCACAAAACACTGCCAAAGACACAATTAAAAAAGGTTTATCATTAAAAAACGAAATGACTTCGTTTGTTAAAAACGCCATAGACGAGGTTAATGGTGAAGGATCTTTTCAAATAGCTATGCCCGTAGTAGTTAAAAGCCTCGAAAACAGAAAAGTCTCAAAGACGGTAATTACAGAAGAAAAATAACAAGGTATTTAAACGAAATAAAAACAGTGGGTTAGCTTTCGCTTCGCTACACATTTTAACCCGCAATTTTTGTCCAATTAATGCGTCGTTACCAATGACTGCTTATGGCACATATGCGACTGTCAGATTTGATCAAAAACTAAAAATCAAACCTGACAGATTAAGTTAAGACTTCTTCATATAATTT
>NZ_JACJEC010000040.1:0-1435 GCF_014163875.1 Pseudoalteromonas sp. SR43-3 | reverse complement strand
AGGATGGCTTGTAACTTAAGCCATCCTTGCCATAACACTTTCACAGATGCACGCCCTGTGCGCTTGGTATCTTTCCAGCCTCCTAACTTTGCCAGTTCCTGATACGCCCATGACATATTTGGAGCAGTTTCAGGCAATGGTGTTTTTATTCTCTTTAACCACAATAACTTCCATGCTTTGGGAGATAATAGTTGTTCACAACTTGGAGAATCAGGCTGCTCATTGGTGAACTTTAGTTGCAATATTCGCGTCGCAATAAAGCCATTAATCGTCACCAATCTTTCCATGTTATCTTGGCTTTGAAGGCGTAAACTTTCGATATCCGTGCCATCACTTTTCCAGACTTTATGGTATTCCTCTACAAGCCAACGGTGCTCATAGTAGGTGATGATAGCTAAGGCGTCTTCTTTGCTGGTGACTGGTTCACTGGTTAATAGGTGCCAGCTTAAGCCGTTCTCAGCGTTTCCTCTCTCTGCACTGCCGACATAGTAAACTGGGAGGGAGCGTCCTTTCTTATTGTAAGGCGCTTTGAGTGTCACTGGCGCATAGGTGATATCCAGTGTTGCGCTTCGGGCTTTTCTTCCTCCTTTTTGTGCAATGTGGATGTGTTTGGTGCCTGCACTCATCAGCTCGCTTGCAAACGCATAGAGCTTATCCTCACCTTCTTCAATATGACGACTTTGCATCGAGCGTACGACGAATCGTTGCTGCTCGGTCAGTTTATACTGCAAGTATTCGTAGATGTCCGCTTCGCGGTCACACACCGATATCACGTTCGCCATTTGTCCTTGCAGCCGCTCTGCCATCGCTCGTGACGCTGACTCCCACTTGTAACTTTCTTTTTCTTCGTAAGAAGTCGTCGCGTGTTTTTCTCTTTTTCCAATCGTGTTGATATCACGACTCCAGCGAGACTGTTCAATTAATCCCACAACTTGCTTTGTGTCTGGCGCAAACAGTAATACGCTATGAGCTAACAAGCCTCGTTGTTTTGCTCCTCGTCCGACATGACCCAAATCATCTCGAATGGAGGAATGTTTATAAATTAGTGTGGTCGTGTCTTCTAATGCGAGCAACAAGTTATGACTTTTTGCTTGTTCAACCGTGGCTTTAAAGCCTGACTCTGCTATAGCCGTTGCGTCAATATTCTCGTTGCGAATAAAGCGGTAGGCACCTTCCATATCGGCGGGGGATTGAGTGATGTTTACAAGTGGTTTTCCTGGTTCATTTGCAAGCGTTGATGCTAACTTTACCAGACGCGCTGTTCTTCTTGGATCACCTAAGTCCGATTTACCGAATTGTTGTTTTGCCCAATGAGTATGTTCGTTAATCATAATGTGCCCTCAAACAAGATTTGAAGATCTGATCATGACATTGAGATTTAGTTCAAAAAAATCCCCGCTAATTTCTTAGCAGGGATTTGTGTATAAGAGACAGC